>CAZSRU010000063.1:0-16315 GCA_964609395.1 uncultured Victivallales bacterium
GTTTTGTTTTTGTATTATTCCCCCGAAACGGCGCAACGAAACAAAATCACACCCACCGATTCCGTGGCGCAGAATTCATTACAGACAAAACCGCATCGGTTTAGTAGCATCACCTACGTTCGCGAAAACTTAACCCGTGGAAGGTGTATTGCCATGTTCATCAATGAAAACGAGATTCTCAAAACCTTAAACCGCGGTACGGCCCCGGACGCCCGCCGGATCGACGCGATCCTTGCGCATGCCCGCGAGATGAAAGGCATTAGTGCCGACGAGGTGGCCGCACTGTGCACCATCAGCGACCCGGAACAGATGGCATCGCTGTTCGAGACCGCCCGCACGATCAAGGACGAGATCTACGGGCAGCGTCTGGTGGTGTTCGCGCCGTTATATGTATCCAACCTCTGCGGCAACGAGTGCCTCTACTGCGCCTTCCGTGCCCGCAATACCGCCATCAAGCGCCGGTCACTGACCAGTGCGGAGATCGCCCAGGAGACGCGCATCCTGATCGACCAGGGCCACAAGCGCGTCCTGCTGGTCGCGGGCGAATCCTATCCGCAACAGGGATTCCAGTACATCCTGGATGCCATCGAGACGGTCTACAGCGTCAAGCACGACAACGGCGAGATCCGACGCGTGAACGTGAACGTCGCGCCGCTCAGTGTGGAGGAGTTCAAGCAACTCAAGGCGGCGAAAATCGGCACCTACCAGATTTTCCAGGAAACCTACCATCACGAGACCTACGCGAATGTGCATGTCAGCGGCAAGAAGCGCGACTACGACTGGCGTATCACGGCGATCGACCGCGCGATGGAGGCGGGGATCGACGATGTCGGTATCGGGGTGCTGTTCGGGCTGGCGGACTGGCGCTTCGAGCTGCTGGCCCTGATGCAGCATATCGCCCACATGGAGCAGACGTTCGGCGTCGGACCGCATACGATCAGCGTGCCGCGGCTGGAGCCGGCCACGGGCGCGGATCTCGCCAGCCACCCGCCAAAGCCGGTCAGTGATATCGATTTCCGCAAGATCGTCGCCATCCTGCGGCTGGCGGTCCCCTACACCGGCATCATCATGTCCACCCGCGAGACCCCGAACATGCGGCGCGAGACCTTCGCGCTGGGCGTCTCGCAGATCTCCGCCGGCAGCCGTACCAACCCCGGCGGCTATGCCGAGGACGAGCAAATGGATTCGAGCCAGTTCTCGCTCGGCGACCATCGCTCGCTCGACGAGGTCATCCGCTCGGTTGCCGAGCTGGGCTATATCCCCTCGTTCTGCACCGGCTGCTACCGGCTCGGACGCACGGGCGCGGATTTCATGGACCTGGCCAAGCCGGGCGAGATCAAACTGCACTGCGCACCGAACGCGATCTCGACATTCGAGGAGTATCTGATGGACTATGCCTCGCCCGAGACCCGCGCCATCGGGGAGGCCCTGATTACCCGTACGATCGCCGGGATGCCGCCCGAGGCGGCGCGGCGCTCGCAAACGTTGCTTGACCAGGTAAAGGCTGGTAAACACGACGTCTATTGCTGATATGACCGCCACCAGGAAAGAAAAGGACGCCCTCGGGGAATACGACATCCCCGCCTGGGCGCTTTACGGCATCCACACCTGCCGGGCCATGGACAACACGCCCATGGCCGGGCGGCCGGTACATGCCGGGCTGATCCGGGCCTACGGCACGGTCAAGCTCGCCTGCGTGCAGACGATCCATGAACTCGGCCGCTGGGACACGCACACCTACGCCGCGATCGTGGAGGCCTGCAACGAGATGCGCGAGGGACTGCTCGACACCCACATCCGGGTCGATGCGCTACAGGGCGGGGCGGGCACCTCGACGAACATGAACGTCAACGAGGTGCTGACCAACCGCGCACTGCTGATTCTCGGTCACCCGCCCGGTTCCTACGATATCCTGCACCCGATGCTCGATCTGAATGCCTTCCAGTCGACCAACGATACCTACCCCACCGCCTTGCGCGTCGCGGCCATCAGCGGCGTCCGGTCGCTGGAACAGGCGGTCATCGCCCTGCAGGAGGCATTCGAGGACCGGGAGAAAGCGTTCGCGGACGTGGTCAAGGTCGGTCGCACGGAGATGCAGGACGCGGTGCTCACCACCATGGGACGCAGCATGAGTGCATACGCGGAGGCGTTCAGCCGCGACCGCTGGCGCCTGTACAAGTGCGAGGAGCGCCTGCGGGTCGTGAACCTCGGCGGCACGGCGATCGGCACCGGCATCGGTGCGCCGCGCGAGTATATCTTCCGCGTCACCGATGCCCTGCGCGGCCTGACCGGCTACGGGCTCGCGCGGGCCGAGAACCTGGTCGAGGCGACGCAGAACACAGACAGCTTCGTGGAAGTCAGCGGGATTCTCAAGGCCTGCGCCAGCAACCTGCTCAAATGCGCGGGCGACATCCGCCTGATGGCCAGCGGACCGGATGCCGGGTTTGGCGAACTGACGCTGCCCGCGCTGCAGACCGGCTCCTCGATCATGCCCGGCAAAGTCAATCCGGTCATTCCGGAGGCCGTCACGCAAGCCGCCATCCGGGTCGTGGCCAACGATCTGGCGCTCACCCAGGCCGCCTCGCTCGGCAATCTGGAACTCAATGCGTTCATGCCGCTGATCGCCGACAGCCTGCTCGACAGCCTGTCGCTGCTGACCGCCGCGTGCGACCGTTTCGCACGGCTCTGCATCCGCGGCATGACGGTCAATGCCGCCACCTGCGCCCGACACACCAGCGGTTCGATCGCCACCGCCACCGCGCTTGTCGCGCCGCTCGGCTACAAGCAAGCCGAGGCCGTGCTGACCGAGTCGCGCGCCACCGGCCTGCCGATCGGTGCTATCCTGGAGCAGCGAGGCCTGATGAACAGCGAGGATTTCGAAGCGCTAATCACCCCCGAAAGCGTCACCCGCCTAGGTTCCCCGCCATCACCGGGAGGAAAGGAAACTGTCCATGCAGAGCACACCTAAAGGGATGCGCCTTCATATCGGGCTTTTCGGACGTCGCAACGTCGGCAAGTCCTCGCTACTGAACGCCGTTACCCGGCAGGCGGTCTCGATCGTGTCCGACACGGCCGGCACGACGACCGATCCGGTCGAGAAACCGATGGAAATGCTGCCGATCGGCCCGGTCGTGTTCATTGATACCGCCGGAATCGACGATGTCGGCGCACTGGGGGAAAAGCGGATCGCGAAGACGCGTCAGGTATTCGACCGCACGGATATCGCCATCATCGTGACCGACGACGGAAACTGGGGCACATTCGAAGAGGCGCTCGCCGACGATTTCCTGCGCCGCCACACCCCGGTTGCCGTCGTGTTCAACAAGGCCGATATCGCCCGCCCCGACGCGACACGCAAGGCCGACCTGCAATCACGCCAGCTCCCGTTCATTGAAGTCGCCGCCACCGAGCCCGAGGACTGCCGGCACCGCTTCCGCGAGATGCTGATCGGCTGCCTGCCCGAGGATTTTTTACAGAAGCAGACCATCGTCGGCGACCTTGTCAACCCCGGTGACGTCGTCATGCTCGTGGTCCCCATCGACCTCGAGGCACCCAAGGGACGGCTGATCCTGCCACAGGTGCAGACGATCCGCGACCTGCTCGATCACGACGCCTGCTGCATGGTGGTGAAGGAACGCGAACTGCGCGATGCCCTTGGCCGCCTGCGCCAGCCGCCAGCCCTGGTGGTCACCGATTCGCAGGCATTCCTCAAGGTGGCCGCCGACACCCCCGACGACGTGCGCCTGACCTCGTTCTCGATCCTGTTCGCCCGGATGAAGGGCGACCTGCACAGCTTTGCACAGGGGGCCAGGGCGATCGACACCCTGCGCACCGGCGATCGCATCCTCGTGGCCGAGGCCTGCACGCATCACCAGATCGGCGACGACATCGGCCGCGTGAAGATCCCTCGCTGGCTGACCCAGTACGTTGGCGGCAAGCTACATTTCGACCACATCCAGGGCTGCGAGTTCCCGGAGGATATCACGCCCTACAAACTCGTCATCCACTGCGGCTCCTGCACCTTCAACCGGCGCAACCTGCTTTCACGCATCGAGAAATGCCAGGCGGCAGGCGTGCCGGTCACCAACTACGGGATCGCCATCGCCAAGTCACTGGGCATCATCGAGCGGGCGCTCGCCCCCTTCCCCGCCGCCCTCGACGCCTACAGCCAGCAACCTAACGAACCATGAACCAAGAAAGATCAATTGAAATACGAATCGATTACACTTACCCGCCCCCTTAACCGTACACTTCGTCGCCACCCTTAAGTGTGATGAGCCGGAACTGATCCACGACTGCATGCAGACCTGGCTGGCGCTGGCCCAGGCTGTCTGCACCCGGCACCAGCAGGCCGTCACGATCGACGAGCTCTTCATCGGCGAGGACATCTGCTACAACAACGGCTCGCTGATCTCGCCGGACATGATGCGCGAGTTCCTCTGGCCGTATTACCAGGAACTGATCAGCGGCATCAAGTCGCGGCAGCTCGACAAGACCCGCCATCTGTTCTTCCAGGTGGATACCGACGGCTGGGCGACGCACTCGATCCCGGTCTACCAGGAACTCGGCATGGACGTGATGAGCCCGTTCGAGGTCGCCTCCGGCTGCGACGTGGTGGCGATCGGCAGGCAATATCCGGGCCTGGTGATGACCGGAGGAATCGACAAGCGCATCCTGGCGCAGGGGAAGAAGGAGATCGATGCGATGGTCGACCGGATCTTCCCGGTCATGCAGGCCCGTGGCGGCTACATCCCCACCTGCGACCACGGCGTCCCCGAGGAAGTCCCCTACGAGAACTATCTCCATTACCGTAAGCGCGCCCTGGAATTCGCCTGAACGGTTACTGGATCACGATCTCGCCGATCGGCAACGCGGACGGGAGGCGCGTGAACCCGGATTCACGCCGGGGACGGGTGTTGAGGCGGGTGCGTGAATTCCAGATGCCGATCCGTGCCTGGTAGGTCCCCGCCGGCAGATTATCCGGCAGCGCGAACATGATACCTTTTCGCGGGACGTCTGAACCAAAGACTGCCGCCAGCGTCGACGAACCGGCGTAGCGCTGCCGCTTGCCATCGTCATAAAGATGAAGGAACAGCGTATACTCGCCCAGCCGCTTCAGCGCCCGATCAGGCAGGTCGGCTTGCATAGCGACCGCCAGCGTCCGCTGCCCCGGCGGCACGAGAGCCTGCAGGCGGATATCGCGAAGCTCCACGATATCACCAAACCGCGCATGAGCCTTCCGCGCCCCGCCCTCGAAGACCGCGGAGTCCGGATCAGGGGCTGCCGCCGCCCAGGCCGGTGCCGTGCCTGCCGACCAAGCGGCGAAATCGGCAAACAGCGCCTCGGCATCCGGCTTGACCTCGAGCAGATCCAGCAGCACCGGCACCTCGCATCCGGCCTGGATCGTCACGTTCAACGGAGCAAACGGCTTGACAAACGGGACCTCGATCATGTTCCGGCCAGGCTGCAAGGCGATACGCCCCGCGCTGTCGCCGATGTAGCGGTCGCCGTTTTCCGCGACCGCGTCAAACACCAGCTCACAAGCCGACGGGGCGGTGACCTGCAGGCGCACACGGTAACGACCCGCCGCCAGCACCAGGGGGAACCGGTGCCGCTGGCTGCTTCCGGCATCCTGCCAGAAGCCGTAGCGCTGACCCGAAACCGCCTCCAGCACCGATTCCGGACGGTGGTCGCGCATCATTGTTGCAGGATAGGCCTGCTGCTGGCCGCCGAAGACGCGGAACCGTTCCTGGTCGGCATCGGTCTCCAGCACGGTGACCACGCAATCGCCTGCACCCGCCAGCACCGTGAGCGGCAACAGCCACAGCGGATCGGGGGAGTAACGATAGGCACTGCGACGCCAGCCGCTGGCCGGGATCGTCGTGATCACCTGCGAATGCGGGGCAAGCACCGGTAGTTCCGTCTTGTCGGCCGTACGGATCGTGACCGCGACAGGATTACCGAAACTGCGTACCCCGATCGTGAGCGACGCCGGCGGCGGATTGGTGAAGACCAGCACACGCCCGGCAACGGCATTGCAGGCGGCACGGAACATCCGGTCGCTGCGCAGGAAGAGCGGGCCATTGCAGAACAGGTAATCCATCTTGAGCGGATACGGGGTCTCCGGCAGAGGCAGTGCGCGCATGTCCTTCATGTAGCTCAGGCCGGGGGCGCGCCCGACGGACCACAGATGGCGGTTACGGAAGACCGACGGCGATTCCGGCTCGAGTTCCAGCAGCTTGATCCCGCGCTTGTCCTCGCCGCGGAACGGGGTTTCCAACACCGTCGCGGCAAAGGTATCCGCCACCCACTTGTTGTCGTCGCGCGTCCAGAAGAAATGGTCGCGCCGGGCATCGCGTGCCATCAGCACCAGCACGGCGACAAACGGGATCGCGCCCAGCAGCCGGATCCGCTGCGCGCGCGCGCGCCGCCCCAGGGTCGACGCCAGCAGCGCACCGCCGACGGCGAGCACCGGCACAACGAACGAGAAGTGGAACGGGTGCAGCCTCGGCTTCCCCGAGACCGCGAGCACCATCACCACGAACGGGAACGTGAACAGCGCAAACGCCGCCGCCTCGCGGCAGAACGCCGTCGGCGCGACCGCCGCGCGCCGCCGCATGGCCACCACCAGACGCCAGGCGGAAAGACAGGTACCCAGCGCGACCAGCAGCAGCAGCAGCACCTGGAACGCATCCGCCAGGCGTGGCAGATTATGACCCCAGCTCTGCGCCAGGCGTTCCGACAGCGGCAACGCCTTGAAGGCCGCCGACACGTTGTAATCCTTGATCTTGACGAAATTATTCACCATCAGCGCCCAGGAACGGTCGAAATCAATCAGCAGTTCCGGCTTGAGCAGCAGGATCCCCGCCACGGCGGCGGGAATCGCGGCGAACCCGTGCAGCAGCATCCGCCTGAAACGGCCGGTATGCAACGCTTCGAGCCCGAGCACCATCGGCACCCACATCAGTGCCAGGATACCGTGGTACTTGCAGGAAAAGGCCATGCCGCTGCAGAAGGCGATCGCCAGCACGGGGGCCAGGCGCGCTGGATAACGCCCATGCAGCGCCAGCGCGACCATCGCCAGCGAGACGAACAGGTCCACCCCGATATCCCCGGTGGCGGTATGCGCCACCGAGATGGCCAGCGGCGAGAGTGCCACCGCCGCCACCGCGAACAGCGTGGCACCGCGGGAAAGACGGAACAGTCGGCAGACCGTGTACACGGCCAGGATACCGATCATTCCGTAGAGCACACGCAGCACGCGCGCCCAGTGGTACAGGTTCCATGCGGGTGCGCGATCCGACCGCAGCAGCCCGGCGGCCGCGTCGCGGGTGGCCAGCACGGGACGCAGGATGAACGCATCCACATGGTTCAGCCCGTACGGGTAGCCGTCGTAGAACCAGCTTCCAGCATACCAGACATAGCGCCCGTCCAGGAACCGTTCCAGGGCCTGCACCTGTTTCGGGGCGTCCGGATGATAGACATACCCCTTCTCGCCCAGCCCCCGGAAAAGGCCGCCCAGGCGGAAGAACCCGCCCGCCAGTACCACCATGACCAACAGGACGATATACAGCCGCGTCGATGCATGGCTGGGGACTGAACACGGTTCCGGCATGGTACTGATCTCCCGTTCCTGGCGAATCGCCCTATTCTGCCGGATTTCCCGTCGCCGGAACCGTACCACCGTAGCCGAACCGCGTGCTGCCCGGGCCGGCAGACGAGCGCAGGAAGCTCCAGGTCCCCGGCTCGCTCACCCCCGGCAGGCCTGCCGCGTTGTACAACCCGGGATCGTCGCGACCATCGCCATCGAAGTCGCCGATCACCGGCACCGCACCGTAATGCCCGAAGCGGCTCAGCTTGGAGAAGCCGGATGCGCTCTTCATGAAGTACCACTGGCCCGGCGACACCGATCCCGAGATACCGACCGCATCGTAGCAGCCGAAATCGTCGGTGCCGTCGCCATCGAAGTCGCCCACCACCGGCACCGTGCCCGGATAGCCGAACGTATACGTCTTGAAACCGGCCGTGCTCATCCGGAAGTACCACGAGCCGGGCGGGACCACCCCGCGTACACCGGTATCGTCGTAGCAACCGTAGTCCGCGCGACCGTCGCCATCGAAGTCGCCCACCACCGGCACCGTGCCCGGATAGCCGAAACGGTCGGTCTTGAAGCCGGCCGTGCTCATCATGAAGTACCACGAGCCGGGCGCGACCACGCCGGGAATGCCTTTCGCGTCATAGCAGCCGAAATCGTCGACGCCGTCGCCATCGAAGTCGCCGACCACCGGCACGGTCCCCGGATAGCCGAACACGTAGGTCTTGAAGCCGGCGGAACTGGTCATCAGGTACCACGAGCCCTGGGCGGCACTTCCCGGCACCCCGTTCGGATCGTAACACCCGTAATCCGCAAGCCCGTCGCCATCGAAATCGCCGACCAGCGGTATTGTCCCAGGATACCCGAAGCGCGTGGACCCATCGAACCCGAGCCTGGAGCGCATGAAGAACCACTGCCCCGGCAGGACAAGCCCGGCAAGGCCCGTCGCATCGTAGCAGCCGTAGTCGCTGACCCCGTCACCGTCGAAATCCAGGCGGGCCACCGGGAAGCTGGCCGGGTTTGCCGGATCGGTCCCCAGCAACACCTCGACGCCGTCCTTGAAGCCGTCACCGTCGCTGTCGGCCGTGCCCGGCAGCGTCCCGTAGGTCGCCTCCAGCGCATCCGGCAGCCCGTCGCGATCCGCGTCGTCCGCCGGCAGGATCAGCACACGGTTGTTGCCGCTGTCGGCAATGACCACATTGCCCCAGGTGTCGGCATCGACATCGCGCGGGCGCTTGACCACGCCGTCGACGATCAACGCGTTCCAATTGCCCGTGCCATCGCGCACCAGGATCTCGTTGTCAAAGGTGTTGGCCGAGAGCAGGGAGCCATCCGGCATGAGCCCCAGCCCCATATTCTGGTTGAGCCCCCCGTTCTCCACCTCGGACGTTCCCGACCGCTCCAGGAAGCCGCCTCCGGTGGTGAACTTCTGGACGCGTCCGGAAAAACCTTCCCCGGTCGGATCGTAGTCGGAAATGTAGAGACTCCCGCCCGCCGATACCGCCACCCCGGACGGATAACGCACGCGGCCATCCTGCGTGCCGCCCTGGATGATCACCGACCAGGCCCCGCTGGCCTGGCGTTTCTGGACACGCGAATTATGGTAATCGGCCACATAGACATGGCCGGCGGCATCAACCGCCAGATCATATGGCGCATTGAACTGCCCGGTGCTCTTGCCATAGGTGCCAAACGTCGTCCACGCCCCTGTTTTCTTGCTCAGGCGCTGGACCCGGTGGTTACCGGTATCGGCCACCCACACGTCGCCGTTGGGGGCGAGCGCCACCCCGAGGGGCTGCTTGAACTGCCCGGCGGCGGTACCCGCCGAGCCGATCGTCATCCACTTTCCGGTGACGCGGTCGAGGACCTGGATTCGGTTGTTCCCCGAATCGGCGACATACACCAGCCTCGGTGTGGTCGCGATACCCCACGGAGTCTTGAACCCGCCGTTCTCGGCACTGCCGGCGATATCCACCCGGTAGTAGGTCCCGGTGGCCTGTGCCGCCGCGTTGATCGCGTCGAGCGTCAAATCCATCGGCTTCAGCCAGCCCGAGACCGTGCGGTAGGTCACCACATGCGACCCCGGCTCGACCACCACGGTCTGGCCGCTGCTGTACCATGATCCATTCACGCCCCACCACGCCCCGTCCGTGATCGCGCCGGGCGGCGTGATCGTCACCGTGATCGTGGACGGTTCCGGCAGCTTCTCCCAGGCCCGCGAGAGGGTATGCAGGTAGGAACCGGCGATGACCACCGTCTCGTTGGTCGGCGGCTTCCACCAGGCCACCGAATTGTATTCCAGCAGGTGCTCGCCATAGGCCAGGTTCGTCACCGTTTCCCCGCTCGCCCACCAGTTCGTGTTGCCGGACACACGCCATCGGGCGGCAGACGGCGCGTTCGTCGGGGTGAACGAGACCTGCAGCGCCCCCTGCACGGCGGTGTAGGACGCTGAAACCGTACGCGGCTCGCCCGGAAGCAGTTGCACGTTGAACGTGGCCGGACGGTCCCATCCGGGAACTTGCGCGGAAATATCCGAGAAGAGGATATCGTAACCAGGGGCTCCCGGCACCAGGTTGAGCACCTGCGTCCCCGAACCGCGGCGGGTCCCGCCACCGTCGATCGACCAGGTCGCCACTTCCTTGATCGCGGCGTTATTGTCGATGATAACCGTCAGCGAAGCGGTTCGCACATACGTGCCGGTCGCCATGGTCGATTGCCCGCGCACCAGGGTCAGCGGCAGCGTGACGGGCGAGATCCAGCCGTCAATGGTATTGAAGCTGATATCGTAATCGCCTGCGGCGAGATGTGTCTCGACAAAACCGCTCACGTTCCATGAGGCCCCGCCGTTGTAGGACCAGCGCGCACCGGCGGTCACAGCGTCATTATTCTCGATAAACACCTGCAGTTGCGGCGGTCCCTGCATGATGTGGTTGGTCGAGAAGGAAACGTTGCCGGCAAACGACGCGGCATGCTTCCATTGCAGCCACCAATCCGAGGCATACCGCAACACGTTATCCTCGACCTGCCCCCATCGCCAGGCCACCACTGGCAGCGCCCCGTTTGTGCCGTTGTTCGCACTGGTCCCGACCAGCGGCAATCCCGGATCATGGCTGGTGCCATCATCAAACCGGTAGTAGGCCACCAGTTCAGGCTCCAGCCCTGTGAGAACCTCCTCCAGGTTGGCGAGGATCCGGGCGCGCGTCAGCTCGGTACTCCACAACCGCCACTCGTCGATACAGCCCTTGAAGCCGGCACCGATGCGCTGCTGCACGGGACCGCCGGCATAAAGCGCGGGGAACGAGCCTCCGGTCTGGCTGGCCACATTCGTGCCGTTGATGAACAGGTTCAGCCTCCGGTCGTAGTAGGTCGCCGCCACATGTGTCCACGTCAAGCCGTCGGCGACCACCGCCGCGCTGCCGGTGACGATCACCTCGACCCCGGCCACGGAGACATAGCGTGCATACGGGCGATTGGCCGCATTGAGGCCGACCTCGTAATTCACAGCCGTGCCCCCGACCGAGCGCCGGGCCAGGATGCCGCCATCCGTCTCGTCGGCGTCAGGCCGGATCCAGGCCTCGATCGACCATTTCTCCAGGGCGAACCGCTGCTGCAGGGGTATGGAAATGTAATCACCGGCACCGCCGCCGAAGCGCAACGACTGGTTGCGCTGCGGGCTCAGAGACTGGGCGGGGTGCCCGTCACCGACATCGATGCCGTCATGGAGCCCGTCGTCGTCGGTATCCGCCAGCCAGGGACTCGAGCCGAACCGCTGCTCCTCGCGGTTGACCAGGCCATCGCTGTCGTAGTCCTCATCACCATCGGACACCCCGTTGTTGTTCGATTCGCGCTCGCGCGGATTGGTGCCGCAGATGAACTCGTAAACCGCATCCAGCCCGTCATCGGCAACATCCGGATCGCTCAGGTTGTTGTCGCGCTCGGCATGTAGGGGCACGCCGTAATCGGGATTCGAGCGTGCATCGCGGTGTTCACGATCCGGCAGCGGGACATGACTGACCGACTCGAAAAGCGAACTCCACAGTTGCACATGCCAGGCCGCGCGCGCATCAGCACGCGTCTTGTCGCCACGAACGATCACCGGCATCCCGTTACAGGTCAGTTCCGCATCGAACTTTCCCCGTGCAACCTTGAACCGGTAAGGATTCTCATCACACCCAAGCGGGGTGTCGGTCACGGCGGCACTATAGGCCTGATAGTCCGAAATCGTGTAGGGGAGCCCCGCAATCACCCCGCTCGCGGCATTGTAGCTCGTCAATATTGTCGTGCTCTTGCACTGGATATGCACGGTATTGCGCCCGATCCGCATGTACTGGGCCACGTCGTACTGCTGCCCTTGGTTGCCCTCGTCGCCGGTGGTGGTCACCTGCTCGCCGTTGACGTAAACGACTGTCGAGGTCATGCCAGGGGTGTAGACGCTCAGCGGACAGGAACGCGGCTGAGTGAAGAGGTAGACATGCTTGGTATAGGTCGAGTTGTCGCCCTCGAAGAAATCGGGACTGGTCTTCGGCATGTGGAATACCGTGCTGCCCTCCTCGTTCCAGCCGGTGCGGTTTCCGATGGACGCATAGCCGACAAATGAACGGTAGTACTCGAACCCCAGCAGATTGGCTGCATTGTCCGGGCACCACACCGGCACCGGCCCGTAGGCGGATGTGTAGTACTCCTGGTATTTCTCCATGTTGTGCAGATCCACCCACCACTCGGGCAGTTCGTCACCGTCGGCATCGTCGGATCCGAACATCGGCACCGCCTGGTCGGCCGTCACCGCTGCCGTGATCGGGCCGCTGATGCGGTAGGTATCGGGATACGGGTACAACCCGTGGTTGAGGAAGGCGAAGTTCTCGACCGCGTCACCGCCGTCGTCGAACCGCAGGTAAAGCATCAGCGGGTGCGGATCGCTGTAGTCGTACATCTGCACCGTCCGCCCGCTGCGGGTGTCGGCCGACAGCTGCACATACCCCGGGGCCGGGTAGTAACGGCTGGCCCAGTATTCGATATCGCTGACCGGACGCGGGTAACTCCAGATGCGCAGTTCATCGAGATAGCCGTCCGTGAAATCACGACAGATCGTCGGCGTCCCCGCATAGTCGAGGCTGATCAGCACGGTCTGCGCGATCAGCAAAACCCCGTTGAGATGGATCGACAGGCTCTTGTTCTCGGGGGCGATGACAAATGCCAGATGGTTCCACTGCCCCGGCTCAAGCTGCTGGACCGAACCGGCGACACCGGTGCCGCCGACCGTCGCCTGCACCGCGGCGCCAGTCAGGATTTGCAGCTTGGGACGGAAATCATCCAGCGAGATACGGAAATGATCCAGACCGGCCGCTTCCGCCGCCGGGAACGAGACCAGCACACCATTCCCGTCCGTCTGCGGGTACACCCAGCACTCGACCGTCCCACCCCCGTAGCCGAGCGCGAAGGTATTTCCGGTCGGATCGGTGATCGACGCCCCTGCACCCGCGTTGACATTCATACCCAGGCTGCGGGGCGTGAAGTTGGTGCCGCTCATCGGATGCACCGGATGCGTCAGGTCGTCCAGGAACTCGTCGTCATCGCTTACGCCGTCACGATCCGAATCGCCGTCCGTCGGGTTCATCGCGTCGGTGGAGGTCGTGAATTCGGCAATGCCGTCGCGATTGGCATCCCGACGCCAGCCCACGCTATCGGGTCCGACATACTCGGCAATGTTGCTGATCCCGTCCACGTCCGGATCGCCGGAAGCACCGTTCCCGCCCACTGCACTTGTCGGATCCAGCCCGTAGAAAACCTCCCAGGCGTCATCCATGCCATCGCCATCGGTATCCCAGTGATCCGGCCGCACATACACCGCGGCGGTATGGATCAGGTCGTATTCCTGGATATTGCTCAGGCCATCATTGTCATAGTCCATGTCCGCCGCCTGCGACAGGTCGCCAAACCAATGGGCCTCCCACCAGTCCTCCATGCCGTCCAGGTCGGAATCCTCGCGGATCGTGAGCTTGATGTTGTTGACCGACGATTCGCCGCTGATCCGCACGTTCGCATAGCCATGCGGCTCGCCGACATCGTGCACCCCGTTGTCGTTGCCGTCAATCCAGGCAATGACCCGGTAATTACCCGCTTCGAGCAGGTTGCCAAGCGAATAGGCCCAGTTCGAGCCGATGATCGTGCTCAAATCCACCAGTGTGATCATGTTCGCCGGTGCCAGCGGCAAGGAATCAATCCGGTTTTCCAGATCGGAAGAAAGGAATAACGCCACCATCACCCGCCCCTGCCCAGGCACCACCGTGCCGAGATTCGCGGCAACATGCCATTGCGGCGGCAGCAGGGCTGCGTCGTTCAACCAGGTGGAGTTGTTGACCACCGTGCCGGAGATGCTCTGCGCCAGCAGGGACACCGGCAGGGCAACCAGGGCCGCGACCAGCGCGCAGCACCGTGAAAACGACCATGCACAAGACTTCAGAGCGGCCATGACGAATCTCCTACGGTTGTGATACGGTGGCGAAGGCGGCGTTGCCGCGGCTGTCGGTGGCGATCACCACGTTGCCGCCGGAAGCGGAACGCTGATAGGTCGCCGCTGCCGGCCCCTGCGTCAGGATGCTGCCCTTGGAAATGTCCTGGACCGACCAGCTCACCGCGCCGGAGGCCCCTTCGACGTTGAACTGCGCCACCTCCCCGTTATTGGTCAGTGTCGTTGAGGCGGGCGAGACCGCCATCGGCGTCTGTGCCGCCGTCGTGCCGGGCCGGTCGTCCGCTCCGTCAATCGCATTGCCGTCGAAGTAGGAATCGACGTTCTTGGTATCGGGACTGTCCTCGCAGCCGCAGAAAAGCCCGCACACCGCCACCACCCCCGTCATCGCCATCGCCGCCAGTATATACCGCATTGACTCACCCTCCGTTTAAACAACACCTGTTAGCCGGAAAATACAACAATCCTCACCCCGATGCAAGAAGCCTGTTCAGGACACCCCAGTAGACAACATGATTGAAAAGCAGACTGTACAATGACGCCACCACGTCATCGATCACGATTCCCGTGCCGCCCTTGATCCGCTGGAGCTGATCCGCCGGCGCCGGTTTCGCAATATCGAAAAAACGACAACTCAGGAAAGCCGTCAACAGCACCCAGGGATTCCAGGGAAGCCCGATCATGCACAAGGGAAACGTCATATACTCATCCGCCACGATTCGGCCGTCATCCTTCGTCCCGAAATGCCGTTCCGCCACACTGCACACCGGGATGGCCGCCAGGCTGAGCACGACCGCCAGCACCGTCTGCAAGACCACATCCTGCCAGACGACACCGATCTGCCAGTGATCCCAGAACAGCCATACGATGGGTAGAGCAAGTAGCGTTCCAAATGTGCCGGAGGCCACCGGCACGAGCCCCAGCCCGAATCCCGTCGCCAGCCAGACCGCCGCCCGGTCAATCGTGTGCTTAATCCCCACGCTGCTCTCCCCGCTTGAGCCGTTTGAGCTTGCCGGCGTTGGCCACTTTCTGCACCGGCGACATGTGATCGACCAGCAGGACGCCATTGAGGTGGTCAAGTTCGTGCTGGATCGCCCGCGACAGCAGCCCCGTGGCGTCGACCGTCTGCGCGTTGCCATCCGTATCCAGAAAGGTCGCCTTGACCCGCTCCGCCCGGCGCACATTGATGTAGACATCGGGGAAACTGAGGCACCCCTCCTGCCCGACCTGCGCGCCTTCGGCCTCCACGATCCGCGGATTGATCAGCACCAGCGGCATCCGGACCCCGCAGGCCTGCTCCGCCGGCACGTCGATCACGCAGACCGCCTCGGTGCGCCCGATCTGCTCGGCCGCCAGCCCGACGCCGTTCTCGGCATACATGCTGGCCAGCATGTCGCGAACCAGCGCCCGGACCGCCTCATCCACCACCGCCACGGACGACGCCTTCTCCCGCAGCACGGGACTGCCATACTTCACAATCGCATTAACCGCCATGCCTCGCTCCTGGTTGAGACTATAGACTATAGACACTAGACTATAGACTCGGGACAAAAGAATCAAATTCAAAGAACATAGCGCGTTTTCCCCTCCATGCGCAACCAGAAAGCGGAGGCCTTTCACATTTAGAACAAAAAACGGTAAAAAAAAGTTCTCGCTTTCGGTTTCCCAGAAACGCTAGTGTCTACACATGGTCATAGAGTGATGACCAGAACCGAGCCGACGCATGACGTGTCATAGTGCAGGATTTCGGAGATGTGTAGTATATGGCACGCAGTAGAGAGGGATATCGTTATGGATATCTATGTTGGAAACCTGTCTTACCAGACAGACGATCAGTCGCTTCGTGAACTCTTCGAGAAGTATGGCAGCGTGGCTTCGTCACGCGTCATCACCGACAAGTTCTCGGGCCAGTCCAAGGGTTTCGGTTTCGTCGAGATGCCGAATGCCGAAGAGGCGAACAAAGCCATCAGTGCTTTGAACGAGCAGGAGTTCCAGGGACGCAACCTGCGCGTGAACGAGTCGCAGCCCAAACCCCGCACCGAGCGTAGCGGTGGTGGCGGCGGTGGCTTCGGTGGCGGCGGCGGTGGCCGTGATCGTGGCGACCGTGGCGGTGGCGACCGTGGTGGCGACCGTGGCGGCAGCCGCTGGTAATCACCTTACCGGAAGCAATCAACGAGGCGGGCAGCAATGCCCGCCTTTTTTACTAAGCGTCTCATAATAATAGCTACTCATGCCGCGTAGGCTGTGGACGGTGT
>CAZSRU010000064.1:0-16298 GCA_964609395.1 uncultured Victivallales bacterium
CGAATGGGAGCTTATGCTCGGGAGGGGCAACAACGAATGAGGGACGCAGCGAATGGGGGCTTATGCTCGGGAGGGGCAACAACGAATGTTGGGGTCATCGTCTCGAGAATCGATAATCTGGGTTTTGTGCTTGGTTCTTTGCTGTTTGCTCTTGGTGTCTAATGCTTGGTTTGGGTTCGTTGTTGTTTATTACGTATCGGGCGAGGAGAGCTCTCTTCCAAGTCCCAGTAAATCAAAGTGATAGGGGTCTTTGAGAACGTTGGCCGCGAGTTCTGGCGCTTCTGGGTTTGTGGGGGGATTTTTCATAGCCTATATGCGCATACACTCTCTGACAGTCCGGTTAAGTCGGGCGTTTAAGCGTAACCAACTAAGGGTGGCGACGAAGTGTAGGCGTAAGCGGGCGACAAAGTGTGCGCTTCGCTCATTCCCTACACTTAACCGTGTTCTTAGTCGCACTCTTAACCCCACTCTTACTTGGTTACGCTTAAACGACAAACTTACGCGATCCCATCCCGCAGCAGACCATAGGAGCAATTCATCAACACGAAATCCCCCCACAAAACCCGGAAGCGCCCGAGTTCTGCATGCGGTAGTGGGAGACTTTTTGAGTGCGTCGGGGTCTCTTCATAATCGGGTTATTGGTGCTTTGTTCTTGGTGGGTGGTGCCGGGGTAAAGGTTTAAGGTTTCTGGTTGGCGGTGACCACAGAAGGGATCACGGTGAAGAGGGTAAAAGGGGGGCCGGGGAACAGGAGATTAGCTAGGATGGCGGATTGTTTGGGCGAGGGTGCCGGCGATGGCGCCGAGGGTGTTGGCGATGGCGTCGGCCCATTCGAAGCTGCGAGTGGTGAGGGTGTGTTGCAGGATCTCGAGCAGGAGGCCGTAGGCGCTGGCGACAAGAATCAGGCCGAGAAGCTTCAGTGGCGCACGAAGGCGGTCGGCCAGTGTCCAGCGCAGCAGCCCGGCCAGTCCGGCGTACATGAGGATGTGGATGATCTTGTCTGCACCGGGGAAAAGGGGGATATCCTCGGGCATTGCTGTAGAGGGTAGCAGCGAGGCTACGGTCAGGGCCGTGAGGTAGAGCAGGCTGCACGCGGTGCGTTGTTGTTTGGTGAGTGTAAACATGCTGCAAAATCCGGCGTGAGAACTCCCGCCGTTGATAGCGGTGACGAGTCACCGCAGTCCAGAGAAGGCGTTGCCTGAGGGCATCAAGTCTTCACAATACACACTTCATTCATTCTTTGGGTCATCGTCATTCTTCATTTGGTTGGTTGTGCGGGTTGCTTGTTCCGTTGGTCTTGGTTCTGCGGTTTTCAAAGGTCGGTCGTCTTTGCACTCTCACGGTTTGGCTATGTTGAGCGTTGGAAATACGGATCGAAAATCATCCTCATTCCGTGTCAATAGACCCTTGCGTCCGCTAGCGAAGGCACCTATCAGAATGTCGGCCACCGGACGTTTTGTTATTCGGTCTTGCCGACGGTTGCTAACGTAGCGATCCCAAGCCTTGTGGGCTTGCTGGGTGTCGCTCCAGTCCCAGGATCGTGCGTAATCGATTCCAATCTCGGTCAGGAATTCGTTTTGCCTTTCTTTGTCTCCCAAAAAAGCGGGCGCAAGCTCGATATAACTGACAGGGCACACGGTAAGTCCTTCGACTGCCAGTTTGTCGATCAAACGGGCAGATGCCAGCCCGAATTCCGGGTCACCTTCCAGCACATCAAGAATAACGCAGGTGTCCACAACCCAAGTCATGCGTTATCTCCCTGCCGGAGTTCTGTCATCCATTCATGCGTTGTTTTGGGTTTTCTGAATTTGGCGGCATAACCTAGCATCGCTTCCGCACCGCTCACATGCGGTTCTGTGACAACGACCATTTTGCATGCATGATCGGTCAGCACTTCCCACATGACGCGCTGCCCGCTGTGCAGATTCAGTTGCCGTCTGACTTGACTGGGAATTGATACCTGTCCGCGTTCTGTAATCACTGTCGCCAATGTTTTCATACAGAAAATCATGCATCATGTGTGGATGTCATGTCAATCGTTGTTTGCAAGTAATTAGGGGCTCTATTGAGGCATTGGAGGCATTGGGGTCAGACTTGCGGATTGCATGAGGTGTTGTATTCCGGGGCAAATGCCGGAAAATAGTGAATCGAATGGGCGGAAATATCTCGTAGCGAGATTTTCCGGGCATGGATAGGGATAGATTGGGGAGGGACTTGCAAAACCCCTCGCTGTGCCCGCTTGAAGCCGGGCACAGCGAGGGGTTCTGCAAGTCCCTCTGGTTATTGGATGTTGAGATGACGGGTTAAAACGGAGCATTCACAGCCTAGCGGTGGGATGCTGGCCGAATTCGGTTTTCAGGATCTGCTGGATATCGGGTTTGGCGGCTTCGATCCGCTGGCAGAGGGTGAACTGTACCATCGCCCGGTGCAGGTTGTGCTCGGCGGAATTCGCCTTGAAGTAGACGTTCCCCGCCAGGTAGTCCTCGAAGAAGCGGATCCCCAGTTCGAACGCGATCAGCCGGACGGAATCGTAGAGATACTTGCGGTCGTTCCCGCTGAGGAAGTCGCGGGCGTCGACCAGGTATCCCTTGATGAAGGCGCGGCACAGGTCGAGGTCGAAGACCACGGAGTCGAGGTTGCGGGTTTCCTCGCCGACCGGGTTGCAGAGGGAGCGCAGGGCATCGCCGACATCGTAATGGATCAGGCCTGGCTTGACCGTATCGAGATCGATCATGCTGGTGCCCTTGCCGGTAATGTTGTCGATCATGAAGTTGCTGACTTTCGGGTCGCCATGGATGACGCGCGTGTGCAGCATGCCCTCGGATTTGGCATCCTCGAGAACGGTACTGAAATCGCGGCGTTCCTCGATAAAATCCTGCCATTGACTCGCCTCCGGGACTTGCATCCGTTGTTTGGCGTCGTTGGTCGTCCGGGTCTGGTCATAACGGGCCAGGTAGCCGGGGGTGACGTGGAAACCGGGCAGGGGGTCGCTCAGGACATCGGCGTCGAAGTCCGACAGCAGGCGGTGGAACTGGCCGAGGACGCGGCCCATTTCCCCGGCGTGGACAGGGTTCTCGGCGATATCGTAGGACGTGGCCGACTCGATCATCGAGAGTGCGCGCCAGCAGTTGCCGCTGCTGTCCTTGTGGACATAGCTGCCTTCGATTGTGCGGATAACGCGCGGAAGCTGCCATATCCGGTCGTGTGTCGGGCGTTCGCGGTCGAGACGGGTATGGATATGGCCGGTCACGCACAGCATGTTCTCGACGATCTTGTCGGGGTTGGCGAATACGCGGCGGTTGATCCGTTGCAGCACGACACGGGTTTCCGCGGAGCTGGTGCGAAAGTGGGCGACAAAGGTGTCGTTGACGTTCCCGCTGTGGATAGGGATGACCGCGACCAGCGTACCGGGAACATCAAAATGCGCGGCCGCCCGTTGGGTTTCTTCTTCTGTGAGCAATGTGGGTCCTCGTTTCCAGGGTTTTGGGGAGAAAGATACACTCCGTGCCCGTCGTTTATGCACGCGAACAGGACCAGAATCCGGTTTGTTTAAACAGTACGGACACTTTCAATAACATATTTCTTCTTCGAGTGTCACGCCCTTTGATTGATTTTTGATTACCTTTTCGCGCGGCTTTGCGTTGACAGTGGGTGGACGGGTAGGTTATGTTCAAAGACCGTATCACAGGAACAAACGAGAATTGGCTGCGCGGGTGCTGTATATGGCCTGTTGCCGACGGTTATCATATGCTTGAAAGGCGGAAGCGTGAGTACGATTGAACAGTTGCTTGAGGTTCAGGAACACGACCTGCGGATTCAGCGGATCGAGGGGGAGCTGCGGGATATCCCGGCACGCAAGGAGCGCGAGCTGGAGCGCCTCCGGGAACATACCGCTGCGCTCAAGGCGGCGGAGGAGGCCATGCAGGCTCGGCAGGCGGAGTTGAAGCAGAACGAGCTTGAGGTGCAGTCGAAGAAGGACAAGATTGCCAAGCTGCGCACGCAGCAGATGGATCTGAAGACCAACAAGGAATTCAAGACGATGTCGTCCGAGATCGAGACGATCGAGAAGGCGATCCGCCGGGACGAGGACCGCGAGCTGGAGATCATGGAAGGAATCGAGGCGGCTCGGGCGGACGTGGCGGCGCGGCGCAAGGACCTGGATGCGGAGAATGCCGTGGTGCAGGAGGACATCACGGTTCTCGATGAGCGCATCGCCGGGCTGCAGATCGAATTGAGAACGGAGCAGGCACTGCGCGAGAAGGCCAAGGAAGGCGTTGATGCCGCCTGGCTGCGGCGCTATGAGTCGGTGCTGAACAGCAAACGCGGTTCGGCGGTGCTGGTCTCGTCCGAGGGCGGTGTCTGCCGCGGGTGTAACATGGCGTTGCCTCCGTACCAGCAGCACAATGCGCGCAAGCGGCTGGAAATGGTGGTTTGCAGCTATTGCGGACGCATGTTATATTGAATCTGGTTTGAGTGATGTTGTGACTGGCGAGAGCGGTCGGTCGCCTTTCGCGTCGCGAGGCGCGGGGGGAGGAAAGTCCGGACTCCGCAGGGCAGGATGTCCTGGTGTAGTGCCGGGAGGTTTCCCGTTCAAGCGGGAAAGACGGAAAGTGCCACAGAAAACGTACCGCCTTGCTTCGTTGCTTCGGGGGGCTTGCCCGCTGAAGTCTTGCGAAGGAGGGTAAGGGTGAAAAGGTGGTGTAAGAGACCACCGGGCCAGGCCGTAAGGCCAGCCGCATGGAAAACCCCGTCCGGAGCAAGATCAAATAGGGAACGCCAGAGGCTGCCCGTCTCGTCGTCCGCATCGCGGGCAGGTGTTCCGGGTTGATTGCACTAGATAAATGACCGAACGTCCGGCAGCCGCCAGTCGGTTGCCGGGGGAGAAACAGAATCCGGCTTATGACTTTCGCCAGTCACATTTTTTCAGGCTCCCGTTGGGAGCGGGGGATTGTATCCGGTTGCGTGCTGCTTGCCCTTGCCGTGGCTGCCGTCTTGTTGGCAGTGGTGTTCCGCGAGGGCGGCGTACGGCTGCCTGCGTCCGATGCCGTGCTGGTTGCTCCGTCCTGGCGCGAGGCAACGTCCTCGGCTAATCCCGATTTCAGTTTGATGCGCGGCCCCGCCATCGCGGGCGCTGGCGCGGATACCGCCGCGTTTCTTTCGGACTTCCGCTTTGCCGGGTCCTTCTTCATCTACGAAGGCAATGCCGAGACCTTGCGCCGCGGGGTGTTGTCGTACCTGCCGGATAACCGCCAGGAAATCGTCTCGGAAGGCGTGGTGGTGGCCGGTGTACGCGTCAAGCGCATCGCCGAGGACCATGTCGTGCTGGAGAAGGACGGCGTCGAGGGCATGCTGACGCTTGGCGGAGCCGGCAATGGCGTGGCGCGTTCCTATCTGGATCAGGCGGAGGCGGGAGAAGCGGCGGCGGAGCGGCGACGGACACGGTTTGGCGAGCAGACCGGCGATGGCGTATGGACACTTCAGAAGCAGGCGCTGCAGGACTACTACGCGGAACTGCTGGATGAGCCGGAACGGCTGCTACAGGTATTTGATTCCATGCGACCGCTGTACGCCGATGACGGCGAGTCGATCGAGGGCTACCAGTTGCAAGCGGTCGGGGAACAGGCCTTCTTTGATGCGGTCGGCATCCGCGAGGGTGATGTTGTGCGCAAGGTCAATGCGCTGCCCATGACCAATCGCGGGCGGGCGGAATTCTTCATCCGCCAGGTGGTGCAGGACCGTGTGAGCGCGATTGTGATCGATATCGAGCGCGAGGGTGGCCCGAAGCGGTTGGTTTATGAGTTGAGGTAGCTTTCATGTGGCAGCAGCATAGAAAATTTGGCGGGTTCGGGATGGCCGTGGGCGGTATTGGTCTGGTCACCCGCCGGTTGCTTTTCATCACCGTCGGCATCTTTATCGTACAGTTCCTGCTCTGGCCCCGGACCGGGGTTGTCTACACGCCGGTCGGACGCCTGTTCGGGCTTTCGCGTGAGGGGATTGCCTCGGGGATGCTCTGGCAGGTGGTGACCTATTCTTTCCTGCATGGCGGCTTCTGGCATCTGTTCGGCAACATGCTCGGGCTGTATTTTTTCGGTAGTGAGATCGAGCAGCGGCTGGGGAGCCGCCGGTTCCTGCTGCTGTATCTGGCGTGCGGTGCACTGGGCGGGCTGGGCTGGCTGCTGTTGAGTGGCGGTGCCGACTCCGGTGCCGTCTGTATCGGGGCGTCCGCCTCGGTATTCGGCGTGCTGGGCACTTTCGCGGCGTTGTATCCGCGCCGGCAAATCACGCTGCTGGTTTTCTTTGTGCTGCCGGTCACTCTCTCGACGCGTATGCTGGTGCTGATCGCTGGCGGGGTGTCGTTATATTTCTTACGCAGCGATGCCGGCGGCATTGCCCATGCCGCGCATCTGGCTGGGGGGGCGGCAGGGTACGTCTACGGGCTGCGTCTGGCGCGTGGTTCTTACGGGCGTGGCGGCGGCATATCGAGTGACCTCGCGCGGCTTTTTGGCGATTGGCGGGCGCGCTTGCGGCGCGGGCAATTCCGGGTCATGCGGGATGTGGCGGACGATGCGCCGGTGGACTGGCAGGAGGTCGACCGGATACTGCTCAAGGTGCGGGCGCTGGGCATGGGCGGCCTGACCCGGCGCGAACGCGACGTACTGGATCGCGCCAGCCGGCAGGTGCGGTGAGGGGGGCGGGGGGGGGTAAAGTCGAAATTTGGAAAGTCGAAAGTCGAAATGGATTTACGGGGTAAACGGGCGTTGGTGACGGGGGGGGCGGTGCGGATCGGTCGGGCCATCTGCGAGGCGCTGGCGGCGCGTGGCTGCACGGTGGTGGTGCATTGCCGGCAGTCCGTGGCTGAGGGCGAGGCTCTGGCGGCGCGGCTTTCGCAATCCGGTACCCCAGCCTTCTGCGTGCAGGGGGCGCTGAAAACCGAGGACGATGCCGAACAGATGGTGGCGGCCGCCGTGTCGGTTGCCGGCGGCCTGGACATCCTGGTCAACAACGCGTCCACGTTCAACAAGGACGCGTTCATGGAGGCCGATGCCGAGCGGCTCGGGGCCGAGATCGGGATCAACGCCTTTGTCCCGATGTACCTGACACGCGCCTTCGCGCGGCAGGTCCTGGCGCGTGCGGGAAAGTCCGCCGCGGGTGGTGTCGTCAATCTGCTGGACCGGCGGGTGGCGGGGCAGGAGAAGGGGATGCTGCCGTATCTGCTTTCAAAGAAGCTGCTCGCCGAGTATACGCGCATCGCGGCGCTGGAACTGGGGCCGCGGATTGCCGTCAATGCGGTCGCGCCGGGACCGGTCCTGCCGCCGCCGGGGCGCGGGGAGGATTATCTGCATGACCACGCCGGGCCGATGGTGCTGGGGCGACGGCCCTCGCCGGCGGATATCGCGGCGGCGGTCTTGTTCCTGCTTGAGGCTGAGACGGTCACCGGCCAGATCCTTTATGTCGATAGCGGCCAGCATTTGCTTTAACAACGAAAGGGGAACTCATGATCCTGGATCGAATCGAACGGGCCGGGCTTTATTTTGCGCCGGACAGTCCGTATTTCAAGGCGATCGGTTTTGCCCGCGACGCGGCGGCGGGGCTGCCGGACGGCGTGCATCTGATCGACGGCGAGCGCCTGAAGGCGAATGTCGAGTCGTACGAGACCAAACCGGCGGAAGCGCGCCGGTTCGAGTCACATCGGCTTTATGGCGATGTGCAGGTGATGCTGTCCGGGGAGGAACGCCAGGACTTCGCGGATGTGGACGATGCCGTCTCGGATGGCGGGTATCTGGCCGGGCGGGACGTGGAATTCTTCCAGGTGCCTGCGTCTTACACACCCGTGCATCTGCGCCCCGGCTGCTTTGTCGTCTACCAGCCGGGGGAGTTGCACCGTCCCGGTGCCGCGCTGGCGGGGGGCGCGCGGCCGGTGCGCAAGGTCTGTATGAAAATAAAGGTGGCATAGATGAAGGACAACCGGTTCGCGGTGATCATGGCGGGGGGCAGGGGGGAGCGGTTCTGGCCGCTGAGCACGGCCGCGCGGCCGAAACAGGTGCTTTCGCTCGTGGGCGGGCGGCCGATGCTGGCGCAGGCGGTCGAGCGGCTGAAGGGCTTTATCCCGCCCGAGCGCATCCTGATCATCACCAGCGCCTCGCTGGTGGACGTCTCGCGCGAGGCTGTGCCTGAGCTGCCGCCGGCGAATGTGATCGGCGAGCCCTGCGGACGCGACACGGCGGCGGCCTGCGCGCTGGGGGCGGCCGTGGTCAAGGCGCGCTGTGCCGAGGGCACGTTCTGCATCCTGACGGCCGACCATGTGATTAAGCCGATCGCCCGCTTCCAGCAGATTCTCGAACACGGCTTCAGCGTGGCCGAACGCGGCGAATCGCTCGTGACGATCGGTATCAAGCCGGTCTTCCCGAGTACCGGGTTCGGCTACATCGATTGCGGAGAGGTGTTGTCTGATGGCGACGTGCGTGTCTTCAAGGCCCTCCGTTTTGTCGAGAAGCCGGATGCGAAAACCGCCGAGTCGTACTTGCAGTCGGGCCATTACCTCTGGAATTCCGGCATGTTCATCTGGAAGGCCGAGACCTTGCTGGCGGCCTTGCGGCAGTTTGAAAAGCCGGTCCACGACATGGCGACCGCCATGCTGCCCGTGGTGGACACTCCCGCCTTCGAGGCTGGCCTGACGACCGAGTACAACCGCCTGGGGCGGATCTCGATCGACTACGCCGTGATGGAGAAGGCACCCAACATCGTGACCGCTGCCGGCGACTTCGAGTGGTACGATGTCGGCTCCTGGCCCGCGCTGGAGGATCATTTCGAGAAGGACGCGGACGGGAACGTGATCGTCGGCGATGGCGCGATGCTTGACAGTTCCGGCAACGTGGTCGTCAGCGGGAACCGACTGACGGCGCTGATCGGGGTAAAGGACCTGGTGGTGGTGCATGCGGAGAAGGCGACGCTGATCTGTCCGAAATCGCGCGCGCAGGATGTCAAGCTGATGGTGCAGCAACTCGCCGGAGATGAGCGTTACGCGGATGTTCTCTAGAATCGTATGCCTGTTGCTGCTGTGTCCGATGCTCCTGGCGGGGGCCGGGGAACGGCTGCGGGTGGTTTCCCTGAACGCGGAATGGTTCCCGGGACGCGTGCCGAAGCCATCCCCGGCGCAGCAGGCCAGGCACATTGCCGGTGTCCGGCGGCTTTTTCATGACCTGGATCCAGACCTTTTGCTGCTGCAGGAAATCGTGCAGCCGGCTGCGCTGGAAAAGGCGCTGGCGGTGCAGCCGGACGTATCCGTGTATGCGATCTCGGCATTCACCAACAACCCGTTGCAACTGGTCATTGCCGGGCGTCTGCCCTTGGTGGCTGCCGATGCGAAGCCCTGGCCCGCAAAGGATGACCGTTCCGAGCAGGGGCCGCCGCGCGGGATCGCCTTTGCGGCGGTTGAATTGCCGGATGGTGGCCTGTTACTGGTCTTCACGCTGCATTTGAAGTCGAACTACCGCGGAGACGAGGACTACAACGAGCAGCGCAATGTACGGATGCGCGAGGAGTCGGTCAGGCTGTTCCTGGCGAACGTGAAGACGGTGGAACGCCGGTTCGCGGGCCGGACCGTGCGTGGGGTGGTGCTGGGCGGGGACCTGAATACGCTGTATCCGAAGTCCGTCTACCGCGGCGAGAAGACGATGAGCCTGCTCGAGGCTGGCGGGTTCGTGCATCTGGGCAGCAGCGGTCTCGATCATTTCTGGGGGAAGGGCATCACCAACGCCGCGTTCTCCGTATTCACCGATTACAAGGTCAGCGATCACGCCCCGGTTATCCTGGATATCGCGCTTGACGGCGACAGGCGGATTCCGCGCAAACCGGTGATGGCACTGGCGGCGTTGGCGGGAGCGGCGGGTAATGCGCGCACCGATATCAACAAGGCTGCTATCCCGGAGTTGATGTCGCTGCCGCGCATCGGGCCGGTGCTGGCGCAACGGATCGTCGACGGACGCCCGTTCGGGTCGGTCGAGGAGATGGCGGATGTCTGCGGGATCGGTCCGGCAACCCTGGAGGGGATCCGTCCGCACATCGAGGCGGTGCCGGTGGATTAGCAAACAAGGGATTGCACGGCGGGCGGAGCTGTGGCATACTGCCGCCGTTCTTGGTTTGTAACACATTCATTACAACGAAAGGGAGAGACGCGCCTATGAAAAACATACCGGTCGAAAACGTGCGGAATTTCACCATCATGGGACACACGGGAAGCGGGAAAACCACGTTGACCGACGCGCTGCTCTACCGTCTGGGTGTGAATGACAGGCTGGGCTCCCCGGCGTCCGGCACGAGTATGAGTGACTACACCGACCAGGAAAAGGCGCGCAAGATCTCCATCTTCTCCACCACCTTCAGCGCCTTCTATAAGACCCCGGCCGGTGCTGAGTTCGAACTGGTGTTCACGGACACCCCCGGCTATGCGGACTTCTTCGGCAGCGTGATTGCAGCCGCGCGCAGCGCGGAGACCGGCATGATCGTGGTGGATGCCTCCTCCGGCATCCAGGTGGGCACCCATCGCGCCTGGAAATGCTGCAAGAGCCGCGGGTTGCAGTCGCGTGCGATCGTGATCACCGGACTGGACAAGGACAATACGAGTTTCGCCAAGACGGTCAGCGAGATCCAGGAAGTGTTCGGATCCAACTGTGTGCCGGTGGTGGTGCCTCTGCCGGACAACAGCGGGGTGATCGACATCCTGGGCAACAAGGCCGTTCCCGCCTCGCTGGAAGCCGAGATCACCGAGGCCAAGGGCGGGCTGGTGGAGCTGGCGGCCGAGACGGATGACACGCTGATCGAGAAATATCTGGCAGGCGAGGCTTTGGCACCGGAGGAGATCGCCAGCGGACTGGTGCATGCGGTCGCCAGCGGCGGTTTCGTGCCGATCTTTGCCTGCCTGCCGTTGAAGGGGGTTGGCGTGGACGAACTGCTCGACGGGGTCTCGCGTTTCTTTGCCTCGCCGGTGACCGTGCCGCACCGGGATATCCAGGGCAACCCGCTGGATGCCGCACCCGGTGCCACGCTGGCGGGGCTGGTTTTCCGCTCCGTGAACGATCCGTTCCTCGGCCAGCTTGCCTTTGTACGCGTATTCGGTGGTACGCTGAAATGCGATTCCGAGGTGTTCAATGCCTCGACCGGGGAGAAGGAAAAGATCGGTAACCTGCTGGCGGTCAACGGCAAGAAACAGACGCCGGTCGAGAAGGCCACGGCCGGGGATATCGTGGCGATTCCCAAGCTAAAGAACACCCATGTGGGCCATACGCTTTGCTGCGTCGGGTCGTCAATCGTGATTGATCCGCTGCATTTCCCGAAACCGGTCATGTTCATGGCGCTCACCGCCAAGACGCAGGTCGACGAGGACAAGATCGGCACGGCGCTCAAGCGTGTCTGCGAGGAGGATCCGACGCTGTCGGTCGATCGCAACGCGGAGACGCACGAGGTGGTGCTGCAGGGGCTCGGCGATGTGCATATCGACGTGACGGTCGAGCTGATGAAGGCACGCAGCAATGTCAGCGTCACCCTGAGTACGCCGAAGGTGCCGTATCGCGAGACCGTGACCGCGATGGGGGAAGGGCATTACAAGCACAAGAAGCAGTCCGGCGGGCGTGGGCAGTATGGTGATGTCTACCTGCGTGTCGAGCCCAGGCAGCCGGGTGAGGAGGAGTGGTTCGTTAATGCGACTGTCGGCGGCTCGATCCCGGGTAACTTCATCCCGGCGGTACAGAAGGGGCTCCTGGAGGGGATGACCAAGGGGCCGTTGGCCGGCTATGCGGTCGAGAATGTCAAGGCGACTGTCTATGACGGTTCCTACCACGATGTGGATTCGTCTGAAGTCGCCTTCAAGATCGCCGGTGGACGGGCGCTCAAGCTCGCGATGCGCAACGCGAAACCGGTGTTGCTTGAGCCGATCATGCGCGTGCGGGTGTCGCTGCCCGAGGACTGCATGGGCGATATCAACGGGGACCTGAACCACAAGCGGGGACGCATTCTCGGCATGGAGGTCGAGGAGGGGATGCAGGTGATCATCGCCGACGTGCCGCAGGCGGAGTTGTTCAAGTATGCGGCCGAGCTGCGTTCCATGACCGGTGGGCGCGGAACCTTCGAGATGCAGTTCGACCGCTACGAGCAGGTGCCCTCGAACGTGGCTCAGAAGATCATCGCCGCGGCCGATCTGCAGGAGGATGAGGATTAACAGTCGGTAATTCCGAACAGGCTTAACAGGGAAACCGGACTTCGGTCCGGTTTTCCCGTGTTGGAGGATGTCTAGTGGATATGGCACGATGCGAACTTTGCCCGCGGTGTTGCGGCGTTGACCGGCTGGCCGGTCAGCGCGGCTGGTGCCGTGCCGGGGCCGGCACGGCGATCTACCGCTATGCACCGCATTTCGGCGAGGAGCCGCCGATCTCGGGTGAGCGGGGCTCGGGCACGGTGTTCTTCAGTCATTGCACGCTCTCCTGCCTCTATTGCCAGAATCATCCCTGGAGCCAGCAGAACGAGGGGGATGTCTACGACCGGGACGGTCTCGCGTCGGCCTTCCGTGCGCTGGCGCGCCACGGCTGCCACAACTGGAACCTGGTGAGTCCGACACCGTGGATGCCAGCCATCCACGAGGCGCTTGAACAGGTGCGGGCCGAGGGCGTGAACCTGCCGGTGGTCTACAACACCAGCGGGTACGAACGGGTCGAGACCTTGCGCGCGTATGCGGACGACATCCAGGTCTACCTGACTGATTTGCGTTACGCCAGCGCGGATACGGCCAGGGCGGGCTCCGCCGCCGCGGACTATGTCGAGCACGCCCGTCGCGCCATGAGCGAGATGTGGTCGCGGCTGGGGCCGTTAAAGTGTGATGAAAATGGAGTTGCGCTTTCCGGTGTGATTTGTAGAATCCTAGTTTTGCCGGATTTAGCCGATGAAGCGGTTCGGAACCTCGAATGGATCGCCGCGACGCTGGGCACGGAGGTGCACATCAGCCTGATGGCGCAGTACCAGCCTGCCTGGAAGGCCATCGGACAGGGCTCCTGGGGGCGGAAGATTGGTGAGGACGAGTACGGGCGCGTGTGCGAGGCGCTCGAGGATCTCGGGTTCGAGAATGGCTGGATGCAGGAGCCGGGCGGCGAGAAGGAAGCGGGCATCGTGGGGCATGACATGCCAAGGGGCGGTTTTGACACGTGCAGCCGGGGTTGAGTCCGCGGGACTCGACGGCTGCGGTGATTTATATACAGGTAGCAACGGAAGCAGCAGAAAAGGATAGTAATATGAGCGGTCATAGTAAATGGGCGACCATCAAGCACAAGAAGGGTGCGGCGGATGCCAAGCGCGGAAAAATCTTCAGCAAGATAGCCAAGGAAATCATGGTTGCCGCCCAGCAAGGCGGTGGCGATCCCACGGCCAACATCACGTTGCGTTCCCTGATCCAGAAGGGTAAGGGCGTGAATATGCCCAACGACAATATCGAGCGGGCGATCAAGAAGGGTACGGGCGAGCTGGGGGCGACCTCCTTCGAGGAAATCGTCTATGAGGGGTATGCCGGCGGTGGCGTTGCCATGATCGTGAAGGTGTTGACGGATAACCGTAACCGGGCGGCGGCGGAGATCCGCCACATTTTCGGCAAGCATGGTTCCAGCTTCGCGCAGCAGGGGTCGGTCAGTCGTAGTTTCGAGCGCAAGGGCCAGATCCTGGTCGATGCCGCTTCCGTTACCGAGGACCGCCTGATGGAAGTGGCACTGGAAGCCGGGGCTGACGACATCGTGCTGGATGGCGAGCAGTACGAGATCCTGGCAGACCCGTCGGCCTTCGCGGATATCTGCGACGCGCTGGAAGCCGCCGGGATCGAGGCCGCCGGCAAGGAAATCACACTGCTGCCCATGCTGTCCGCACCGGTGTCTGACGCGGCGCTGGCGCGCTCGATCCTCAGGTTCGTGGCGGCCTTGGAGGATAATGACGATGTCCAGAACGTCTACACCAACATGGAGATGACCGACGAGGTCATGGATGCCGTGGGTGAGGATGCGTGACCGGTACCGGCACCAGGATCCTCGGGATTGATACCTCGCTACGCTGCACAGGCCTGGGTGTCGTGGAGGCGCATGGCAGCGTGATGCGGGCGGTCGATTTCGGCTGCCTGAAGACGAAACCCGCCTGGCTGCATTCCGCCTGCCTGCTGCATATCGCGCAGGGTATCCGCAAGATCATTGGCGAGACGGCCCCGGCCGCTGTGGCGATCGAGGGGGCGTTCTTCTGCAAGAACATCAAGACCGCCATGGTCCTGGGCGAGGCGCGCGGGGTAGCGATCGCCGTATGCGCGGAAGCCGGACTGCCGGTGTTCGAGTATGCCCCGCGCCGCGTCAAGCAGGCGGTGACGGGGGTAGGCAGCGCGGAAAAGCTGCAGGTCATGAAGATGGTCATGCGCCTGCTGGGACTCGGTGCCGAGATCCAGCAGGACGCCTCGGATGCCCTGGCCCTGGCGATCTGCCACCTGCAAAGCGCCCGCGGAATAGCAGCCCGCCAGGAACCGATATAAGCTGTGTGCGGAGGTTGATATGATCACGTTCCTGAGAGGGGTGTTGGTGGAAAAGCAGCCGACGGGTATTGTCCTGGATGTCGGCGGGGTCGGCTATGAGGTGGCGATTCCGCTCAGCAGCTACGACCGGCTGCCCTCGACCGGCCAGGAGGTGCGCATCCTTACCGTTGACCATGTGCGCGAGGATGCCCACCTGCTTTACGGATTCATGACCGAGGCCGAGCGGGCCTTGTTCGGCCAGTTGACGTCCATTACCGGGATCGGTCCCAAGCTGGCACTGAGCGCGTTGAGCGGGCTTTCGGTCCGCGACCTCAAGGCGGCGGTGGTGGAAGGCGACATCAAGCGTATCTGCACGATTTCCGGCGTCGGCAAGAAGATGGCCGAGCGGATCGTGGTGGAACTGCGGCACAAGCTCTCGGCGGCGGAATCGCTCGAGGCGGTGGCCGGTGCGGATGATCAGGCGGCTGGCAGCGGGGCCTTGCGCGATGCGTTGATGGCGCTGGTCGCTCTGGGCTACAAGCAGGAGGACGCGCGCAAGATGGTGCTGCGCGTGCAGCAGGACAACCCCGATGTGAATGATGTCGAGCGGATCATCAAGATCGCGTTGTCAAGGTAAGGATGAAAGAGGACTATGATGGCTAGAGCGGTTGACAGTCTGAATGACCGGGATCAGGACTTTGAACTGAAACTGCGCCCGATCCGCTTTGCCGATTTCGCGGGCCAGCCGCGGGTGCTTGAACGCCTTGAATTGGCGGTACTGGCCGCGCGCCAGCGCGGGGATGTGCTGGACCATGTGCTCCTTTCCGGTCCGCCCGGTCTCGGCAAGACCACGCTGGCCTATATCCTGGCCGAGGAGATGGGCAGCAACGTGCGGGTGACCTCCGGCCCCGTGATCGACAAGGCCGGCGATCTGGCCGGGCTGCTGACCAGTCTCGAACGGGGCGATATCCTCTTCATTGACGAGATCCACCGGATGCAGAAGACCGTCGAGGAATACCTGTATTCCGCGATGGAGGACTTCGTGCTCGATATCATTATCGACCAGGGGCCGAATGCGCGCTCCGTGCGCCTGGATATCCCGCACTTCACCCTAGTCGGGGCCACCACGCGGCGGGGGCTGCTCTCGGCACCGCTGCGTTCCCGCTTCGGGCTAAACAACCGCCTCGACTACTACGACACGGCGACGCTGGTGAAAATCGTCAAGCGCTCGGCGCTGATCCTCGATGTGGACATCGACGACAGCGGTGCCGACGAGATAGCCAGCCGTGCGCGCGGCACGCCGCGGATCGCGAACAACCTGCTGCGGCGCGTGCGTGATTACGCCCAGGTGCGGGCGAACAACTTCATCGACCGGCATGTGGCGGACAAGGCGCTGGAAATGCTCGAGATCGATAAGCATGGCCTGGACGACATGGACAAGCGCATCCTGGAGACGATCATCCACAAGTTCGCCGGCGGGCCCGTGGGGCTCAGCAATATCGCCGTCTCGGTGGGCGAGGAGCCGGACACCATCGAGGAGGTCTATGAACCGTACCTGATCCAGGAAGGCTACATGGCGCGCACGCCCAAGGGGCGGGTCGTGACCGCGCTCTGCTACCAGCGCTTCGGCATGCAGCCGCTTCCCGTGCGCACGGGCGGTCAGCCGGAATTGGCGCTGTGAGGTCTAGAGAAGACGGCAGACGACAGACCGCAGACTGCAGACTTTGGGTCTTCCGCAGAATCTGTGGATGGCTTCCCGTTTTTCCTGTTCATGTATG
>CAZSRU010000065.1:0-16287 GCA_964609395.1 uncultured Victivallales bacterium
GGGACGGGCAGGACGTAGGGCTTGTGCGTGGTGGGGTTGGTCTCGACGACGACGACGGTGTTGTACACGGCCTCGATGGTGCGGTAGTCGATGACCGCTTCGGGCGTGCCGTGGCTGTGGAGGTCGCCGTGGCTGATCAGCGCGAGCTTGTGGCAGTATTCCGCGGCGAGGTTGAGGTCGTGCAGGACCATGACGATGGTCAGGCCCATGTCGCGGTTGAGGCGGCGCAGCAGGTCGAGCACGTCGACCTGGTGGCCGATGTCGAGATGCGCGATGGGCTCATCGAGCATCAGCAGGCGCGGTTGCTGGGCCAGTGCGCGGGCGATCAGCACGAGCTGGCGCTCGCCGCCGCTAAGCTCACCCATGATGCGGTCGCGCAGGGAGGCCGTGCCGGTGATCGCCATGGCCCAGTCGGCTGTCTCGAGGTCGGTCTGTGTCGCGGCGAACTGGAAGCGCCGGTAATGCGGCAGGCGTCCGAGCAGGACAAAGGAGCCGACGTCGAGATCCACGGCGGGGACGGTTTGCGAGACGACGGCGACGCGGCGGGCCATCTCGCCGGCTGGAACTTGGCGGACGTCGCGCCCCTCGAGCAGGATGCGGCCGTGGAGCGGGGGGATCACGCGGGTCAGGGCGCGCAGCAGGGTGGTCTTGCCGGCACCGTTGGGCCCGATGATGCCGAGGATCTCGCCAGGCTCGATGTCCAGACTGATGTCGCGGATGCAGAAGCCCGAGGCGTAGCCGGCAGTCAGGTCCTCGATCGCAAGCCTCATTGCCGGCCTCCCGTCAGGTTGCCGCCCGCGCACAGGGCATAGACAAACAGGCTGCCGCCGAGTATGCCGGTGATGACCCCAACCGGCAGCTCGAGCGGGCTGAGCACGGTACGGGCGATGGTGTCGCACAGCACCAGGAATGCCGCCCCGCAGAGCCAGGCCGCCGGCAGCAGCAGGCGGTGATCGCTACCGACGTGGCGCCGCATGAAGTGCGGCACGACCAGCCCCACGAAGCCGATGATCCCGGCCACTGAGACGCTCAGTCCGGTGGCCAGCGAGGCCAGCAGGAACAGTATCCGCCGGGTGCGCTCCACGCGGATGCCGAGGTGCATCGCCTCCTCCTCGCCAAGGGCCATCGCGTTGAGATCCAGGCTGAACAGCCAGGACACCGCCAGCGCGAGCAGCGAGACGACGGACGCGAGGCCGATCAGCAGGGAATTCGGCTCGTCCAGCGAACCCATCAGCCAGAATACGATCCCCTGAAGATCCTCCGCCCGCGAGACCGCCATGATGAGCATCACCAGCGATGAACTGACGAAGCTGATCATCACGCCGAGCAGCAGCAGGTCGCGCACGCTCGAGAAACGGCGGCGGAGCATCAGCAGCGAAACGACGGCCACGGCGCTAAGCGCCCCGAGGAACCCGGCCAGCGGCAGGGTCCAGATCCCGAGGCGGGAGGAAAGGCGGAATAGCACGTTCAGGCAGACGCCCAGCGCCGCCCCGCCGGAGATGCCCAGTGTATAGGGCTCGACCAGCGGGTTACGGAAGACGCCCTGGAGCATCACGCCCGCGAGGCTCAGTGCCCCGCCGACGGCGATGCCCAGCAGTATCCGCGGCAGGCGCAACTGGGACAGGATTGTGTATTCGATGCTGCCGCGGCCTTGCAGCAGCACCTGCAGCATCCGACGCGGTGGCAGCGGTTCCGCACCCAGGGAGAGCGCGATGACCACGGCAACGGCCAATAGCCCGATCAGCACCGGGATGGCAAACAGGCGGCGGTTGTTCCGTTTGTGCATCGCGCGTCCTTCGTTACGGCTGTTCCATGGCGGGGTTGGCGGTTGCGGGATAGAGCATTGCGGTGACTTCTTTCAGGCTTTGCACGAACTCCAGTGGCGTCGGGCTGCAGATGCGGTCCGCATCCACCATGACGATCCGGTCGTGGGTGGCGGCGGCCAGGGTTTTGTACCGTTTCCACTGGGCGATTTCACTCTCGCCGCCCAGTCCCATCGTGGCGATCAGGATGCAGTCGGGGTTGGCGGCCAGTACCGCCTCGCGGCTGTAGACACGGAAGGTGCTGTCCTCGACGATGTTGACGCCGCCAGCCATCACGATCAGGTCGTTGATAAAACTGTCCGGTCCGGCGGTGGCCAGCGGCTTGGCCCCGATCTGGATGAAGACGCGCGGTTTCGGCTGGCGGTCCGCCGTGGCGGCGGCCACGGCTTGCGCCTGCTCGCGGGTCTCACGCATGATTCGCTGTGCCAGTTCGCTCTTGCCGGCCAGCGCACCAAGCTGCAGGAACTGCTCGCCGATATGGGCGAACGAGAGGGCGGGGGGGAATTCGACGACCTTGATGCCGAGCGCCTCCAGGCTGGCCATGCGCTTGCGGCTGGCCAGCGGGGTGCTGATCACCAGGTCCGGCTTCAGTTGCAGGATACGCTCCAGGGACGGGTCGACAACGGATCCGATCCGTTCGACAGGGGGCGCGTTGCTCGGCTGGGGGCAGTAACTGGTGATGCCGACGACGGACGGGGCCAACTCCAGCAGGTAGAGCTGCTTGGTCAGTGCCGGGCTGAGCGAGACGATGCGTTGCGCTGCTGCTGGTTGCCCGGCTCGTGCCGGAGGTGCCAGCAGGATCATTGCTGGAAGCAGGCGGAGAATGTGTCTCGTGCGGATCATGATTAAAAAAACTTTTGCTGGGGGTTTTGTAACGGCTAGAACCGTAGTCTTGCCGCCGCCTGGCGTCAAGCTTGGCGTTATCTGCTGCTTTTTGGCGGTGAATCGAACGTAGGGCGGGCACCTTGCCCGTCCATCCGAGCAAAGGTCCTTTGGTAGCCCAGTTGCGCCGCAACTGAGGCAACGGGATGCGCTGACGATTTCGCGAATCACCGCGGGCATGGCAAACAACCGTCCCCTTACAACGCAGAAGCCACGCTCGCGGCGCGAGTGGGCTGCAAGGATCGACGCGCTCCGGTGGGAACCGGTGAACGAGAGCGGCACCGAGAGCAGATTACGAGGAGCAAGTTATCGTGTTACTTTAACGTTGCCAAGCGGGGTTCGTCTGTGTAACCGTATCCCCCCGATAAAAAGTCGGATTTTTTACGATTCCAGGAGTCATGCAATGGGTAGGTTCAGGCCACTGGCAACGGGTACAGAGGAGGGGGAGGACGGGCATTCACCGCAGCGCGGGGGGCGCGGCGGGCGGGGCGCGGCCTCCACGGGCGGGCACGGCACGGGCCGCGAGCTGCTTTACGGGCGCCAGCCAGTGCGCGAGCTGTTGCGGGCGGGGCGGCGCCGGGTTGATGCGCTTTACCTGCTGAGCAGCGTCCGCGAAACTCCGGAAATCGATGAGATCGTGCGTATCGCCGGGGAAAAGAATATCCGTCTCCAGACGCTGGACGCGCAACGGCTCGACGCGATGACCGGCGACGTCAACCACCAGGGCGTCGCGGCCGAGGTGTCGGCATTCCGTTATGTCTCTTACAAGAAGATGCTCAGCGATGCCGAACAGCAGAAAACCCCGCTGTTCCTGTTCCTGGACCATCTGGAGGACCCGCAGAATGTCGGATCGCTGCTGCGCAGTGCCGAGGCGGCGGGAGTCACCGGCGTCGTGATTCCCGAACACCGGGCGGTCGGCATCACGGCGGCCGTGGTGCGGGCGTCGGCCGGCGCGGCCGAGCATCTGCCGGTGGCGCAGGTGCCCAATCTGGTGCGCTGCATGAAGCTGCTGAAGGATCGCGGCGTCTGGTTTGCCGGGCTGGAGGGCGGGGGCGAGTCGCGCGATATCACCGCGACCGACCTGACCGGTCCGCTGGGACTGGTCGTGGGCAGCGAGGGCAAGGGGATGCGGCGGCTGGTGCGCGAGCATTGCGATTACCTGGTCAAGCTGCCTATGCGCGGGCATGTCGAGTCGCTGAATGCCGCCGTGGCGGGGGCGATCGCGCTTTTCGAGGTGCTGCGGCAGCGGGATGCCGTGGCTGCTGCGAGTGTGTGAGTGTGTCGGGTGTCGGGTGACGGGTTGACGACTACGGCGACGACTACGGATAACGATTATTGCACTGTCGTACACTGTAGTCGTCGCCGTAGTCGTTTGCCGAATTAAAACAGATAAGGATAGAGATATGCAGATCCAGGATGGGGCGGTGGTCTTGTTCCAGGGAGACAGTATTACCGATGCAGGCCGGTCGCGTGAGAACGATGCCATGCTCGGCAACGGTTACGCATCGATGCTCGCGGCGCAGATCGGTGCGCGCTTCCCCGAGCGGCAGATCCGGTTCCTTAACCGAGGTGTCAGCGGCCACCGGGCGGCTGATCTGGAGTTGCGCTGGCAGAAGGATTGCATCGACCTCAAGCCCGACTGGGTGTCGATTATGATCGGGATCAACGACACCTGGCGCGCGTTCGACAGCAACAATCCGACATCCACGGCGGACTATGCCGCCTCGTACCGGCGACTGCTGGAGCAGGTTCGCGACCAACTTGACGCCCGGTTGGTCCTGATCGAGCCGTTCGTGCTGTCGCATCCCGAAGACCGCAAGCGCTGGCGCGACGACCTGAACCCGCGCATTGATGCTGTACGGGAACTGGCGCGGGAATTCGGAGCGATCCTCGTGCCGCTGGATGGCATCTTCGCGGCAGCCTGCTGCCGGCGCGAACCGGCCTTCTGGGCCGCCGATGGTGTACATCCGTCCCCGGCCGGCCACGCGCTGATCGCCCGCTCTTGGCTGTCGGCCGTTGGTGCTGGGTGCTGTTAATAGTCATATAGAGGCTCTTGCAAAACCTCCTCTACATGAACCGGCTCGGCACAGCCTCGCCCTCCAATGGTGGAACCAACGGTGGATTTCTTAATGGAGGGCGAACCTGTGGTGAGCCGTACGGAGGTTTTGCAAGAGCCTCAGATGTGGAGACCGCGTCCGAAGTTATAGGCCACCCGCGCCGATCGAGGCTTGTCACGCTGCGCACAAACGGGTATAAACCTCCTTGTAACCAAAATCGGAAAGGCGAATCATGGCCCAGAACAAGACCAAGTGCATCGGGATACTGACTGCGGGGGGCGATTGCCCCGGCCTCAATGCCGCCATTCGCGGTGTGGCCAAGGCCGCGCTGCACAACGGCACCCGCGTGATCGGTATCCAGGACGGCTTCCGCGGCCTGGTCGAGAACCGCACGATCCCGATTCAGGACATGGACGTTAGCAATATCCTCACTCGCGGCGGCACGTTCCTCGGCTCCAGCCGCGACAAGCCGCATAAGATCAGCATGGGCGGCAAGATCATGGACATGACCGATGTCGCGGTCGAGAACCTGAAGCAACTGCATATCGACTGCCTGGTCTGTCTTGGCGGCAACGGGACACAGAGCAACGCCCTGCGCCTGCACGAGAAGGGTGGCGTGAATGTGCTGACTCTCCCCAAGACGATCGACAACGACGTGACCGCCACCGATGTCACGTTCGGTTTCGACTCGGCCATGACGATCGCCACCGAGGCGATCGACCGGCTGCACTCCACCGCCACCAGCCACCACCGCGTCATCGTCTGTGAGATCATGGGGCATAGCGCCGGCTGGCTGGCTCTGGGGGCAGGGATCGCTGGCGGGGCGGATGTCATCCTGATCCCCGAGATCCCCTACAACCTGGAACATGTCATCGCGCACATCATGAACCGGCAGCACCACAACAAGCGCTTCTCGATCATCGCCGTGGCTGAGGGGGCGGTCAGCCAGGAGGAGCAGACCAACGGGAAAACGAGGAAAATCGCGGCACCGGTCAAGTCTCGTGACGGCATCGTGCTGATCCACGAGCCCAAGGCCAGCCAGCTCGCCCGCGAGATCCAGCAGCATGCGGGGATCGACGCGCGCGCGACTTCGCTCGGGCATGTCCAGCGCGGCGGCACGCCCACCGCGACCGACCGGCTGCTGTGCACGCGGCTGGGAACCAAAGCCGGACAGCTCCTGGCGGAGGGTGTCTATAATGTGATGGTGGCCGTGCAGGGCCAGGAATGCGTGGCGGTGCCTCTGGAAAAGGTTGCCGGATCGACCCGGATCGTGCCGCCCGACCACCCGTGGGTTAATACCGCCCGGCTGGTCGATACCTGCATGGGTTCGTAAGCAGGCGACTCTTGACATTCCTGCGTTTAGCGGTAAGACTGTTTCTACTGACATGAATATCTGGAACATCATTTATCGTTTCTCATGGGGACTGCTGGCCGTCCTGATCGTGATCGGCTTTATCCTGATCTTCACGCCGAAGGCGCGCAAGCTGGCCTACCTGCAGGACGTCAAGATGGAGATCGAGGACCGCAACGCCGAAAAGGCCGAGCAGATCAAGGAACTCCAGACCCGCCAGGAGCGCTTTGTCAGCGACCCCGAGTTTGTCGAGCACACCGCGCGCGAGGCGGGGCTGGTCATGGCCGGGGAGGTCGTTTATAAATTCACCAACGAACAGGATCACAGCCGCCAGCCTTGAATTTCGTCGGGGCTTTCCCCGGTTGACGGCGCAACGGAGGTCGAATCACACGATGAGGAACACCATGCGTTATGTAGCCACCTTGCTGCTTGCCATCCTGCCGCTGCTGTCTGCCGGTTGCATCCAGATGGAACATGACCTGCGCATTGCGGATGACGGTTCGGCCACCTACCGGCTGGTCTATGCGATCAGCGAGCCGGCTATTTCCCGTTTCCGTGCCATGTTCAAGCTCAAGGAAGACCTTGCCGTCGCTGCCGGCGAGGCCTCGCCTGGCAAGGAACTGGAGCCGTTGCTGGCCGCCTTCCTGGATCCGGAGGAGGCGGAGATCCGCAAGCAACTGGAGGCCTTTGCCGAAGCGGGTGTCAGCGTGAAGTCCGTTCGCCAGGAGACCCGTGCGGCCTGGCGGCATATCGAGCTGGAACTGGAGGTTGCCAACCTGGCGACGCTGGCTCGCAATCCGTTCTTCGCCCGGCACGGGTTCGATCTCTCCCGCAACGCCGAAGGCCAGTATGTCTGGAGCCGTTCGCCGCACATTACCGATGTCGGGAGCATCCCGGCCGCCCCTTCGGATCCGGAACTCGAGGAGATCACGCCCATCCTGGCCGGGTTCAAGACTGTCGTGCGCGTCACCCCGCCCGGGCGCATCCTCTCGACCACGGCCTTCCGCACGACGCTGCAGACCGCGGCCTGGGAGTTTGATTTCAACCGTCAGCCGACCGCGGTCCAGACCCTGCTGCGCCAGCATTTCCATATCGTCTTCGATGCCCCGCGCGCGACGCTGCCAGTGCTGCGTACCACCGCCAAACCGGAACCGCTGCGCTGATGTTTGCCGAGAGGGGGCTCCCATGAAGACCATGCACCAGACGACACAGGACCTGACGGAACGCGCGTTGCTGGTGCAGGTCACCACGCCGCGGCAGCGGCGCGAGGAGGCGGAGGAGTCGATCCACGAACTCGAGCGCCTGGCTGATACCGCTGGCGTCGCCGTGGTCGGCGTGATCACGCAACGGCTCCCGTCGCCGTCCAGGGCCTACCTGGTTGGTGAAGGCAAGCTGGAGGAAATCAAGATTGCCTGCCAGCATGCCAACGCCAATGTGGTGATCGTGGATAACGATCTTTCGGCGATACAGGTGAACAACCTGGATTTATCCCTGGGCATCCGCGTGATTGACCGGACCGAACTGATCCTGCAGATCTTCGCCCGGCGTGCCAGCTCATCCGAATCGCAGACCCAGGTGGAGCTGGCGCAGCTCGAACACCTGGTCAAGCGGATCCCGGTTTCCAGCGAGCAGCAGCGTTTCAAGGGCGGCATCGGGATGCGCGGCCCCGGTGAGAGCCCGTTGAAATTGCGCAAGGACCCGATGCGGCGGCGGATCAAGGACCTGAAGGTGAAGCTGGAGGCGATCCGCGATCAGCGTCAGCGCACGCGCGGGCGGAACGCCTGGCCGATGGTCAGCCTGGTGGGCTATACCAATGCCGGCAAGAGCACCCTGATGAATGCGCTTTCAGGCGCCGACGCCTATGTCGATGACCGTCTCTTCGCGACTCTCGATACCAAGACCCGTCTCGTCTACCTGGCCGAGAACGTCCAGATCCTGCTTTCCGACACGGTGGGCTTTATCCGCAACCTGCCGCACGGGCTGGTCGCCTCGTTCCGCTCGACGCTGGATGTGGCGGCGGAATCGGATGTGCTTCTGATCGTGGTCGATGCGGGGCACGCCCGGATTGCCGATCATCTGGCCGTGGTGGCCGGGACCCTGCGCGAGATCAAGGCCGACCAGGTTCGGGCGTTGACGGTGCTCAACAAGTGGGACTGCGTGAAGGACCCGGCACGACAAGCCGCCCTGCTCGAGCAGATGCCCGACGCAATCCCGATCAGCGCCCGCACCGGCGACGGCCTCGACCGCCTCAAAGCGGCGATCCAGCAGCGGTTGCAGACGTCCTGTTAGGTAGCCCAGTTGCGCCGCAACTGAGGCAACGGGACGCGCTCACGGTTTCGCAACGCCCCGCGAATATGGCAGGCAACCGTTCGCTTACAACGCAGAAGCCGCGCTCGCGGCGCGAGCGGGCTACAGAGAACGTCGAAGCGAGGCGGTTACAGCTCCGCTTCAGGCTATTCGCCGGTATTGTCGTCTTCCTCTGCCACCGCTTCACCGATGACCGCGTCACCGATGACCGCGTCACCAATGACCCTTCCACCAATGACCGCCTCCATGCCTTCGGGCATATCGTCCTCATCCTCGGCCTGGAACGGCGAGGCGGATACCAGCTTGTCGTCCTCGTCCATGTTCATCAGCTTGACGCCCTGGGTATTGCGGCCGATCACGCGGAAATCGCTGATCTTCATTCGCATCATCTTGCCGTTGGCGGTTACCAGCATCAGTGAATCGGTCTCCTTGACGGCATGCCCCTCGACCACTTCGCCATTGCGGTCCGAGGTCTTGATGGCGATGATCCCGCTGCCGCCGCGTCCCTGGACGCGGTACTCGTCAAAGGCGGTCTTCTTGCCGAAGCCGTTCTCGGTGCAGACCATGAAGGAGGCCTCGTTATCGACGATCTCCAGGCTGCGCACCACATCGTCGCCGCGCAGGCGGATGCCGCGTACCCCGCGGGTGGCGCGGCCCAGGTCGCGCAGTTCATCCTCGTGGAAGCGGATGCTCATGCCCTTGCGGGTCAGCAGCAGCACCTCGCGGTTGCCGTCGGTCTGCTTGACCTCGATCAGGCGGTCCCCTTCGTCCACGCGGATGGCGATGATGCCATCCTTGCGCACATGGCGGAAATCGCCGAGCGAGGTCTTCTTGCAGACACCCTTCTCGGTGGCCATGACCAGCGAGACCGCATCGGTCAGCTCGCGTACGCGGATCATGGCGGCGATGCGCTCGTCCTCGCGCAGGTTGAGCATATTGATGATCGCCTTGCCGCGCGAGGTTCGGTTGGCTTCCGGCACGCGGTAGACCTTCTCGATGTACACGCGCCCGTCGGGGGTGAAGAACAGGATGCTGTCGTGCGTCGTGGCCGTGAACAGGTGCTCGACGAAATCCTCGTCCTTGGTGGCCATGCCCGCCACGCCCTTGCCGCCGCGCCGCTGGGCCTTGTAGGTGTCCATCGGGACACGCTTGATATAGCCGCCGTGGCTGATGGTGATGATGCAGGGCTCGTCGGCGATCAGGTCCTCGATGTCCATGTCGTCCTGCGCGGCGCTGATCTCCGTGCGGCGCGGGTCGGCATACTTCGTCTTGATCTCCAGCAGCTCCCCCTTGATGACGCCGAAGATCAGGTTGCGGTCCGCCAGCAGCGAGCGCAAATAGGTTATCTGCTCCATGACGGCCGTGTACTCCTGCTCGATCTTGTCGCGCTCGAGGCCGGTAAGCTGGTAGAGCCGCATCTCGAGGATCGCCTTGGCCTGCAGGTCGCTGAGCCCGAAGCGCTCGATCAGGTTCACCCGGGCCTCCTCGCGGTTGGAGGCGCCGCGGATGGTCTTGACGACCTCGTCGAGGTGGTCGAGCGCGATGCGCAGCCCCTCGAGGATGTGGGCGCGCGCTTCCGCCTTGCGCAGCTCGAACTGCGTGCGCCGCGTGACCACGTCGAACCGGTGGTCGACGAAGCAGCGCAGGATGTCGTGCAGGTTCATCACCTTCGGGCGCCCGCCGTCGAGGGCCAGCATGATCGCGCCGAACGTGGTCTGCAACTGCGTGTGCTTGAACAGGTTGTTCAGGATCACGTCGGCAATCACGCCCTTCTTCAGTTCGATCACGATGCGGACCGGCTCGCGGCTGTTGGATTCGTCGCGCAGGTCGGAAATACCCTCGATGATCTTGTTCTGCACCAGCTCGGCGATGTTCTCGATCAGCTTGGCCTTGTTGACCGTGTAGGGCAGCTCGTGCACGATGATGACTTCGCGGTCGTTCTTCTTCTGCTCGACAACCGCCCGGCCGCGGATGCGGATCAATCCGCGTCCGGTCTGGTACATCTGCCGGATCGGCCCGAAGCCGCAGACCACGCCATAGGTGGGGAAGTCCGGCCCCTTGATGTGCTGCATGAGGTCATCGACGCTGCAATCCGGGTTGTCGATGTACATCAGGATGCCGTCGACCAGTTCGCCCAGGTTATGCGGCGGGATGTTGGTGGCCATGCCGACCGCGATGCCGGTGGAGCCGTTGAGCAGCAGGTTGGGCAGCTTGGCCGGCAACACCAGCGGCTGGGTCAGCGATTCGTCGTAGTTGGGCCCGAAATCGACGGTTTCCTTGTCGATATCCTCCAGCAGCTCCTCGGCGTGGCGGTCCATGCGCACTTCCGTGTACCGCATGGCGGCGGCGGAGTCGCCGTCGCGCGAGCCGAAGTTGCCCTGGCCATCGACCAGCGGGGCGCGCATCGACCAGTCCTGCGCCATGCGCACGATCGTGTCGTAGACGGCGGTATCCCCGTGCGGGTGGTATTTGCCGATCACGTCACCGACCACGCGGGCGGACTTCTTGTAGGGGCGGTTGTGGAAGTTGCCCAGCTCGCGCATGGCAAAGAGCACGCGGCGGTGTACCGGTTTGAGACCATCCCGCGCGTCGGGCAGGGCACGCCCCGCGATCACGCTCATGGAGTAGTCGATATAGGAGGTGCTCATCTCCTCTTCAATGAGGATAGGGCGGATGTTCCCGTCGTTGAGTGTGGCGTCGTCCATAGCGAATTCCATTAGATATCGAGGTTTCTGACGTTCAGGGCGTTCTGTTCGATGAACAGGCGCCGGGGTTCGACTTCATCGCCCATCAGGACGGTGAACATTTCGTCGGCCTTGACGATGTCCTCCTGCACCACGCGCAGCAGCTTGCGGGCTTCCGGTTTCATCGTGGTGTCGTAGAGCTGGTCCGGGTTCATTTCACCGAGACCCTTGTAGCGCTGGATCGTGAGGCCCTTGCGCCCGGCATCGCGGACGAGTCCGAGCAACTGCGGCAGCGAGTGGATCGGGGCTGCGGCGGCATCGTCCGCCCCGGTCAGGGTGGCGAACGGCGTTTCCGACTGCTGGTAGTGCGCCGGACTGAAGCCCTGCTCCTCAAGCGATTTGAGCGCTCGCTCGAGTTGGTTGGCCGAGAAGAACTCCGTCCACTTGAACGAGACGGCATCCGCGTCGGCCTGGTCGCCCGGCATCCGGGCACCGGGCTCGATGCTGCGCCCCGTGCGCGCCTCGGTCGCCTCGCGCAGGGCCTTGAGCTCGGTGTCGTTGTAGATGAAGTGCGTCGTTTGCGTGCCGCCCTCACTGATGCTGACCCGGTAACGCGGCAACTCGCCGGTCCCGTCCTTGCGCATGGCCAGGAACTCATCCAGCGCCACGCCCTTGCGCGCCAGCGCCAGGGTCTTCTGCTCGATGCCGATGAGTGTCTTGAGCACCTCGGCCAGCGCCTCGCCCTGCAGTTCCCGCCCGTCGGCCATCGTGACGCGGACGTCGTTGATCCCGAGCTCCAGCAGCTTGTGCGAAAGCTCCTCGTCCGACTCGATATACTGCTCGAGCTTCTTGCGGGCGATCCGGTAGAGCGGCGGCTGCGCCAGGTAGATGTAGCCGCGGTTGATCAGCTCCGGCATCTGGCGGTAGAAGAACGTCAGCAGCAGCGTCCGGATGTGCGCCCCGTCGACATCGGCATCGGTCATGATGATGATCTTATGGTAGCGGACCTTGTCGATGTTGAACTCGTCCTGCCCGATCCCCGCGCCGATCGCCGTGATCAGGGTCCGGATCTCGCGGTTGTTGAGGATCTTGTCCAGCCGGGCCTTCTCGACATTGAGCACCTTGCCGCGCAGCGGCAGGATCGCCTGGAACTCGCGGTTGCGGCCCTGCTTGGCCGAGCCGCCTGCACTGTCGCCCTCGACGATGTAAAGCTCGCACTTGGCCGGATCGCGCTCCGAGCAGTCCGCCAGCTTGCCAGGCAGCGAGGCGCTGTCGAGCGCCCCCTTGCGGCGCGTCAGGTCGCGCGCCTTGCGGGCGGCGTCACGGGCGCGGGCGGCCAGCACGGCCTTGTCGATGAGCTTGCGGGCGAAGGCGGGGTGCTCCTCGAGATAGTCGCCCAGTTCCTCGTTGATGATCGACTCCACGATCCCCTGCACCTCGCCGTTGCCCAGCTTGGTCTTGGTCTGCCCCTCGAACTGCGGGCTCGGCACCTTGACGCTGACGATCGCCGTGAGCCCCTCGCGGATATCCTCGCCACTCATCGTCTCGGTGTCCTTGAGCAGCTTGTTGGCCTTGCCGTAGTTGTTGATCGTGCGCGTCAGCGCCGCGCGGAAGCCGCTGAGGTGCGTGCCGCCCTCGATCGTGTTGATGTTGTTGCAGAAGCTGGCGATACTCTCGTTGTAGGTGTCGGTGTACTGCATCGCGATCTCGACCTGCACGTTGTCGCGCTCCTTCTCGAAGCAGACGACATCGGGATGGATCGGGGCGCGGCTGCGGTTGAGGTGCTGCACGAACTCCATGATTCCGCCGTCGTAATGGAAGGTCTCCTCGCGGCCGTCCGCCTCCTGGTTGAGCGTGATGGTGATCCCCTTGTTCAGGAACGCCAGCTCGCGCATCCGGTTGGCCAGGATGTCCCACTCGAAGGTGGTCGTCGAGAAGATCGACGAATCCGGCAGGAACGTGACCGTCGTGCCGACCTCGGATGTCTTGCCGATGGTCTCCAGTTCGGAGACGGGGCGCCCGCGCTCGAACTTCTGGTGGTAGATCTCGCCGTTGCGCCGCACCTCGACCTCGAGCCAGTCGCTCAGCGCGTTCACGCAGGAGACGCCCACGCCGTGCAGGCCGCCGGAGACCTTGTAGCTGTCGTTGTCGAACTTGCCGCCGGCATGCAGCACGGTCAGCACGACGGTGACCGCCGGGATCCCCTCGGTGGCGTGGATATCGACCGGGATGCCGCGCCCGTTGTCCCAGACCGAGACCGAACCGTCGGCATTGAGGATCACCTTGACCAGGTTGCAATACCCGGCCAGCGCCTCGTCGATGCTGTTGTCGGTAACCTCGTAGACCAGATGGTGCAGGCCGCGGCTGCCGGTGTCGCCGATGTACATCGACGGGCGCTTGCGCACTGCATCCATACCCTCAAGAACGGTGATGTTGTTGGCGTCGTATTTCGCCACCGGAGTGTCAGTTGACATACCTCTAGACCTTCCTTCCTGTTAAACCGCAAAACTATATAAGAGCGGCGTCGGAAACGCAAGAACGGATAATGGTTGACGGCAGGCTTCCGATTCGGGTAGGTTTCCGAAAATTCGTTTACGTATCGGGATCGTTTTGGTCCGTAAGATCGTCTGGCGGCGCAGGAGGAATAACCATGGGCAGGATTTACAATTTCAGTGCGGGTCCGGCAACGTTGCCGCTGGAGGTGCTTCAGGAAGCGCAGCAGGAATTGCTCGACTTCAAGGGCACCGGCATGTCCATCATGGAACACAGCCACCGCGGCAAGGCGTACATGGCGGTCCATGCGGAAGCCATCGCCAACACGAAGGAACTGCTCGGCCTCGGCGATGACTATGCCGTGCTCTTCCTGCAGGGCGGTGCCAGCCTCCAGTTCGCCATGCTGCCGATGAACCTGCTCGGGGCCGGCCAGGTCGCCGACTATACCGATAGCGGGACCTGGGCCAACAAGGCCATCAAGGAGGCCAAGCTGATCGGCAAGGTCAATATCGTGGCCAACTGCGGCAAGGAGATTCCCACCCGCGTACCGACCGAGGCCGAGCTCAAGCTGACACCCGGTGCGGCCTACGTGCATATCACCTCGAACGAGACCATCTCCGGTGCCCAGTGGAAGACCTTCCCGAAGACGGATGCCCCGCTGGTGGCCGACATGTCCAGCGACATCCTCTCCCGCCCGTTCGACGCCAACCAGTTCGGCCTGATCTATGCCGGTGCGCAGAAGAACCTCGCCCCGGCCGGCATGGCGCTGGTCATCATGCGCAAGGAGCTGGCAGACCGCGTCCCGGCCACGGTGCCGACGATGCTGCAGTACAAGACGCACATCGAGGAAGACTCGATGTACAACACCTGCCCCTGCTTCACGATCTACATGTACATGCTCGTCACCCGCTGGATCAAGAAAATGGGATTGAGCACGCTTTATGCCCGTAACGTCGACAAGGCCGCGCGGCTGTACAAGGAGATTGATGCGACCGGTTACTACCGGGGCACGGCCGTCAAGGAATTCCGCAGCGACATGAACGTCACCTGGCGCCTGCCGAGCGAGGAACTCGAGGAGAAATTCATCAAGGAGGCCGAAAAGGCCGGGTTCAGCGGGCTCAAGGGGCACCGCTCTGTCGGCGGCGTCCGCGCCTCGATTTACAACGCCTTCCCTGTGGAAGGGGTTGACGCGCTGGTATCATTTATGCAAGACTTCGAGAAGCGCAACGGCTGAAGAGCCGTTCGTTAAGACATAAGCACCTGTAGCTCAATTGGATAGAGCGTCGGCCTCCGAAGCCGAAGGTTGTGAGTTCGATCCTCGCCAGGTGCACCACTGAAAATATTCTGTTGTATTGGGCTTTCGCTGGATGGAGACGGCAATATGAGTACATCAATGATCTTCGCAACCACAAAGGTTACCAGCACCATGCAGAGACTTTTCGGAAATCGTGTCGAGACGGTGACGATCCCGATGCGGCCATGCAGGGACGTACCGCGTTTCATCCAGAAAGTGGAAGCCGCGCATCGGAAAGCAACGAAAAGCCATTTGGTGTTCAAGTAGTGCTCTCTGTGCCGGTAAACCATAGAATGGCTCGGGGGACGTCGTTGAGCTGTTATGAAATCACCCCGCCCTTTTCCGGCTTTGATTTCATCGACCATACGTTCAAGGGACTTGCGGCTGCCCGTCGTGTTTTTTCAATAGCCAGAGCCTCCAACGCGACCTCTATGGTTATCGAGGACGTACAGGCAACCGGTGTTATTGATGACGAGAACACCGAGTTGCAAGAGAGGTTTGCCGACTACGCAATGCCGGAACTGAAGCGAATCAGTTTTTGGCGCGCCACATGTAACGCTGCCGCGAATATGCCCTCTCTTCATGACAAGGATTTCGTGGGCTATGCCATTCTCAAACGCGATAGTCTTCCCTCAAACTCTTTTGACCGTTGGCATGTGTTTGAGGCGGTAATGCCCAAGTTCGAGCATGATCACAACTGCGTACCTCGCTCTGGTGTCTACAAAGTGATGGTTGGAGACCGATACCGAATGGCCGCAGGGGTGCTTTACTGCCAGCAGAATGGTTTGAACAAGGCCTGCGCCCATGTTGCACTCAGGAGCCTGGTCGCGCTGCATCACCCAGACACGCTGCTCGCATATTCGGAGATAAACCGGATAGCCGTGCGTGCCGATGGTCCCACAAATCCGGCACAAGGGCTCAGTGTGCAGCAGATCGAGAAAATACTGACGGAGTATGGCATAGGGTTCCGGGATGTTGATTACAGTGAAATGTCTTTACCGGAGCGACGGAAACTTCCCTATCAAAAATTCCTTTACGCCGGCATCGAATCGGGGGCTGGTGCCATGCTAGGATTCCGGTTCACGGGTCCGAAGGCCCGTAATGAACATCACATCATTCCTTTTTTCGGACACACCTTCAACCAAGATGCTTGGGTATCCGAAGCGGATGCCGGTTACTTCCGAGTTGGCGAACGAACTCGCTATACGCCCAGCGAGGCTTGGTGTAGCAGCTTTATAGGACACGACGACAATTTCGGACCCAATTTCTGTGTTCCGCGGCTTTACGTCACTCCGCGGCAGGCGCAATACGTTGTCGAACTACTATTGCCGCGTATTACATATAGTGGGGTCATTGCAGAAGCGGCGGCCGTAGACTATCTGTACTCTATTCTGCG
>CAZSRU010000066.1:0-16234 GCA_964609395.1 uncultured Victivallales bacterium
CCCGATAAGTCGTGCGCCATGCCGGGCGCACACGTGTGCCTCTCCCTGGATTGCGACGAGCAATCCTAGGGAGCAGGCTGGTGTTGGCTGTTTTCTTTGTTGTATCCTTGTTGCTTTGCGTATTCGGTTGAATGCATGAAGATTCTCATCTTCTTCCTGTGCTTGATCATCAATGGTGATGCAAGAACCATGACAATACAGAATAGAATGGCATACGGCAAAACGCTTGTTACTCCCCATAGCGTATAAAGCATTGCGCAGAGAATAGCAAATGGACCGGCAGCGAACATTCCCATTTTTCCTCCGTATTCTTCTGCGAGCCTAGTCGACTCTTCACGCTCTTGGTCTGTGAGATGCTTCGCAATGTCACGCATAACCCCGCCTGCCAGCAGTCGGCTCAATCCCCATCCCAGAAAAAGCAACGGGATCTGGGCGAGCAATAGGTAGAACATGCGCTGCCTGCCCGCAGTATAGGAATAGATCACCGCGAATAAGTAGTTGGCAATGATAAAGAGCCATCTGGCAACTGACATATTTATACGCTTCTTATCTTTCATCATCTCCTCAGCCAACGTCATTCTCACGGTTTCGAGACCCGCCGCGCGGGTCGAAGAATACCGTGTAGAAAATGGTTCGCCCCAATCATTTCCGTTTCCAGCATACGAACTTGTTGTTGCTAGTGCATCCCATCGCCTTGATGACTGCCTCGTTATCGAAACCAGGGAGTTGCTGGAGTCTCTTCAGCAACTCCTTGATCCCTTCTGCACTACCGGAAACGGCACATCCGCCGTCGGTGCCGATAAGCATCCAGTACACGTCCTCCTGTGCCGGACCTTCATCCGTCGTCCAGATTCCGACTTCCTGCAAGTCTTCCCACCGTAGCGCCTCGGTCTTTCCATCTGGCAACACACGGGTGACTCCGGTTTCGTCGAATGTGACTCGGTCTGTCGGCCCAGGACGCCTTGAGTTGAACGTATATAGCGCGACTGGGATTAGCACGACGAAGAGGGCAATGGGTAGCCAGCCCGGCCATGAGGGAAACCAAGTGCTCTGCGCAGCGAATGCCCCGAACGGGAGAGTGAGAAGGCACACTACAGCGGCTGCGCAACGGAGATTATCTTTCGTCTGTTCCTTCATATTTCTCTTGGCGAACGTATAGTAGTCTATGTGAGCAATAATAAATCGTGATGCTCTCTTATTGCTCAACGCGTAATGACGGCACTTGATTTACGTTCAACCACCCCGTCTTCTTTCTTCTCTCTTATTCCAAGATGCTTTCCGGCAATTCGATGCTTTGGCCTCTTAATTGCTTCAATTTCAGTGGGAATTCGATCTTGCCTTTGTTGCGGTCGGCGTGGTCGCAGAGGGATTTGACGAGGAGGCGGATGATGGTGGACGGGGTAAGGCCCGCGATGGCACTGATGCGCTCGAGGCCCTCTTTCCCGTCTGTATCCAGGCGAATGGAAAGCATTGCTTGTTTTCTCATGCGGGAAGGAAATCACATTACTGGGCGTACTGCAATCCTTTATCAATCACCCCCGCAGGCCGTTGATGATCAGGACGACCGAGGTGATGGCGAGCACGATGTGGATGAAGGCGGCATAGTGGTGGTCGCGCGTGAAGCGGACCAGCACGTAGCCGGCCAGCACGCCGACCGGGATGACCGGCAGCATCACCAGTCCGAGGCGCAGGTGCTCGGGCTGGATGCGGCCGAGCAGGACAAACGGCACCAGCTTGATCAGGTTCAGCACGAAGAAGTAGGCGCAGTTGGTACCGGCGAACCGCATCTTGGGCAGTTTCTGCGGCAGCAGCACCATCTGCATCACGGGGCCGGCCGCATGCGCCAGTGACGAGGTGATGCCGGCGGTCGCCCCGTAGGCGAAGCAGGCCCTCGGGCCGGGCGCGGCGGTTACGGCCAGGTGCGCGAATATCCATTTGCGCGTGGCGAACCAGAGCGTGAACAGCAGTCCGAGCGTGCCGATGGCGATGCGCAGGGTGGCGTCGGTGATGACGATCAGTGTATGGCGGTCGGAAATGAACAGCGCGGAGGCCAGGGTCACACCCGCCACGGTGCCCGGCAGCATCGCCCTAACGCGTGCCCAGTCGATGTGCTGGCGGTAGAGGACCACTGCCCCGGCATCCATTACGCAGAGCATCGGCAGCATGAAGGCCACCGCCGCGCGGGCGGCCTGGGATTGTCCGGGCCAGAGCAGGATCAGCAGTGGCGTGGCGATGCTGCCGACAGGAAAACCACCCTTGGCCATCGAGGTTAGCAGCAGCGAGAGCGCGATCCAGACCAAGTCGGTCAACTGGTAGGCATCGAGGAAATCCATGGCTCAGGCACGTCCGAGAAAGGCCCCGGTGCGGGTATCCACCCGGATGACCTCGTCGCAGGACAGGTATTCGGGCACCTGCACCTGCAAGCCCGTCGAGAGCGTGGCCGGCTTGCTGCGGGCGGTGGCCGAGGCCCCGCGGATCGAGGGGTCGCAGGCGACGACTTTCAGCACGGCCACGGACGGCAGTTCGATGCCCAGCGTGCGCCCGTCGCTGATCAGGGCGCTGATGCCCTCGAGATCCTCGGTGATGTAGGGCAGCTCATCCTTGATCTCGTCGGCGCGGAAGGTGATCTCGTTAAAATCCTTCAGGTCCATGAAGGTCACGTCGTCGCCCTGGGCGTAGGAGAACTGGATCGGACGGCGCTCGAACTGGCAGGGGCTGAACATCTCGTCGCCCTTGCAGGTCTTGTCGAGCTTGGTCTTGGTGCTCAGGTTGCGCAACCGGAAATGGTAGAGACTGGAGGCCCCGCGGGCGGAGGGGGTCGAGATCTTCAGGTCCTCGACCGCATAGGGCGCGGCATCGATGGCGACAATATCGCCACGTTTCAAATCGCAGGCTTTCGGCATGGCTTCTCTCCTCGGCAGGTTTTCTCCGGTTGCAGTTACGAGCGAGAGGAAATAGCAGAACCCGCCCCGGAATGCAAGATTGCAGAATTTATGATGCGGTTTATGTGGCGATACGGCCCATTGCGCCAAATAAAGTTTTTTGTGGCGCGATGGAGGTCACCGCGCCAAATAAAGTTTTTTGTGGCGCGATGAAGGTCTGTACGACATAATAGCGTCATCATGCCAAAAAAAATCGCCGAGAAGGAACTCGAGTCAGTCATTGACACTGTACGCTCGCTTCGCCACGGGGCGACGACCCCGCTTTTCAATTATCTTCAAGGCCATCCGCTTCGGGCTTTTTTTCTCGGACATAAAATATCAGGTCTTCGGCCTCCTGCCACCGAGAGCCAGCCTTGGCTGAAAATACGTCTGGATCGTCAGCCTGACCGCCGCCGTCCTCAAGATTCTTGCCGACGGAATAGACAACGCCCCGTGCGGGATTGTAACGAAACGGCTGACCGTCAAACGGATCGCGCGGCACGGCTTCCAGATACTCGGGCACAAGCGCATCCAGCGTCTCCGGATAGTTGCCGGTACGGCGCTCAAACCGGTTGATGGAACCGATCAGTTGAACAGCCGCCAACCGAGTTTCGATTAAGCAACGCCGTGCGGTGGTTGCATCCCCGCTCATGAAAAGTACTTGATTGATAGCCCGGCCCATAAAGTTTGGCTGAACCAGAAAACTATCTGAGGCGATTGTCAGTTGGCTTGCATGGCGAGCCTCGTCGCGCGACATATCGGCATAGGTCGAGCTCGCATGCGCGATCAGCCCCCGGTAGCCATCGGCGAACATCAGTAAGGTTGCATTGGGATGAAAGAAGTAACGGGGTACGGGAATCGACTCGAATCCACGCATGGACGCATCGGTAATAAAGATATCATTGAGATGGCCAAGCCGTAATCGCGATCGATATTGATCGAACAGCAATGTCGCCATGACGAATTCTGCCCGTATCGCTTGAGCAAACCCCGGTCCCATTGGGGGAAGTGCGGCCAGCGCCTCCCCGATGCGGACCAAGACGTCATCGGGCGCATCGGCCTCGCGCACCAGGCGCCCCGCCACGCCGGTACCGATGTCCAGGGCGGCACCCCCGACAAGATAGCTTATCAGCGATTCCGGCCGCGTCTGGAGCAGCGTGCCGAATTGCAGCAGCATGATGCAACAGCCGGCGGCATCGTCATAGCGTCTCTCCTCGATGGCCAGCTTGCTTTTCAGCGCGAGCAGCTTCGCCATCGTCAATGATGGCTGGATGTGGGGTAACAGGGCGTTGAAGTCCCGGATTTCTGGAGCCTGGTACCGTCCGCAGTCAATCGCCTTTTGAATCAAGGCGAACGCTTCCGAATTCCGGTCGAGCAAATCATGGATTGATGTGCGATCCTCGGGACTCTCATCAAAAAAGATCCAGGCTTGTTCCTCACCGATCTGCCAATGCAGACTGTTCGTGGCGGCTATAAGGTAGGTGTATCCGTTCTCGTCTGGCGCAATGACTAACCGTTCCGGCTCAAGGTCTGAAAGATCCGGCGGCGGAATATCCTGACCGGCCATGGAGAAGAAGGCAATGATTCCGGCGATTCCCGTGGCCACGACTCCTGCCGTCATCCATATCGGTCTCCCAGGAACGGTGGCTGTGGCGGCAAAACGCCGTTTAACGACCACGGTTCCGGCGATAAGATCGTGTATCGCGCGGCGACGACGGTTTAACAACAGCACGAACAGTTCACTCCAGATCCAGATCTGCTGTAGTATGAATACCCACTGGAAGAATGCCGTCAAGTGGCTGCCTTCGATGTCGACCATCTCAGGCCGGAGATATGGCCACGCATCCGGTTGCATCAGCAACCAGAGCTCGGCCAGCGCAAACAGGATTGCGAAAACGAGATCAACCGATGAGCGCATCCAGGCCTCGCGCCAGCCGATGCGCGATCCATCCGGACGGGTGATGCGGAGCCGCACCGCCAGCTTGCCCGGCGTGCCGCCGAAACGCGCATTGAACCAGACATTGAACAGCACGAAAGCCAGCGCCGCCGGTACCGCCGTTAGAAACGCCCAACCGTGCCCGGTGATGCGCAGTAGAGGAAACAGCAACATCAGCGGTAGTAAAACCAGCGAATCCAGAACGCCGGCCAGAAGCCGTCGCCAGAAGCCGCCGTAGACCTTGATGCCGTCAATCCTGATCGGTAAAGCTTCCATCTATCTGTTCCTCCTCCTTGCGAATCTCGATAACTGAGAGCAAAAACTACCAGTCGGAAAAAGATTTCACAAGTTTGGATTTTGCCGCAACGAGTCGGCATAGGTGGAGCGTGACCTCCGGGCACGCTTGCGGAGCATACGTCCCTCGCCACCGCAAAACGCGCCCGGAGGTCGCGTTCCACCCCCCCCTTAAGCCGTCTTCTCGGGGCGGGTGTAGGGCTTGGAGACGATCTGGCCCTCGGGCGGGAGGTTGGCGCGTGTGATGCCCAGGTCGGCCAGGACGGCGTCGGTGGTCTTGAAGTGGCACTTGACGGTGTTGAGCAGCGTCTCGGGCGAGGTGCGGCGCACGAGCGCGACCGCCGCTCCGCGCACCGCTGCGGATGCCCCCTTGGGAATCTCCGCGCTGTACTGCTCGCGCATCTTCTGCAGGGCGTGCAGGAAGCTTTCGCGCGCCAGGATCGAGGCCGCCGCCACGGCCATGTCCGATTCCGCCTTGTGACGCTGGATCAGCTCGATGCCGCGGCCGGCTTTCATCAGCGCGCGTTCGACGCTCTCCTTGCTGCCGAACTGGTCGGAGATCGCCGTCGGGCACCCCGGTACCGCCTCCAGCAGGTTCTCGATGGCGCGGGCATGCCCCCAGGCCAGGATGCGGTTGACGCTGCGCATCTTGGCGTAAAGCCGGTTGTAGGCGGCCGGGCCGATCGAGACGAGCGCAAAACGCTTGCCCAGCAGCTTGCGCAGCTCCGCGCCGATGGCCATGGCCTTCTTGTCGCTGCTGATGGCTTTGCTGTCCTTGACGTCGAGCTTCTGCATGGCCTCGACAAGCGTCTCGTCGCAATAGGCGGCGGCGATCACGAGCGGACCGAAGAAGTCGCCCTTGCCGCTTTCGTCCACGCCCATGCGCGGGGCGTTGATCGAGGGATCGAGCTCCTTCTCGTAGCCGAGGGTGGCGGTGCCGAGCACGAGCGGTTCAAGCGTGAACTCGACGAACTCGCGCGCGCCCTTGCCCTGCACGAGCAGCTTGCCGCTGGTGTAGAGGTTGACGTTGCAGTCCGGCGCCTTGACGGCAATCCGGGTATGCGGGACCTCGGCCGGGCGGTAGTTGCCGCCGCGCAGCAGCAGGGCGAGCGTCTCCTGCTGCTCGTCCGTCAGCTTGTAGGTGAAGGTGTTTTGTTCAGGCATGGCATTCCGTTTGGTTGGGGACATCGGCGCGGTTTCGGTCAACGGGGGCATCTTATGTTGAAACCCGTCCGGGGGCAAGCCGAGTGTTTGCGGCTTGCATTTCAAACTCACAGTTGGCAACTTGATGCCATGAATAAGGCTGCTTTGCAAAACACGAATAGGTCACAGGAAACGCAGACGTTCCCTGCGATGCGCAAAAGCCATTCTGCGCAGCAATCCTTTGCTGCTGAATTGGATCGCTTGCACGCGATGTCCATCGAGGAGCGGGTTCTTGAAGCACTGGGGATGAGCAGGCGTTTCTCCGGGATTATCCCAGCCCGTAAGGAACGGTGATCCATGCAGGACCCCGGAACCCTTCTGGACGCTGCCGAGCAAGTCATGCTGATCCTGGAGCAGCATCAGGTTGATGCCGTTGTCATCGGCGCTGTGGCGTTGGCTGCCCATCATTATGTTCGAATGACGCATGACCTTGATCTTGGCGTCAATGCCGACATCCACTCGCTCCGCGCCATCACATCCTCGCTTGGTGCGGCAGGATTCAAGGCTGAATTGCGTGAACCGGACGGACAAGATCCTCTTGGTGGCGTCATCGACATAACGGGGTCATTCGGTTTGCTGCAGATCATCAGCTTCGCGGATCGCTTTCCGTCCGTCATTGAAGATGCCCTGCGGGCGACAACCGTACCGATACGTCCCGGAAGCCGCTTGAAGCTTGTGCCATTACCCCAGCTTGTGGCCCTCAAGCTCTATGCGGGAGGACTCAAATCGAGAGCCGATGTCCTGGAGCTGTTGACGCGGAATTCAGAGGCAGACCTGGACGAGATTCGCAACGCCTGTAGACGTTACCGGGTCAGTGGTTTGGATGCCATTCTACGTGAACGCCAGTCTTTGTAGCGGGGAGGGGTAACGGCCGGATTTGACGAGGTCGGCGATGTAGGCGGTGACCTGCGGCTTGTCGGCGGTATAGGTGACGCCGCACCAGGTGTCCGATGTCGTCAGCACCTTGACGCGCCGCCGTCCGGCTTGGATCTCGCGATCAACCACCACCGGGATCTGGTATTCCGCCTTGGGGTTGCCGATGCCAGCCGCCAGGAAGTCGGCAAAGCCTTTTGACAGGACGTCGAAGAGGTCCGGCGTGAACCCCCACATGTTCATGGAGACACGCTCGTCGCCGCTGAACCGGGTACCGGTCGGCTGGTCGATGGCCGCGGTGCCGTCGCGCTCGATGGCCAGCCGTTCGGTGACAGTCTCGAGCATGCCGTCGGCCGCGCAGCGGCAGACGCCGCGGGCCACGCTGCCGTGGTCGGAGAGCGTGTTGCGCAGGACAAACCCGACCAGCGCCCAGTCCGGCGGGTTGCCGGTGGCGCTTCCCTCCAGGAAACCGTGCAGCAGCCGGTAGCCTTCGGCGCCGTAGAAGTCGTCGGCATTGATCACGGCAAAGGGTTCATCAATGCAATGGCGCGCCGCCAGGATGGCGTGGGCGGTGCCCCAGGGTTTGGTGCGGTCCGCCGGCACGGCGTAGCCCGCCGGGAGGTCGTCGCGCTCCTGGAAGGCGTAGTCGACGGCGATCACGCCCTCGAAGCGCCTGCCGATGGCCTGCTTGAAGTCCGCCTCGATGTCGCGGCGGATCACGAAGACCACCTTGTCGAATCCGGCGCGGATGGCGTCGAAGATGCTGTAGTCGATGATGATCTCGCCCTGCGGCCCCACCGGGGCTATCTGCTTGAGGCCGCCATAGCGGCTGCCGATGCCGGCGGCTAGTACTAGTAATGTCGGTTTTGTCATGTTTTCGTTCCTTTCTTATTTCAGGGGTTCCATTCCGCGAGGGCGTAGAGTCCGAGCAGGACATCGAGCTGGGTCGGCGGGCCTAAGGCGGGGTTGTTCCAGAGGCCGGTGGTCATGTAGAGGAACCAGGTGCAGATGCCCAGGTGCTGGTTGTGCCAGATCAGCTTCTCGATGAAGACGTTCTGCTCGTTCTCGCGCCCGATGCCGTAGGTCAGCGTGGCGAGTCCGACGGCCAGGTCGAAGAGGTGGCGTGCCGCCTCCGGCCACTGCGTGTTCTCGATCTCGCGTTCCAGGGCGTTGAGCGTGGCGCTGAGCGGTTCCTCGGCCTCCTTGAAATGCCGGGCGCAGAGGCGGTGGATGCGGCGGGAGAGCTGGCTGATGCTGCGCGAGGTCTGGGAACCGGCCAGATTCTCCTCCTGGATGAGGAAGGCGTAGAACGAGCCGCTCCTGCCGAGCAGGTTGCCGGCGGCTACCGCCAGGGTACGCTTGAGCAGCGGGTTGGATGTGGTCTTCATGCGCGGGATGATATCGAAGAAGGCGGCGATCTCGCGCAGGCCCACCAGGGCCTCGCTGGTGGCGGAGATCACGCGGTCGTCATCACTGGTCCGCAGCATCTCGATCAGGGCGTCCGAGGCGCGCTGGTCATGGACTTCGCCCAGCGAGCGGGCATCCTCGACCTGGCTCTCGGCACCGCCTTCCCGGATGCTGGCGATGACGGCATCCAGGCCGTCCGGTTGCTGGCTCTTCACCAGCGCCCGGGCGATATGGGGCTTGAGGCTGTCCTCCGCGTTGCGCAGCCGCTGTAGCAGGGCATGCACGGCGGCGGGGCTCTGCATCGCGCCAAGGGCGTCGATCGTGGCCTCCTGGATACCGGGCGAAGGGTCGCTGAGCGACTTGATCAGCTCGCCCACGGCGAAATCGCTATCCTCGCTGGCCAGTTTGCGCGTCTGCGCGATCTTCTCCTGCTTCTCCAGGATCTGGCGCGAGGCGATCCGGGCCAGCGCGCTGCCGACCGCCTCGATGGTGTCGGGGTCCTCGCTGTGCTGCAGGAGGTTGATCAGCGGGTGCCGGGCCCATTCGGCACCGATGTGTCCCAGGGCGCGCACGGCCTCGATGCGCGTGTCGTGATGCGCGTTGAGCATCTCGATCAACAGGGGCGCCGCAGCCGGGTTGCCGCTGTCGCCGAGGGCCGTGGCGAGGGCCGGGAAAAGGTCACTGTCGCCGCTCTCGCGGTAGTGGCGCTCAAGCAGCGGCATGCAGGCTTCCGCGCGCATACGACCCAGGGCGCGCAGCGCCTGGCGGCGGACCAGGGCCGAGGGATCGTTCAGTGCCTGCTTCAGCTTGTCCAGCGCGGCATCTACCCGGCCGAGACTGAGCCGTTCGATGGCGCGGGCACGGGCCTTCTCGTTGCGCGGGGTGTTGACGGTGATCAGGTTCTGGATGATGGTGAGCGTGCGCAGCGGGTTACCGAGAAGCTGGCGGATCGGCACATCGGTGACGGCGGGGCTGGTCTTGTGGAAGATCCAGGTGGCGGCCATCGCCATTCCGATATGCAGCAGCGCCTGGCAGTGGAAGAAGGAGAACGCGATCCCGCGCGGCAGGTTGATCCCGATCGGCACATCCGCCAGCAGGTCCATCAGGCGCCCGCCGATGGCCGGCCCGGCAGCACCGATCAGCCCGACCAGCGTGAAGTGCAGCGCCATGGTGATGGTGCGGCTCTCGGCCGTGGCGAGGGTGGTGATCAGGTTGATCTGGCAGAGCGTGACGCCGGAGAAGAACGCGCCGGAAAAGAAGTTCACCACGACGTAGACGACAACGGCCTCCGGCGTGTGTCCCAGCCAGGGCAGGTCATACGACTGCCCCGAAAGCAGGAACCAGGGAATCGAGAACAGGGGGATCGAGAGCAGCATGATGCTGCCGAAAGAGCGGCCGCCGATCGTGTCCATGATCCGGCCCCAGAAGAGACCGGCGATGATCGTGCCGAGCGAGAAGGTGATCGTCATCGCGGCGAGTTGCGAATAGGAGGCATCGAACACGCGCTTGAGGTAGACGATCGCGAACGGGCCCGAGATGCCGAGGCTGATGCCCCAGAGCCCGAAGGCCAGCGTCAGCATCCGGAAATCTCGGTCGCGCAGGATATTGCGCAGGGTGGCAAGGGGATTGCCCGACTGCGGTTCGATCACCTGCGGCGAGGGTACCCGCGCGTGGATCAGGACATCCGCCGTGCCGAAGACGGCGGCCACGGCGAACACGAGCATGAAGCCGCGGAAGCGCCAGGGGCCGTCGGATGCCCCGGTGATGTCGAGCAGCCAGCCGCTCAGCGCCGTGGCCAGCAGGAAGACCGCCATGGTCCAAGCCTGGCGGATGCCCCAGAACGAACCGCTCTCGCGGGAGGGCACCAGCGCCGACATCCAGCCGAACCAGGCGGGGGAGCCGAGATTACCGAGCACTGCGCTAACGGCCACGATGCCGACCGTGGCCATGGCCGCAGTATGCGGGTTGCCGGCGAACAGGAAGGGCAGCGCCGGCAGGGCGAACCAGACCAGCCGGTGTGGCAGGGCAAAGGCGAACCACACGGGTTTGAGGTGGCGCAGGCGGTTGGCGATAATGCCGCCCGGCAACTGGAAGGCCATGGCCACCTGCTGGGCCGTCATCGCCAAGCCCAGCATCAGGCCGCTGGCACCCAGCGCCTCCAGGAACATCGTCAGCGGCATGCCCAGCGCGGCCGCCACCCAGACCATGCCGTGGCAACTGGCCAGGATGGAAAGGCGCAGGCCGCTCTGGGTCTCGCGGCGGGAACGATGGACTGGCGGTGTGTCGGTCATGTGTACGTCATTTCAGATGCCGATATAGGCGGCACCGAGCACGCCCGCCGAATCGCCCAGCTTGTGCTGGACGATGGGGGTTTCGAGGCTGTCGCTGAAGACCTGGCGCTCGACTTCCTTGACGCCTTCGGTGTAGATGGCCTTGAACTTGGAGAAACCGCCGCCGAGCACGACGACATCCGGATCGAGAATGTTGATCAGGTTGGCCATAGCCCGGCCGAAATTGACGAAGAACGTCTGCATGAACTCGACCGCGCGCGGTTCCCCCGCGAAATAAGCCTTCTCGACCTCCAGCAGCGGTCTCTTTTCGCCGTAGCGTTCGGCATAGCGCTTTGTCAGTCCGCCGCCGCTGATGTAGGTCTCGATGCATCCGTTGGTGCCGCAATAGCATTTCGGCCCGTTGGGGTCTATCGACATGTGCCCCCATTCACCACCGATGGCCATGATACCGGTATGAACCTTGCCGTTGTGGACGAGTCCGCCGCCGCAACCGGTGCCCATGATCACGCCGAAGACCAGCGATTTCCCCGCGCCCGCCCCGTGCATGGCTTCCGCCATCGCAAAGCAGTTCGCATCGTTCTGCATCTCGAACGTCCGTCCGAAGCGCGCCTCGAGGTCGTGCTTGACGGGTTTGCCGTTCATGATGACCGTATTGGAATTCTTCAGCAGCCCGGATTTTGGGGAGATCGCGCCGGGGGTACCCATGCCGAGGGTATGCGGGGCATTGTCGATGACCGCCGTCAGGTCGCGGTAGACCGAGGTGATGTTGCCGAGAATGTGGTCGTAGCCCTTGTCCCGCTCGGTCGGGATGCGCTTGCGGGTGATCTCCTTGTCGTTGCCGTCGAGAATGATCCCCTCGATTTTCGTGCCACCGAGATCGATGCCGATTTTGTACATGGTCATTTCCTTTGCTTTATTTGCGGTTCAATTCCTTTGCGATGGTCAGGGCAAGCCAGAGCGCACTCAGCACGATAAAGGTCAGCCCCGTGTTACGCAGGCTGATGATGTACTCGGGTGTCCCCGTGCCGGTATGCAGGCACGCGGCTCCGGTCACCGCCATCAGGATGCCGAGCACGAGGCCCCCCGCGCCGATGCAGAATGTGACAAGACTCTCTTTTGATGAAAACATCGTTTACCCTTGTTTTTGCAGAAGCCACTATACCCTTCCGTCCGGAAAGGCTGGCGACAAGCCGTCACGATGCGCTTGCACCACGCATGGCGCCTTCATGACCCGGCTATGAAAACAAGAACCGCGCCCGTAGTCAAGCGCGGTGAACCGATCCTCTTTTACGACGTCGACGCTGGCAATCCCGATCAGCAACGCGTACAATCTAATTGCGGGGTGATGACGTTGGTGCGCCAGATAACGCGTTGCGCCAGAAAAAAATGTTACCGAAGTAAAAATGAGAACTACAGCGCATGAGCGGGAATTCTCATTGAAATCAAGGGCATGGTAACCTAAAGTGCCCCGAAACCCGATTGAAAGGATTCGCGCATGAACGCACTGACCGCTCTGAGTCCGCTTGACGGACGCTATACCGACAAGACCTCCGCCCTGAGCCCGGTATTCTCCGAGTTCGGCCTGATCCGCTTCCGCGTACTGGTCGAGATCGAATGGCTGGCCGCGCTCTGTGCCGAGCCGGGGATCCCGCATGCACGCCGCCTGGCGGATGACGAGCTGGCTACCCTGCGCAAGATCGGCAGTGGCTTCACGCCGGAGGACGGCCTGCGTGTGAAGACGATCGAGGCGACAACCAACCACGATGTCAAGGCGGTCGAGTATTTCCTCAAGGAGAGACTCGGGAAGACGACCATGGCCCCGTTGAGCGAGTTCCTGCATTTCGCATGCACCTCGGAGGACATCAACAACGTCGCCCATGCCCTGCAGCTTCGCGACGGGATCGCCATCCTCGGCGCCGAGCAGGACCGCATCATCGAAAAACTCAAGGCCATGGCGTCCGAGTTTGCCGACGTCCCCATGCTGGCCCGCACCCACGGCCAGACCGCCTCGCCGACGACCGTCGGCAAGGAGCTGGCCGTCTTCGCCAACCGCCTGCAGCGCCAGCGCGAGCAGATCGCGGCGGTCAGGCTGACCGCCAAGATCAACGGGGCGGTGGGCAATTTCAACGCGCACCTCGCGGCCTACCCGGACGTCGACTGGGAAGCGCTTGCCGCCGGTATACTCGAAAAACGCCTCGGCCTGCAGCAGAACCGCTACACCACGCAGATCGAACCGCACGACACCATGGCCGAACTCTTCCACGCGATGGTGCGCTGGAACACGGTCCTGATCAGCCTCAACCGCGACATCTGGACCTATATTTCCATGGGCTATTTCGGCCAGAAGACCGTCAAGGGCGAGGTCGGGTCATCGACCATGCCGCACAAGGTCAACCCGATCGATTTCGAGAACAGCGAGGGTAACCTCGGGATCGCCAACTCGCTCTTCAGCCACTTGGCCGAGAAGCTGCCGATCTCGCGCCTGCAGCGCGACCTGACCGACTCGACCGCACTGCGCAACATGGGCAGCGCGTTCGGCTACACGCTCATCGCCTGCCTGTCCACGCTCAAGGGACTCGGCAAGCTCAAGCTCAACACCGCCCGCCTGGCGGAGGATCTCGACCACGCCTGGGAGGTGATGGCCGAGCCGATCCAGACCGTCATGCGCAAGAACGGCATCGAGAACCCGTACGAGCAGCTCAAGGAACTGACACGAGGGCAGGCGGTCACGCGCGAGACCCTGCAGGCGTTCGTCAGCACCCTGCCACTCGACCCGGACGACAAGGCCCGCCTGCTGGCGATGACCCCGCAGACCTACACCGGCCTGGCCGCCAAACTGGCCGCCAACGTCTGACCGGCATGGCTTCGATAAGGAATTCACCTACCCTCTTGCAGACAGGGGGTTGTAGCTGGCCTCGGTGAGGCCGATGCGGTGCAAAAGCCCTTTGCCAGCCGGTTAAGATCCGAACAAGACAATCCGCTCGGGATGAGACATCGCCGCTAATCGCAGTCCGAACCGGGTGCGGATTCTGGGTAATCATCATTCATCCTCCACAATACGTCGGCATCCATGGCTTCAATCTACCGATTAAGCTGCCGGATTGCAAGTATGGCGATTTTTCTCCGGCAAGCAGTTCCATAGCTCGGTAGATGGAACTTTTTCCAGTTCCGTTCTCGCCGTACAGCAGCACATTCTCACCGCCGATGTCCAAGGCAAACGCATCGGCAAAGAAACGGTAATTCTTGATTGTTAGTTTTTCGATACGCACCGCACCACCCTACAATGGCTTATCCCCGCCATAGCCTGCAGGTCTTTCGTGGACCATGGCCACAGTCGGCAAGGAAACCACAAAACCGTCCCGCCGAGCGACGCCGATCAGCGGCGAACCGTTATCCTCCTCGAACTCGCGAACGCCCACGGCAATCGGTTCGATTCGGATGTCCACTTGTCGCGTCAATCGCCAGAGCAGATCGAGCACCTTGCTCTCCTTCAACCGGTCAAAAAGCGGTGAGAGGACGAGCACGTCAATGTCGCTCTCCTTTGTCTGCTCGCTGCGGGCAAACGACCCGTAGATAACGGCCTTCTCGGCGGGGATTCCCGCGCGCAGCACCGCATCAAGGTATCGGCGAACGATGGCTATAACTGACGAATCAACCATGTAAAGACCTCTTGGGCGGTTACTTGTCTCGATTTTGCTTCCTCTCGCGTCGGGGGCGGGCCGAGGGTGTCGGGATAACGCCCCGCGATGTCGTACCGTTTCATCCTGCGGCGTAATCTGTATCCTTAATTGGTTCATAAGGACTTGACTCCTGTGCCAGATTCGATGGTGGCGATTTCTTCGGGGGTTAGGTTGTAGAGCTGGTAGACGATGTAGTCGATTTAGTTTATTTCAACAGTTCTTTCAGCATCTCCACATCTTTCAGTGCGGATCGGATCTCCTCGCTATAGGTGTTTCGGTGGTCGTCATGCACAAGTGGATTCAGGATGTGCCGCCGGTCAATGTCCAGCTTGGCAAGCATTTCGTTTGCATCGCCGGATGACCTTGCTTTTGCCTTTGCTATCAACCCAGCCAGATCGAGTTCATTACAGTTCTTGTCGCGCTGCTCACGAGGAAGAAGATAAGCTTTCAGTATATTCTCAAGTTCCTTGCAAAGCATCAATGCACAGCAGTCATATTCCTTCTGCGCATAGAATCCCTTCGCACGTTCCAATGGCGATTTTTCACTGCCGTAGGGAGTGCTGGCCTCGGCTGCATGGCGAATGCGTGCATCTGCTGCTCGGTACGGCGCAGGTGCGCGAGAAGATTTCTCATAAAGTGTATCTGGACAGATATCTTGTTCATGTGGCCAAACGACAGTGCCATGCTCTACCTTGACTTGCCGGAAATACGCACAATCTATCAGCTCGCGAAAAACACCGAATGTCAACAGGTGAGAACAGTCGTAGACGCCCTGCTCGCCATTGGAAAAGGTAAGCTGCAAGCAATAGTTATCGATAGGAATCACATCTTTTACACGAGGATTCATGGTTCACCTCAGTGGTTCAATTTTGTAGGGTTGCTGGCCGCTGACGGCTAGCTCCCAGTCAGCCATTAATTCGTCACAATGTATCTCCATCCATGCCTGCACAAGTTTCAGTTTATTCCCTGGTATTGCTCCATCCAGTATTTCGCCGCCTGGGATTGACAACACAACTTCGTGTTCCTGATATTTAACATGAATATGCGGACATTTGTGACGAGCGTTGTCTACAAAATACATAGCTACGATAATTCCATAAAACATCGAGATCGTCGGCATACTTCCTCCTTGGCAACGAGCTGAATGCTATCAGCTTTTGTCTTTATGGCAGTGACTTGATTACAAAATTCCGCATATTTTCCCTGGAAGGGATGACTGCAACTGATTGCAAACTAGCAAATATGAGAATGCGCGGCAAGGCGGTAAATCTGATTGTGCGGTTATACTTCTGGGTCTTCCGCAGAATCTGTGGGTAAATTGTGGTCTTCTTTCGTACGCAATGCCGACTAAGCAGGTGGTTTAAGCGTAACCAAGTAAGCGTGAGCTCAAGCGTGCGATGAAGTGTGGGACTAAGAGTTATGGGCTGCGACCTTTGACAGAGATGTGAGCATTGCCGCGATCCGTCTCAAAAGCTCGCGCCCGTGATCCACTCGGGAAACATCAGTAGGGCCCTTGGCTGTAGCCAGATCCACAAGTGAAGCCGACTGGACGGCCGATTTGTATGCGATGCCGAAGACCTTCAGCTTTTCATGCCCAAACAGTTGTGCCATAGTCGCCACGCCTCCAAA
>CAZSRU010000067.1:0-1470 GCA_964609395.1 uncultured Victivallales bacterium
TCTTAATGGAGGGCGAACCTGTGGTGAGCCGTACGGAGGTTTTGCAAGAGCCTCCCAAGTATAAGCAGACCCATTGACAACGGGCCTTTGCTCCGCAGCCGCCTGAAGGCGGAACTACAAACCCTTTGCTCCGCAGGCTCGCGAGGACGCTCGCCCCCCATCCGACATTCCGCATTCGACATTCCGCATTCACTGGGGGGCGAGCATCCTCGCGCGCCGCTGCGCATGGGAATGTAAATGGCGATGCCTCTCTCCCGTTTGCTTCCCCATGCACGGCCGGGGTCACCGACCCCGGCTACAAGTGCTTACCCGGCTACAAGTGCAGCCCAGCCACAAGCGCAGCCCAGCCACAAGTGCTTCCCACATGCCCGTTCTTTGTGGTGACATCCCCCCCCTCTTACCTCTTACCTCTTACCCCTTACCTCACACCACCCCCGAGAACGGATGCCGGTAGCGCCGGCTCATGCTCCAGAAGAACAGGCTCAGCCCCAGCACATCCGTCCGGTGCGCGGCATGTCGCACACGGGGCGCGATGTGCCGCAGACGGTAGAACCGCCGCAGGGCGTCACGGCTGCATTCGGCCAATTGCGCCGGGGTCATGTGTTTCGGTTGGAAGACGACATCCATCCCGTTGTAGAGCGAATAGTTCTCGTGCAGCAGACGGCCTTCGCGCTTGAGCTGGTCATGCACTTCGCAGCCGGGCCCCGGACAGAGCACCCAGGGCAGCATGAATTCCACCCCGCTAAGCAGCAGGCGGTCCACGGTCTGCCGCAGGCTCTCAGGTGTGTCGTGGTCCATGCCGAAGATCATGCTGGCGACCATGGCGATGCCGCATTCGCGGAACGTACGGGCCACGTTCTCGATCGGGTACTGGTTGCCCTGCGCCTTGTGCATGTCGCGCAGGTTGTCGGGCTGCAGCGACTCGACCCCCACGCCAAGGAAGCGGCAGCCGCTCTGTGCCGCCAGCCGCAGCACATCCGGGTGGCGCACGATCTCGACGCCGATCTGCCCGCCCCACCGAATTCCAAGCGGCTTTAGGGCCGTAAAAAGCTCTCGGGCGCGCTCGGGGTCCGCCCCGAGGTTGTCGTCGGTCAGGATGACGTAGCGCGCCCCCAGCGCCCGGATCTCGTCGACGACCTCCCCGACCGGGCGGTAGCGCATGCGCTGGCCGAAGTACAGGCGGATCGCGCAGAAGGCACAGTGGTGCGGACAGCCGCGCGAGGTCTCGATCGTCAGCCAGGGGAGCCGCTGCCCCGGCATGCGCCAGTAGCGGCGGAAGTCCACGAGATCGAACCGTGCCGCGGGCAGGCCGGACAAATCCTCGCAGCGCCCGCCCGCGTAGGCCGGCTGCAGGCGACCGGCCCGGTAGTCATCCAGCACGGCGGGCCAGACCGTCTCCGCCTCACCCTCGATAATCGCGTCGAACGCGCCGGATGCGGCAAGCTGGTCCCGCAGGGAGAACACGCCGAT
>CAZSRU010000067.1:1570-16042 GCA_964609395.1 uncultured Victivallales bacterium
GGCTGGTGGACGGGACAGAAGCAGTTCTTCCTGTCGCACTTCGGCTCCATGCTCTAGGAAAGCGCCATGAATAAGCATCCACACACCGCCGCAAACACGATTGCCGGAAAAGGCGGCGATATCGTCTTGTATAAGGCCAAAGACGGGCGGACGAGCCTGGATGTCCGGCTGGATCAGGATACCGTCTGGCTGGACACACACCAGATGGCGGAGCTGTTTGGGAGAGATCGTACAGTCATTGTTCGGCATATTCGTAACATATATGCCACCAATGAATTACCTCACTCAGCAACCGGTGCAAAAATTGCACAGGTTGCCGCCGATGGCAAACTCCGCCAGATGGATATCTACAATCTCGACATGATTATTTCCGTTGGCTATCGCGTCAATTCCAAACGCGGCACCCAGTTCCGTATGTGGGCGACCCAGTTATTGCGCGAGCATATTCTGCAAGGCTACACGCTCAACGAGAAGCGGCTGAAGGCCGAGGTTTCGCGGTTGGCCGAACTCCGGAATGCGGTCGATGTCATGGGCCGCATCCTGGCCGAGAAATCGGTTTCGGCCGATGAGGCCCAGGGCCTGCTGAAAGTCATCACGGACTATTCGCTGGCCCTGCGCCTGCTCGATCAGTACGACCACCAGCAACTTCGCATGAATGGGACTACCCAAACCGAATGCTTTGAGCTGACCTATGAATCGGCAACAACCGCCATTGCACGCATGCAGGCGACCATGGGCAACCTGGCAGGCGGTCTGTTCGGACGCGAGAAGGACAAAGGGCTCGCCAGCGCGATCGGCGCGGTCTATCAGACATTCGGCGGGCGCGACGTTTACCCCAGCCTGGAGGAAAAGGCCGCGCACCTGCTTTACTTCGTCGTCAAGAATCACGCCTTCGTCGACGGCAACAAGCGCATCGCCGCCTTCCTGTTCATCTGGTATCTCGATGCCAACGGCATCCTTTACCGTGCCGACGGCGGGAAACGCCTCGCCGACAATGCCCTCGTCGCCCTCACCCTGCTAATCGCCGAAAGCAAGCCTGCCGAGAAGGACATCATCTGCAAAGTCATTGTGAATTTGATCAACCGGGAAAACCTCTAAAAAAGGAAAAGACCATGCGTTTACTTGCCATGCTGACCGTTGCCTGCTGCGCCCTGACGGCTGCCGCACAGGATTTCCAACTGCGCTCGCCCTCGGGGGAACTGACCGGACCTTTCCGCTTCCGCGAGGGTGAAGCCCTCCAGGTGGGGACGAACACCGCCAGCGTCGTCAACGTCCGGTCGCAGGCGAACCGCATCCTCGACGCGATGCAAGCCATCCGGATACCGGAAGTCGACTTCCGCCAAGCCAATCTCCGGGATGTCATCACCTTTCTGGTTAAGCACTCGCAAGAGTTCTCCGCTGACCGGCGCGGCGTCACTGTAATCCTGAAACTGGACGACTGGACGCCACCCGTATATACGGATTGCTTCTGCGCGAATTCAAACGGAATCCCCGTCGGCGATCCCCTTGCGGCGGATACGAATCACGTTCATGCTGCTTCGACCGAGATACCCTTGATCACTTTCAGCGCCCTTGACATTACGCTCAAGGAGGCACTGGATTACGCCGTCGATATAGCAGGCTGTAAGTACAGCATCCGCGACGGGGCTGTCGTGATCATGCACCGGAATGCACCGGAGGGACCAATAGTCGTCCGGCTGTATGACGTCCTATCGTCATCAATCTACCGGCTTAGAGATATCGGATCGTCGATGCGACAGAATCAACAGGGCGCTTTCAACAAATTAATGGGACCTAGAGCGTGGGTCAAAGATGAGGACGACCTGAACCTGAAATCGTTTTTTGAAGAAATGGGCGTGCCATGGCCAACCGGCAGCTACATCAAGTATGTGCATGGCTTGGATAAGCTTACCGTCGCTAACACGGAAGAAAACCTGGCGATTTTCGAGGACTGCCTAGCGATGCTCAATGTACATCCCTACCAGATCGAGATAGAACTCGCGATCCTGGCATTTGATCGCCAGCCACTCGCAGAACTCGGGCCCGACGGGGTTTCGACGGCAGCGCTGACGGCCTTATGGACCAGTGGTCAGGCCGAACTGCTGGCCGCACCACGGGTTCTCACCCAAAGCGGCCAGGCGGCAGCGATCAAGGGTTGTAGCGAATATATCTACCCGACTGAATTCGGGGTCTCTAGCATCGGAGGCGATACCAACACCAACAGCACCGCCGCGGCCTTCATGATCGAACCGCAGGATTTTGCAACACGCGAAGTGGGCGTCATAGTGGAGGTAACACCCGAGATAAGCCCGGATGGCAACCTGATCAGCATCAGCCTTAGTCCGGAATTTACCGAGGCCCCCGTGTGGGAGCAATTCGGCGGTACCTTCGTGGACGCGGACGGGAAGGCACACCAGATCAACATGCCGCAACCGTATTTCCACACGTACAAGGAAACATCCAACGTGCTGGTCACCAACGGAAAACGCCTGCTGATCGGCGGCGGCATCCCGTCCCGCGATGGCCAGCGGCTGATCTACATGCTGCTGACCGCCCGCAAGGTCGGGACGGATGGCGAACCGCTGCGTTAGTAGGTAGCCCAGTTGCGCCGCAACTGAGGCACCGGGGCGCGCACACGATATCGCAAATCCCCCGCAGGCATGGTAAACAACCGTCCGCTTACAACGCAGGAGCCACGCTCGCGGCGCGAGCGGGCTACAGGCACAAATGAAGCTATAAACAAGCCGGCCCCCCCCGGGGCCCCCGTGCAAAAACAGATTGGTACCTTTTTGGAGAATATCTACTCAACAGCAGGTTTTTCTTGATCTTATTCGTTGCGTTCCTGATTCGTTGTGAAAACCTGATACTGCTTCACGAAACACCGAGCATAAATGGGCAAACCGACTATTTACACAACGAATAAGGAACGCAACGAATGAAATTACAAACCAATGCTTGCGTCTTCGCAGCAAGGATGTAAGAAATAACGGGAGATCCGATATGCTTGCAAAAATGACCAGTAAGAATCAATTGCCCTTGCCGAAAAGCGTCGTCAGTCAATTTCCGGGAAGTCAGTATTTCGAGGTTCGCGCGGAATACGGGCGTATTATTCTTGAACCCGTGAATACAAAGCCATTGAGCGCCGTGCATGAGAAACTGGAGGCCCTTGGTATTTCCGAGAACGATGTGGGAGACGCGGTCAAATGGATTTCAGGCCCTGCCCGATCATCACGCCGGAGGCATTCCGGAAGATCATGACAGCATAGTTGACGGGGAACCGTAAACAAGGCAGTATCCGCCCGCATGTATGCCTATTCAGGAGAAACCGCCGCGCTCGGCGCGGCATTGGGATGGACGATCAGCGCCTTGTGCTGGACAGCCGCGGGCAAGCGAATCGGATCCCTGGTCGTCAACACGGTCCGTCTCATCATCGCCCTGCCGCTTTTACTGATCTACGGGTACTTCATCCTTGGCGAGGCAATTCCCCTGTCGGCGTCACTGCACGCGTGGTTGTATATGGGCCTTTCCGGTGTGCTCGGATTCTTCTTGTGCGACCTGTGCCTCTTTCGCGCGTTTCTCATCATCGGTCCGCGACTGGGCCTTCTGATTCTCTCGCTTTCGCCGCTCGTGTCCGCGGTTTGCGGCTGGTGGTGGCTCGATGAGCGGTTGTCACCGCTGGACATCGCAGGAATGTTCATTGCCCTGACAGGGGTCGCCTGGGTCGTCCTTGAAACACCCCAGAGCAACTCGAAAAACCTCGGACGGAAGGGCGATTCTGGGTTTGTGGGGGGATTTTTCATAGCCTATATGCACATACACTCTCTGACAGTCCGGTTAAGTCGGGCGTTTAAGCGTAACCAACTAAGGGTGGCGACGAAGTGTAGGCGTAAGCGTGCGACAAAGTGTGCGCTTCGCTCATTCCCTACACTTAACCGTGTTCTTAGTCGCACTCTTAACCCCACTCTTACTTGGTTACGCTTAAACGACAAACTTACGCGATCCCATCCCGCAGCAGACCATAGGAGCAATTCATCAACACGAAATCCCCCCACAAAACCGGAAGCGCCGACGGAAGGCATCCCCTGGCTAGGCATCGCGCTTGCCTGCGCTGGCATGCTCGCACAGGGCATCTCCAACGTCGTTGCCAAGAACGGCTTGGACGGTATGACGTCACCGGTAGCGGCAACCCAGATCAGGCTCATCGCAGGCCTTCTCTGTTTCCTTGTGCTTGCGCTACTGGCTGGCAAGCACAAGGACTGTATCAACACCTTCAAAGACCGCTCAACCATGATCATTCTCACGACAGGAACCATCGCGGGTCCAACAATCGGCGTCGCCCTGCTGATGTATGCCATCACCCAGATACCGACAGGACTGGCCATGACGTTCACCTCGCTGTCAACCGTCATGATTATCCCGTTGACGGCTATCATCCACAAGGAGAAGATAAGCGGGAGGGCAATCTGCGGAGCGGTGGTTGCCTGCACGGGCTCGGCCCTGCTATTGCTGTGATCGCGGCGGGAAAGGAATTCTTATGGTTATCCTGGACACACTGGCTCCGGTTTTCGTGCTGATCGCGCTGGGGGCGCTGCTGCGGCGGTTCGGGTTCTTTGATGCCAAGGGCGTGGATACACTCAACCGCTGCTGCTACTGGATCGGACTGCCCTCGCTGCTATTCCTCAAGATCGGACTCGAGCCCTCGCCCGAAGGTGCCAGCGGTCGCCTGGTACTGGCCCTGCTGGGGGCGACTGCCCTGCTACTCCTCTCCGCCCTGGTGATCGGCCTGCTGCTGCGCCAGCCGCCCCGCACGCTGGCGACGTTCATGCATGTGGGCTTCCGGGGCAACCTCGCCTACGTGGGACTGCCCGTGGTGATCTACGCCTTCGATGGACGTCCGGGAGGCGCGGCAGCCGGCTCGATGGCGGCAATGGGGCTGGGCGTCTGCGTCGTGGCCTACAACATCATTGCCGTGATCCTGCATCTGGCCGCGCAGCATAGCCTGACCGCCAAGGCCATGCGGCACATGCTGGCCAAGACCGCGACGAACCCGCTGCTGCTGGCCTGCGTGGCCGGGTTCGCCTGGCAGCATACGGCGGGTGCCGGCAACATGCCGCTGGCGATCACGCGCAGCCTGACCGTGGCCGGACAATTCGCGCTGCCGCTGGCTCTGCTGTGCGTCGGCAGTGCACTGGTGACCACCCCCATCAGGAACGTCGCCCTGCCCGCCCTGCTGGCGGCGGTGCTGAAAACCGTCGCCGGACCGCTGGCCGGACTGGCGCTGGCGCGGCTGCTGGGCCTACCGCCGATGGAAACCGGGGTGGTCTGCATCCTGATGGCAACCCCGACGGCCATCGCCTCCTACGTGCTGACCGGGCAACTGGGCGGGGATGAACACCTCGCCGCGGGTTCCATCGTGCTGAGCACCCTCCTGAGCATCGCCAGCCTTTCGGGCATGATCTGGCTGCTGAACGGATAATCACGCCGGCTGGACCAGCCAGCGGAACGTGGGCGGCATCTCGACGGCCGTCGGCACGCGCAGTCGCTTGAGGAGGCGGCGGTAGCGGTCGGGCAACCCGCAGATGAACTCCTGGGCCTGAAGTGCCGCCGTGGAAAGCCCGCTGAACGCCGGGATCTTCCAGGCATCGACCAGGAATTCGAGGATCTCCAGGTAGTCCTGCGCCGTGTAGACGCCGATCCGCTGCGCCAGCGCCTCGAACGTGGCGAACGTATCGCCCTTGGCCGCCCCGCGCTCGCGCATGTTCATCGCCGGCATGATGATCTGCTTGCGGAACAGGTCGGCGATCGCCAGCATCGCCTCGTTGGTGTCCAGCTCCAGGAACTTCTCGACGAACAGCCGGTAGGCCCGCGCGTGCCAACCCTCATCCCCGGCAATGACACCCGACATCTTGAAGAGCCGTTCCGCCCCGGCGGCCTGGGCCATCCTGCCGACATTACGGTGCGAGCGGTTGGTCGCCAGTTCCTGGAAGCTGGTGTAGACAAAGAACCGGTAGGGATCGCGACCGGTCTTTATATCCATGCCGTCGTAGACAAGGTTGTTGATCACCACATCGACCTCGCGCATGTTCACACGTCCCGAGAGCATCAGGTAGCGCGACAGCACGTCGCCGTGCCGGTTCTCCTCGCCGCACCAGGCCCGGTTCCACGCGGTCCAGGGACTGTGCGCGGCGGCCCCCGTCTCGCTGACGCCCTCCACATGCGCCAGCCACATGGCATAGGTCGGCAGAGCCTCCTCGGTCACCGTATCGCCGACAAGCACGCTGATCACATCGTCCGGCAGACGCTTCGCCTCCGCCTGTAGTTCCAGGAAGTCGTCGTGCCCCGCTTCCGATGCGAAATCGGGCAGGAAGTCCGTCGGCTGCCAGAGGTCATCGACCGGTCGCAGCAGCGTGCCGATCCGCTCGTCGATGAACGGTTCAAGATGTTTCATGATTTCAATACGATTCGGCTCGTGCATGGTGTATTTCCTTAGGTTTTATTTATATGACACCTTATTGGTATCATTTTATAACCGGCTTTGCCAGCACGAATTTCCGGGGAGATTGCAGACGTCTGTGAAGCCGCGATCTCAGATCAAAGAAGACAGCCTCTCGACACATTGCAAGGTTATATTAGAACCAGTTGCCTCGTCAGCGCGTCACTCACCCAAGCAGGGGCTGATGCCAACTGCACCTCAAGTAATTCCTTGGGTTCTATCTTGTGTAATCCGCCCCCGTAGGCGCGACCGGCATGGAGAATGCACTCCGCAGGCACTTTGTTCAGCGCCATGCCAAGTTCGATCAGGCGGTCCTTGTCACGGTCCAGGCAGGCAGAGAGACTGGAAGTCGGATACAGGTTCAAAAACACGTTTGTCACAATGGCATCGGAAAGGTTCACGAAGAACCGGATCGGGCACTCCCGGTCGCCGTTGGACCTGCCCATGTACGAGGCCAGGAATGGAGCCGGCTCCCGTCTCTCCTGATAGTACCAGACCTCTTTCTGCGCACATAGATATCCATCAGGAATCCCCCTAGCCATACCCTCCTCAAGGTATCGCCACAAACCAGGGTATTGCCGCCGCACTTTGTCCGGGGGAAGATGGCAGTCAAGCAGATAGCGAAAGCCGGGCACATCCGGCAATCCATCGACAGTGGCTTGGATAATCGGCTCACGGAGGTAGCGGGGACTTGGCAGGATGGGCTTAAGGAAGACGCTAGGAATGTCGTATCGGGCAACGGTGTCGCTGTCGATTATGAAGAAGTCGTTCGCGCCAGTCGCGACTCCGCGTCTCACGGTAAACAAATCCTTGAGGCGGGGAGTGCCGGATGACGAGCCTCTGTCATCGAAATGGGACATCGTCCACTTGTTCAGCCCCCGAAGCTCCGAAATCGGCATGTTCCGCTGCTCCTGGGGATCAAGGTAGTCGCCATACGAGACCACGCAGCTTGACGTGCTTTGCGGCTTCGCCTTTCGATAGGTTACAATGCAGGAGGAGACGAGGGCGTCATCGAACTGGACATCGTCAGGATTGAAGTGGTGAATCGAGAGCAGCGTCACCCGTGACGTGAGGTAATCGCGAAGAACCCGGCCGTAGTTGACGTAGAGGAATTCCGCAGGAAGAAGCCATGAGGCAACGGCACCGTCGGCTAGGACCCCGTCAGCGAAAAGCACGAAATAGACATACAGGCCTGACAGTCCGCTCACTTGCAGGCCAAGGCGTTGCATCACCAAGGACTGATAGGCGACCTTCTGTTCGGCTTGAAGGTGATGGTGCCTGACGTAAGGGGGGTTTGTGCAAATGAGCGAGAATCTGCCAGAATTAGATGGTTCGGACGTGAACGCAACAAAATCAGAGCCCAGAACCTTCAGCCCGGAAGGAGACCAGATCGCTTTGGCAATGTCGCCATAGACCGGATCGATCTCGCAGCCGGTAGCGCTGGATATCTGCGTCGAAGCCGTTTGACGCAGAAGCGCACTATAGAACACCCCGGATCCAAGAGCCGGTTCCAGAAATTCAACTAGAGCATCGCGTGGCAGTGCCTTCATCGAGTGGGCGACCATATGGAATGCCACAGGGAAGGGCGTCGAGAACTGCCCCAGACGGTTGCGCTCCTCCGCGCTCTTGGATGCATCGGCGAGTCGCTGGGCATCGGCCCGATTATCTTCCTGCGTTTCGCTCCAATCGACGCCGTATGCGACCGTGCCTTCCCTTACCGTCCGTGCTTTTTTTTTACACTCAGCCGCAAGTAGCGGCGCGAGATCCCCTGTGCGGTGCTCCCAAACCCAATCAATTCCCTCTGCCGCCTCGTATCCCAGATAGCCCGGCTCGAAATAGCCGCAAAGATAAAGAAGAAACGTTATGTTATTGCCATATCGCATCTTCAACTGGTGCAGTTTCTGCGCCTCTTCTTTTCTGCGTTTATTGGTGTTGGTCGCGTCGCCCGCAGACTTGGCCTCGATGAGTATTGGCATGTCACTCAAGGCGGCACCCAGCGGCTTGACAATACAGTCAATCGGTATATTGACCGATGACTTCCTGTCGCCTGCCGGAAGCGAGAGACGGTATGCGAACGTGCCAAGCGGCATGGCATAAGGGTCTTTGGCTTCCTTGGTGGTAATCTCCCTGTAGCCGTTCTTGCGGAGCCAGAGGCCAAGTGTTGCCAGTTGCCGTCTCTCCTGTGCATTGCGGATAATCGGATCCGAATACGCCCCGCACATCCTATCCGCGATCACGGTTGCGGCACGCGCCAAGTCCTGCTTGCTTGGCTTCTTCTTGGACGAAATCCACGTTATCAAGTCGTCGTCAATCAATTCGGCCAGTACATCGCATAGCTTCTGAAGGTTCTCAAGCAGCACCTTCTCTGGCATCCGCTTCGGTAATCTTGCCGGCTTGTTCTCCTTCCCTTCAAGGGCGTCAATGAGCGACTTGCTCACGTGGGCCAAGCCCATGAGGCGGTCACGCGCCAAGGGCGGCGCCGTAACCATTCGCAGGATCGGAAGCAGACCTGGAGCGTCAACGAGGCTCTTCGGGATGATGCAAGTCAGATCGGCGGTCTTTTTGAAGGCGCCTAGCACAGCCTCTGTCGTGATCCGTCGCTGCGCCCGGTAGGTCTCAGGTGCAAAACGGATAAACCAATCGTTGTAGAAGTCGATAGATTTCTCTACATCGGCCTTCCACAACTGCGGTTTGTCTGCGTTTATTGGCATTTTTCACCCGATCCCGTTCATCCCTCGCAATCAATGATGAGTCGGGTGAATATGTACCAGCCTTTCGACAACAAGGCAAAGACATAATGAATCAGAAGCGCATACCGCCGGCCAGGACGAGGTTCATGCCCGGGGCGTCCGCGCCGGAACCGAGCTGACGGTAGGTCTTGTCGGCCAGGTTCTCAAGCGTCAGGGTCACCCAGCGGTCGCCGTTGACATCAACCCAACCGCCCGAAAGGTCGACCACGGCGAATCCGGGCACCGTGCCGTCCTCGTCGCCGGGAACCGTGAGGCGAACATCAGCCGCGTCGTCGGCCGTGATATCGTCCTCGTCATAGGCGTCATGGAAGCGCGTCTGAACCTTTGTCCACCAGTTGCGGTTCAACTCGCAGCGCACCCCGGCAGACCCGTACACGCGATTGGCCCGGCTGATCGGCTCCTTCAGGATGCTGCCATCCGCCTGCGGAATCTCCGCTTCCGAATCCACCAGGCTGACACTGCCCACCAGTGCCAGACGCTGCCCGACCGGGATCGGCAGGCCGTAATCCCAGAGCAATTCGCCCCCCCGCAGATAAGCGCTTTCGCCGTTCGCCGTCGTACCCGCCGCCTCACCCGTCGTATAAACCCGCTGGATGACGTCGTCGATGGTCGTGTAGAAGACGCTCACGCCCAGTTGATCACGGCCGCGGGCATAACGCCAGCCAACCTCCCCGGTGTAGCTGACCTCCGGCTCCAGATCCGGATTACCGAACGTGACCGTGCCGCTGGACGCACGGTCGGTGGCCCCGTCAAGGTCATTGAGATTCGGAGCCCGGAACGCCTTCGAGGCCCCGGCGAAGACCATCATGTCGTTGCTGACCTGATAGCTGGCGCGCAGGCCGCCGGTCAAATCGTCCGTGTCGCTCTCGGCCACGTCGAAAGCCCACTCGACGAAGGTATAGCGCAGGCCGCCAAGCAGGCTCAGCCGATCCGAAAGCTGCCACAGATCCTGGATGTAGACGGCGTAGGTATTGTACTCGGCCCCGTCGGTAATGGTGGTGCTCCCGCTCCAATCGGCAGGCTTGTAGGGCGTAGCCCCGGTTGCCTCGATCCTACCCAGGTTGCGGAACTCGCGGTAGGCGTTGGACGTCTTCTCGAACAGGGCGAACGCGCCGTAGGTTAACTCGTGGTCCCCCAGCAGGGTGGTGGCCTGGGGCTCGATACCGATGCTGTCGATACGGTCGTCGTACTCGCGGCGACGGTAGACCGTGTTGTTGCCGGTCAGTTCCTCGCGCACCTGCTGCTCATCGAACTGGTGCCACCAGAGGGTGGTGGTCAGCTTGTCGAGGAACAGCCCGTCCGGCGTCCAGTTGTCGCGCAGGTGCAGGTAGGTGAACGTTTCCGGATCGTAATACCGGCTGATGCGGCTGCTCTTGCCGCTGTTCGCGTAATAGCCATCGAGGCGCCGTGCATCATCCTGTCGAGTATGGCCGGCAGCCAGATCGATTGATCGGTCCGCGAACCCGTCATAGGCCGCCCGGCCCGCCACGGACCACTGGTCGTAGGCGGTATTCGGGATGCGATCGTAATCCTTGCTGCCGAACAGGTTGTCATTGGCATTCTTTCCACCCTCACGTTCATGGAAATCATCAACACTTCCCTCGAACGAGTAGCGCCAATCGCCGGACGTGCCGTCCACCCCGCCCGACGACTGCGTGCCATTGGCCGTGTCGATGCGCGTGCCTAGCCAGGGCGAAACCGCCTTGGCGACCCCGCGCCCGGGTTCTGCCAGGCGCAGGTCGAGGGCACCGGTCAGGCCGTCGGAACCGTTGACCACGCTCGAGGAGCCGAGAATGGCATCGATGCTGTCGATGCTCATGCCCGGCACAAAGGCGGAATACTCGTTGGGACCGCCGCGCATGGTGGCATGATTGAGTCGCACACCATCGAGCAGCAGCAGGCTCTGCTTGCCGGTGAGTCCGCGGATATAGGGACTGGTCTGCCCCGGTGCCGTTTGCTGGATAATCACCCCCGGCCCGTAGTCGATGCGGTCGAGCGCCGTGCGCCCGACGGCCTGATCCAGGTCCGCGCCATCATGGCGGTAGTACGCATAGGGCAATTCGGACGCCTCCAGAGAAAGGCGGGTGGCGTTCACGACGACATCCGGCAACACGGCAGTCGCAGGCTGCTGTGCATCCTGCACCGCCTCATCCGCTGCGCGTACCCCGGAAACCGCCGAGCCCGCCGCGATGAAACCGGCAAGCACAACCTTGTGGAAACCAGCTAATGAACGCATAACCATTCCCTCCTATTACTTGGTCATTTTGTACTCTGCGATCGTTGTAGCCCGCTCGCGCCGCGAGCGCGGCTTCTGCGTTGTAAGCGAACGGTTGTTTGCCATACTCGCGAGGATTTGCGAAACTGCAAGCGCATCCCGTTGCCTCAGTTGCGGCGCAACTGGGCTACATACGGCGACCGCAACCCGTCGTTACAATGTGTAATCGCGGGGCACTGTCAGAGGGTTCATTCTTTTTCTGACGAATCAGGAATATTCCTCGACCAGTTGGTCGTAGAAGGAGACGTAATCGTCCGGGGTCTTGCCGGCGCGGAACTCGATGGCCGCACTCGGATGGCGGTTGAGCTGGCCGGTCAAGGCGTAAGGGATGCTGTAGCCCCAGTCCATCTCCTTGGCCAGGGGCGCAAAGATCTTCTGCGTGCATTCCAGCACCGGACGCATCACGAATTTCGGATTATGCAGGAACCCGAGAATCAGTTCCATCGGGCAGTTGCCCGCCCCGCGGCCGATGCCGGCAAAGGTGGCGTCCACGCGGCTGGCACCGCTGATGATCGCCTCGATGGTGTTGGCATAGGCAAGCTGCTGGTTGTTGTGGGCGTGGATACCGACCTCCTTGCCGGTGCCCTTGAGTGCCGCCAGGTATTTAAGGGTTAATGCCCGGATCTGCTCGGAGTAGAGCGACCCGAAGCTGTCGACGATGTAGACGCCCCCGGCATCCGACTTGGCGGCCTCCGCCAGGGCGGCGTCCAGGTCGCCCTCGTTGACCGCCGAGACCGCCATGAGCTGGAGCATGACCTCGTAGCCCTTGTCGACGGCATCCTTGACCATGTCGATCGCCAGCGGAACCTGGTGGATGTAGCAGGCCACACGGATCAGGTCGATCACGCTTTCGGACTTCGGCAGGATGTCGCGCTTGTAGTTCGTCCGCTCGGCATCGGCCATCACGGCCAGCTTCAGATCGCTCGGGTTATCGCCGACAATACGCCGCAGCGTATCCTCGTCGCAATGCTTCCAGGTGCCATGCTTGGACGGGGGATAGAGGGCCTTGTCACCCTTGTAGCCAACTTCCATGTAATCCACGCCCGCGGCTACATTGGCCTGGTAGACGGCCTTCACGAACTCGTCGTCGAAATGGTGGTTATTGATCAGCCCGCCGTCGCGCACGGTGCAGTCCAGCACCTTGATATCCGGCCGGTAGGTCAGCCAATCGCCTTGCTTCTTGTTCTCGCTCATATTCATTCGTCCTTATCTTTTATCTTGGTCATTTTGTCACACTTATTCGGTTGACGATAGCGGGCGACGAGAACGGTGGACGATTCAAATACCCCACTCGTAATCCGCTCTCGTCGCCCGCTCTCGTCAACCGATCCCCCCCGTAGTTCCTTGTCGCAAAGGAGGTCGTGGCACCCTGCCCGACCTCCGGGCACAAGCCGTCTGGCTACCAAAGGACCTTTGCTTCCGCCTTCGCCAAGGCTTCCGTCTTCGCTAAAGCTACGTCGGACAAGACGGCGGGACAAGCGGATGGACAGGCAAGGGTGCCCGTCCCACGTCAACTTCTCAAACACTTACATCGCCACCCAAGTCCGGGGGAAGATACCCAAACCGCCGCCGAAAAACGACAAAAAAATGGACTGCGGGCAAAATTGGGTGTGCGCCAGAATAGTTGGCGGGCGGAGGAGTCATGCGTTGAGCCAGGGCAAACGCATCTAAATTTCCGGCAATATATCGACTACTGAGTCTCTGTGCGACCGCCAGTGCTCTGATGAGCGGTAACAGGGGACGGAAGGCTTCCCCGGCGCCGACGTGATCGACGATTCGGCACGCCGCTACGCCTGACCGATAATGTGTTGCCTATCTGGCGATTGCGCACTATTCCGGCCATATCAGATTAAATGGCCCTGCCTGAACCTGAACACGCGTTGTAAAATATTTATGCTTTTTTTTGGCCACGCAGGCGTTATAGTCCCCAGCCGTTTGATATTTTTGTCCTCACCGGAGACTGCCCTATGGCCGGATATCTGCTGATTGTGATCGGTGCCATCCTTGTCAATAATTTCGTGCTGACCCGTTTTCTCGGGATCTGCCCGTTTCTGGGGGTGTCCAAGAAGCTCTCCACCGCCCTCGGCATGTGCGGCGCGGTGATCTTCGTGATGACCTCCGGCTCCGCCGTCACCTGGGCCCTGCAGCACAAGCTCCTCAATCCCCTCGGGCTGGGCTACCTCCAGACGATCGCCTTCATCCTGGTGATCGCCGCGTTCGTGCAGCTCGTCGATATCATCATGAGGAAGTTCCTGCCGGCATTGCACGGGGCGCTCGGCATCTTCCTGCCGCTGATCACCACCAACTGCGCGGTCCTGGGCGTTGCCGTGCTCAACATCCAGTTGCAGTACAGTTTCCTCAAGGCGGTCGTCTTCGGGTTCGCCGCCGCGCTCGGGTTCGCGCTGGCGCTGATCATCTTTACCGGGCTGCGCGAGAAGATCGACCGCGCCAACCCGCCGCGCGCCTTCCAGGGAGTAGCCATCAGCCTGATCACGGCCGGACTGCTCAGTCTTGCATTCATGGGCTTCGCGAATATGGTGAAATAATGGATTGGACCCCGATACTTGTTACCTCTGGCACCATCGGCGGTGTCGGTCTCGTCTGCGGCTCCGCCCTGGCGCTGGCCGCCCGGTTCCTGTCCGTCAAGGAGGATCCCAAGGTCGCCGAGATCGAGGGCATCCTGCCCGGTGTCAACTGCGGCGGCTGCGGCTTTGCCGGCTGCGCTGATTACGCCAAGGCCGTCGCCACCGGCGCGGCTTCCTTCAACCTCTGCGCCCCGGGCGGGGCGGAGGTGCTGCATAAGCTGGCCGCAGCCATGGGCCAGACAGCGGTCGCGGGAGAAAAACAGGTCGCTATCGTCCTGTGCCAGGGCACCGAGCAGAACGCGGTCCACAAGCATGCCTACAACGGCGTGGCCGATTGCAACGCCGCCGCCATGGTCGCCGGTGGCGACA
>CAZSRU010000068.1:0-16022 GCA_964609395.1 uncultured Victivallales bacterium
TCCGTACCTGCTTTTAGCTGCCTTGCCCCGGCCCTCGCCGCCTGCGAACTTTTTGAGTGAAGAATCCATACAGAACCCGCATGATCAGCTTTTCAAGGAGACGTTCTCGCATGTCGAGAACGCTGTCGGCTTCTTCCAGAACTATCTGCCTGCGCAACTTTGTAATCGGCTGGACTGGGACACCCTCGCGCTCCAGCCGGGGAAATACACCGATGAAGCGCTTCGCGGCAGCGAGTCCGATCTGCTTTACACCGTGCAGATCGACAAGAGCCCCGCGCTGCTCTACTGTCTTTTCGAGCACCAGAGCACACCCGATGCATGGATGCCGCTGCGGTTGCTGCGTTATATTCTGGATATCTGGGAACAGTACCGCAAACGCTGATAGTCAGGGCCAGTTTGCTGGCACTCAAGACCAGCCGAAAGGGGCTGCGCCACGAGCTTCCCCGCCTATTCCAACTGCTCGCCGAACTAACGCACCAGGACAGCAGTCTATCCATGATCCGAACGTTGCTGCTGTATATTTGCGCCGTTGACAACGATGCCGATTTAACAGAATATATCAAACAGGTTGAGGCCATACAGCAGCCGAAACTACAGGAGGAAGCCATGACAATAGCCGAACAACTTATCAAAAAAGGCCGGCAGGAAGGCCGGCAGGAAGGCCGGCAGGAAGAAGCCGCAAAGACGCTGCTCAAGATCCTCAACAAGCGTTTTGGCTCGGTTTCGCAGTCCGTGACGAAGAAGATCAGTGCGGCTTCCAGCAGCCAGCTTGAAGCCTGGATTGACGCATCGCTGGATGCGGCGAGTGTCGAGCAGGTCTTCAACGGCTAGAAACAGGGGCCATCCGGGAGGTGTCCATTGCCGGATCCATGCACATACGACGTGCCTCCAGTAGGGGCAGCTCTCCGAGCTGCCCCCGCCCGGCAACACACCCCGCCCCGCACTTACGCCTACGCCGCCTTCGTCCTCCTGCAACTAAGAAAGCGAGTAAGTGCAACAACACTTAACCCCACCCTTAAACGCACTCTAAATCGCCACCCTTACTCGGATACCCTTACCCGTGCGGGCTATCGCCGCTCGACAGGAGTCTCGCCCTCCCATGAGCAATCGGATAGTGACCGAGTTTTTGCTGGCCTATGCGCTCGCTCCTCGCGGGCTTGTAAGCGCAAAGAGGTTGCATTTTGCGGTCTGCTGCCATAGGTTATCCACGTCTGACGCGTGAGGACAAGTTGTGGGTGGAGGTTTTTCATGGAAATAGCCAATCCGATTTATGATGCGGTTTTCAAGTTCCTGATGGAGGACAAGAAGGCGGCTGCTCTGATTATCGGGGCGATCACCGGGTTCGAGATCGTGGACATCGAGCTGCGGCCGACCGAGGTGGCACTGGATGCCAGGGGCGAACGCCAGTGGACGGTGTACCGGCTTGACCTGCTGGCGCATGTGAAGACGCCCGATGGCACCAAGGCGGTACTGATCGAGGTGCAGAAGGCCAAGTTCCATACGGATATCGAGCGGTTCCGCCGTTACCTGGGCACGCAGTATGCCTCTGCGGAGAACTATGAGCAGGGCACGGACGGCAGCGGTGGCTCGGCCCGTAAGCGTGCCATGCAGCTGTTCACGATCTATATCCTCGGGCACCGCCTCGAGCACAACGGGGATGTTCCGGTGATCCGCGTCAACCGTGTCTACACGGATAATGCGACAGGGACGCATTTGACAGAGCGCGATGAGTTCATCGAGAGCCTGACGCACGACTGCGCCATCATACAGGTGCCAGCCCTTGCGGGGCGTCGGCGCGATCGGCTGGAAAGGATGCTGGCGGTATTCGATCAGGCCTTGATCAAACCCGATAACCGTCATCTGCTGGATGTGGCCGACACGGAGAGTCCGGACGAGAGTCAGGTGCTGATTCGTCGTCTTGCCCGGGCGGTGGCCGACAAGGAGGTACGCCAGCGGATGCTCGTCGAGGACGAGATCGTCAGCGAGTTTGAATTACGCGACCGCCGCGAGGATGAACTGAAAGCGCTCGCCAAGGAGGAACGCCGCCAAAAGGAGGCCGCGGAGAGTAGAGAGGCCGATGAGCGCCGCCAGAAGGAGGCGGCATTGGCCGAGCTGGAGCACCTGAAGCGTCAACTTGGGAAACGATGACAGCGTTAGGACAGAAACAGGGTCCATCCAGGAGGTGGCCATTGCCGGATCCATGCACATACGATGTTTCCCCAGTAGGTGCAGCTCCCCGAGCTGCCCGCCCCCGCCCGGCAACACCCCCCGATCCGCACCTACGCCTACGGCCCCTTCGCCCTGTTGCAACGCGCCTGCACCTACGTCTACGATGCCGCCGTCCTGCCCTCCATCGCCAACACCTACGCCACCGCCACGACGCTGACTGTGATCACGGGTACTTACCAGCGCGCCACTACGACTACGACAACCACCGCACACCGCAACTGCCACAGCAGTAAATCCGGCAGAAAACGGGCCGTAGACACGCCCTGCAGCCTACAATCCACGTCCTTTGGCGCCTCCGTCCCCACTTACGTCTACGACTACAACGGCACCATCCAGCAACGCAACGAACCGGCAGCCCCCACACCTACGACCACCGACAACACCACTGCCATATACACGGAAATACCAGCCAATTACCCACCCCGACCAGCCTCAGGCACGCCTACGGCCTATTCCGATGTACATGATTACGGCTACAGGCATCTAAGCACGGAATTGGGGCGGTGGTTGAGCAGGGATCCGATGGAAGAGTTTGCCGACATCAACCTGTTCGGCTTCGTCCATAATCGGTCCACCGACAGCTCGGTGATGTTCGACTCGCTGCAGAAACCCCGGTCAAGCACCAGGTGCAGCGGGTTTGCGCCGAGAAAGTCCAGCGACTTGACCGTGGTCTTGAGCGTGGCCACGTCCGAGATGTTGCCTTGCATGCGGCGGTAGAAACAAGCACGACTCTCACGTTTCGGGCTTATTTTACAGGGTGTTCTGAAATGGCGTAGTTACATAGAGCGGGAAATGAGGGTTTAACGTCTAGCGCTCATCCGGGAATGGAATGTCGCTCCGGGGCTCCCGCCAGTACGACTGCTTGATGACGACGGTGCGGGTCTGGTCGCTGTGGGAGCAAGATGCTCCCGCCTCTTTTTTTGGAACGTGAAAATTTTGCTATGCTACAGGCGTCGGTGTGTGGTACTCATAATGCGCGTTCGAGGGGGGCCCCGTTGCGGGGCGGTTTCGGTTAACTGAAACGTCGCGGTGGCGGCGGAATCCGGGAGAAAACATCATGGCGGATTTGTCTACGACATATATGGGGATTGAACTGAAGAATCCTGTAATGGTGGCGGCCTGCGCGTTGTCCAGCAAGGTGGACAATATTGTCCGTGCCGAGGAGGCGGGGGCCGGTGCGCTGGTGATCCGGTCCCTGTTCGAGGAGCAGATCCGTCACGAGATGGGCGATCTTGACGCGGCGTTGTCGCAGGGGGCCGACTCGTACGCCGAGGCGCTTTCCTATTTCCCCGCGATCAGCCACGGTGAGGCGAAGGAACATCTCTTCTGGGTGGAGCGGGCACGTGCCGCGACGCAGATGCCGCTGATCGGCAGCCTTAATGCGGTCTCGCGTGGCAATTGGGTCACGTATGCCAGGCAGCTTGCCGACACGGGCGTGAACGGCCTGGAGCTGAACTACTACACGGTCGAGGCGGATCTGGAGCGCGATGGCGTCGCTGCCGAACAGCAGATGCTGGACATCGTGGCGTCGGTGCGGGCTGAAGTCGAGCTGCCGATCGCGGTCAAGATCAGTCCCTTCTATACTTCCGTCGGCAATGTGATCCGCAAGATCGAGGATGCCGGTGCCAACGGGGTCGTGATGTTCAACCGATTCCTGCAGCCGGAGATCGATCCGGACAAGGAATCGGTCCTGCACGAGATGACCTACAGTACCAGTGCTGAAATGCGGGTTCCGCTGCGCTGGATCGGATTGCTTTACGGCCAGCTTTCGCTGGACATGGCGGCCAACACCGGCATCATGGAGGCCCGTGATGTGGTCAAGGCACTGCTGGCGGGGGCGACGGTGACGCAGGTGGCGTCGACGCTGTTCCGCAACGGGATCGGGCATCTCACGAGCCTGGTTGACGGCTTGAACGCCTGGATGGATGCCAAGGGGTATACGTCGGTGGAGGATTTCCGGGGCAAGCTCAGCCAGCAGGGCTTCGATGGCGATCCGGTCATGTTCGAGCGGGCGCATTATCTCGACTTCCTGATGTCGCGCCAGCGCTGGGTCAAGGCATAACCGGTCCGGGCGACAATGGCGGGTCTGTTGCGAATTACGGGTGGCAGTCTTTGCGGACGACGCCTGCGGGTGCCGCCTGGCGACAGCGTCAGGCCGACGCAGGACCGTGTAAGGGAGGCGTTGTTCTCCTCGCTGCAGGCCGTCATCGGGGGTGCCGCCTTCCTGGATTTGTTTGCCGGATCGGGTGCCGTTGGCCTCGAGGCCTCCAGCCGCGGGGCCGGGCATGTCTGCTGGGTTGAGCAGGATCGTCGCGTGTTCACGGCGTTGAAAGACAACGTGGCCACGCTGCTGGGTAGCGGGGCGGCGGTGGAATGCCGTTGCCAGGATGTGTTCGCGTTTTGCCGCGGATGGCGTGGTGAGCGCGGGTTTGACGTGATTTTCGCGGATCCGCCGTATGCGTTGCGCGATGGGGTGGCGGGTTTGGCGGGCAAGCTGCTGGAGCTGTTGTCCGGGAGGCGGCATCCGCTGGTCGCGCCGGGCGCATTGCTGGTACTGGAACAGGGGGCCAGGGAGCCGGTGCCGGTGGCGGCAGGGTGGGAATTGGTACGTGAGCGGGATTACGGGCGGACCTGCCTGAGGACATTCCGGGAAAAGGAGACGGCAACATGACGCGTCTGGCGATTTATGCGGGCACATTCGACCCACTGACGTTCGGGCATCTGGACCTGGTCACCCGTTGCTCCGAGATATTCGGGAACCTGATTGTCGCGGTTTCGGCCGACACGATGAAAAAGACCCTGTTCAGCGCCAGTGAACGGGCTGGCATGATCCGCGAGGTTGTCGACCGGATGGCGCTTGGCAACGTGACGGTCGAGATCTTCGACGGCTTGCTGATCAATTATGCAAGGGCCAAGTCGGTTCGTGTCCTGATTCGCGGGTTGCGGGCCTATTCCGATTTCGAGTATGAGTTCCAGATGGCGCTGACGAACCGCAAACTGGCGCCGGAGATCGAGACGTTGTTCATGATGCCGAAGGAAAACCACAGCTACGTCAGCTCCAGCACGGTCAAGGAAGTGGCCGGGCTGGGCGGGCGGACGGCGGACTTTGTCCCGCCGGCGGTGCAGCGGGCCCTGGCCCGCAAGTTCGGCCAGCCCGTGAGCAGTGAACCGGCGGCGATACCAAAGGAGGACGGCGATGAAAATACATCTGAATGACCTGCCCGAGGAAGGGGCCGCATTTGAAGGGGAGCTTCCGCCGGAAATCCTCGAGTCCTCTGCCGATGACCCGGTGTGTTGCGCCGGACCGATCCATTACCGCCTGCGGGCGTTGGCGGTTTCAGACGAGCTGCTGGTGGACGGGACGCTCCAGGCACCGTTGCGACTGCGCTGTCGCCGGTGCGACTGCCGGTTTGAGGGTTCGCTCGGTAATCTGGCCTATCATTACGATCAGTCACTGGTTTCGGCCCCCGAATATGTAGACTTGACCGACGATATCCGTGAGGCTATGATGCTCGCTTTCCCGTCGTATCCGATTTGTGATCCGGCGTGCAAGGGGCTGTGCCCGCAATGTGGAGTGAACTGGAACGAGACGACGTGTGAATGCAAGCCGCCCGCAGACAACCGCTGGGCGGCTTTAGTCGGTTTATAGGAAAAAGGAGAGTGCGTTATGGCAGTGCCAAAAAGAAAATCGTCCAAACGGAAATGCAGGGCCCGCAAGGGTTCGCATGCCTCAACCATACGGGTAGGCCAGGCTTGTCCCGCGTGCAGCGCCCCGAAGCAGCCGCACCGGGTATGTCCGACTTGTGGTCAGTATCGCGGTGCGCAGGTGCTCACCGTTGAAACGGACTAACCCAGGTTGATGATGCGAATAGCTGTTGATGCCATGGGTGGCGATTACGCGCCACGCGAGGTGGTCGCCGGAACCGTGCTGGCGGCGGCGCTACCGAATGTCGAGACGCTTTACCTGGTCGGTGATGAAACGGCGATACGTGCCGAACTGGCCGGTCTCGGGGCGATCTCGCCAAAAATCCAGATCCGGCATGCGTCCGAGGTCGTCGAGATGGGGGAGGCCCCGGCCCTGGCCGTGCGGCGCAAGAAGGACTCCTCGATCGGCCGGGCCGTCGAGTTGGTCAAGTCCGGCGAGGCGGATGCGGTCATGTCGGCCGGCAACACGGGAGCGGCGGTTGCCGCCAGCACGCTGAAACTCAGGACGCTGGCCGGGGTCGACCGTCCGGCGATCGCGACGGTCATGCCGACGCAGAAAAGCCCGGTCGTCCTGGTGGACGCTGGTGCCAATCTGGATTGCACGCCTGAGCAACTGGTGCAGTTCGCGATGATGGGCAGTGTCTACTCGCGGGCCATCCTCGGGCGGGAGCGTCCGGTGGTCGGGCTGCTGAGCATCGGCGGCGAGGATTCGAAGGGCAATGATGTCACCAAGAAGACGTTTGCCAGTCTGCAGAAATCGCCGTTGAACTTCCGCGGGAATGTGGAAGGGCGTGACATTCTCGAGGGCGATACGGATGTCGTCGTCTGCGACGGTTTTGTCGGTAACATCGTCCTGAAGACCACCGAGAGCACGGCCACGGCGGTCACGTCCTGGCTCAAACGCGAACTGACGGCTAGCTGGGTTCGCAAGAGTGCCTGCCTGCTGCTGCGCGGGGCGTTCAAGAACCTTAAGCGGCAACTGGATCCGGAATCCTATGGCGGGGCGCCTTTGCTGGGGGTCAACGGGGTTTGCATCATTGCGCATGGGCGCTCCTCGCGGCACGCGGTGTATCATGCGATCCGCGTGGCGGCGGAGTCGGTCCAGTGCCATGTCAATGAGGATATTGTTAAAGGGATTGCGAGCCTGGAGAGCACACGCCATGATTGACGACCGAGAAAAGACGCCGCGGGTGATGATTGCCGGTACCGGAGCCTATCTGCCCGAGCGTGTCCTGACGAATGCCGAACTGGAAACCATGGTCGAAACCACCGATGAGTGGATCGTGACCCGCACGGGGGTGCGCGAGCGGCGCATCGCCCGTCCAGATGAGGCGACGTCGGACATGGCGATCCCCGCGGCGAAGCAGGCGCTTGAGGACGCGGGGGTGTCGGCGGCGGACCTGGATCTGATCATCGTCGGGACCGTGACCCCGGATATGTTTTTCCCGAGCACTGCCTGCCTGGTTCAGAGTGCCATCGGTGCCACCAAGGCGCTGTGCTTTGATCTTTCCGCGGCCTGTTCCGGGTTCCTCTACAGTATGGAGACCGCGCGCGGCCTGCTGCTCAGCGGCCTCTATGAGACCGCCCTGGTGATCGGGGCCGACAAGATGAGTGCCGTGACCGACTGGGAGGATCGCGGCACCTGTATCCTTTTCGGGGATGGTGCCGGTGCGGTGGTGCTGAAGAAGACCTTTACGCATCGCGGGATCATGGCGACCGCCTCCGGTGCCGACGGCTCGCTGGGCGACCTGCTGATGATTCCCGGTGGCGGCAGCCGCTGTCCCGCCAGCCATGAGTCCGTGGAGCAGCACCAGCACGTCGTCAAGATGGCGGGCAACAATGTTTTCAAGCACGCCGTGCGCTGCATGACCGAAGCCGGGCGTGAGGCCCTGGACAAGGCGGGCCTGACGATCGAGGATGTCGATTGGGTGATCCCGCACCAGGCCAACATGCGCATTGTGCAGGCCATCTCGGACCGGGTCGGCATCCCGATGGAGCGGTTTATTGTGAATCTGGACCGTCTCGGTAACACAACGGCGGCGACGGTGCCGCTGGCGCTGGACGAGGGGGTACGTGACGGGCGTATCAAGCGCGGCGATGTGCTGCTGACCATTGTGTTCGGCGGCGGGTTCACCTGGGGTGCCACGGTGGTTGAGTATTGAACGTCCAACAACCAACGCCCAACACCCAATGTTTCAAGTTGGGGAGCGTTTACTTGGATGTTGGTTGTTGGATGTTGGACGTTGAAATAAATTGAAGATTCAGGAGCTAGACATGAGCAAGACGGCCATTGTATTTGCCGGGCAGGGTGCCCAATTCGCGGGGATGGGGAAGGATCTGGCTGAGGCGTTCCCGGTGTGTCGCGACCTGTATGCGCAGGCGGACGAGGTGCTGGGTTACAGCCTTTCGAAACTCTGTTTCGAGGGACCGATCGAGGAATTGACGAAATCGAACCATTGCCAGCCGGCGATCTTCGTGACCAGTGTGGCCTGCTACCGGGCGCTACAGTCGCTGGTACCGAGGCTGGATGTGGCGATGATGGCGGGGTTGAGCCTGGGTGAGTGGTCCGCGCTGCACGCGGCCGGGGCCCTGTCGTTCGAGGACACGCTGCGGGTGCTGCAGGTGCGTGGCGCGGCGATGCAGGCGGCGTGCGACGAGCGCGCAGGCGGGATGTTGAGCGTCATCGGGCTGGCGGCGGATGCGCTGCAGCAGATCTGCGCGAAGACCGGCGTCGAGATGGCCAATCTGAATTCCGCGGACCAGACCGTGCTTTCCGGGCCGCGCGAGGGGATCGCGCAGGCGGAAGCGCTGGCGAAGGAGCTGGGAGCCAAGCGGGCGATCGTGCTGGGTGTGGCCGGTGCGTTCCACTCCTCGCTGATGGCGTCAGCCACGCCGAAACTGGAAGCGGTGCTGGCGAGCGTGCAGATCAAGCCCCTGCAGGTTCCGGTCGTGGCGAATGTCACAGGCCGTCCGCACGGTGATCCGGCCTCGATCCGCGGCGCGATGCTGGCGCAGGTGACCGGTTCGGTCCATTGGTACGAAGGCATCGACGCCATGACGGCGGCCGGTGTGACGCGTTTTATCGAGTGCGGTCCGGGCAAGGTGCTCAGCGGCCTGATCAAGCGGATTGCCGGTGACGCGCAACTTTGCAACGTACAGGACAAGGCGACGCTCGAGGCGGCGGTCAAAACAGATTGGTAACTGGAGTCGATGAAGCGGGTCGGGTAAGGGTATCCGAGTAAGTGTGCGGTTAAGTGTTGTTCCACTTAAACGCCTTCTTAGTCGCCACCCTTAACCGGATACCCTTAACCGACCGACTTAATCGGTCTTGCAAGTCAGTGGACGATTACGGGCGACGATTACGATGGACGATTGGTGCTACGCTCTCCTCGTAATCCGTAATCGTCGCCCGGAAAAGAGAGTTAACGTTGTGTGCAAAGGAAATAAAAACCACAGTATGTGATGGTTTGAATTGAAGTTATAGACACGTTTGTAGTAATGGGAGATGCAGTCATGGGTGAATTGACAGGGAAGACAGCGATTGTGACCGGGGCGGCCCGGGGTATTGGCCGGATCATTGCCGAGGAACTGGCCCGCCAAGGCGCGAATGTGGCGTTGTGCGATCTGAAAGCCGAATGGCTGGCCGAAACGGCCGCGGCTGTCGAGGCGCTGGGGACGAAGGCGCTCTGCCTGTCGGTCAACGTCAGCAGCGGCGACGATGTGAACAAGGCCGTCGATGAGGCGGTGGCTGCCTTTGGCGGCGTCGATATCCTGGTCAACAACGCGGGCATCACGAAGGACGGCCTGCTGATACGCATGAGCGAGGAGGACTGGGACGCGGTCCTGGACGTGAACCTGAAGGGCACGTTCCTCTTCACCAAGGCGGTGGCGCGTCCGATGATGAAAAGCCGGCAGGGCGTGATCGTCAACATCGCCTCGATTATTGGCTTGATCGGGAATGCTGGCCAGTGTAATTATGCGGCATCGAAGGCGGGGGTGATCGCGCTGACCAAATCGTCCGCGCGTGAACTGGCGGCGCGGAATATACGGGTCAATGCCATTGCACCCGGGTTTATCGAGTCGAAGATGACGGAGATTCTGTCTGATGAAGTCAAGCAGAAGATGCTGGACCAGATACCGATGAAACGGTTTGGCGGCCCGGCAGATGTGGCGAAGGCCGTTTTGTTCCTGGCAACCGATGCGTCCGCGTACATCACGGGGCAGGTGTTGTCGGTGAACGGCGGGATGTATATGTAGTGATGGACCTTCCCGGTCGGAAGGTTCAAAAGGAAAACGAAAGAGGAGAGAGACATGGCACTGGAAGACAAAGTCAAGGATATCATCGTGGAGCAGCTCGGCGTGAATGCGGATCAGGTGACGGCGACCGCCTCGTTCATCGAGGACCTGGGCGCGGACTCGCTGGATACCGTAGAGCTGGTCATGGCGTTCGAAGAGGAATTCGGTGCGGACATCCCGGATGAGGACGCCGAGAAGCTGACCACGGTCGGCGCGGTCGTCAAGTACATGAAGGAAAAAGGAATCGAGGCGTAAGCGTCTTGATTCTGCGTTGCAAACCGGAGGGAAATCTTTCCCTCCGGTTATACTGCCCGGGGGGCAGTTGAAAAAAGGGTGGTAACGTTTCTGGGAAATGCGGATGTTCGCTGTAGTCCAGTCGCTCCGCGACTGAGGCCGCGGTTCCGTGCGCCCGGTTACGCGAATCACCGTGCATACGCCACTCAACCGTTCGCTTACAACGCGGAAGCCGCACTCGCGGCGCGAGTGGGCTACTGTTGGATAGATCGGTGAAATTGAAGTTAAAGTAGGTAAGCGAACAGGAGCAGACAGTGCAAAAAAGAAGAGTAGTCGTAACAGGAATCGGCGTGATCAGCCCCATCGGATCCACGCTCGATGCGTTCCAGGACGGCCTGCGTAACGGGCGCTGCGGAATCCGGCGGATCCAGGGTTTTGACCCTTCGGCGTTCGATGCGCAGATTGCCGGCGAGGTCACGGATTTTGATATCGACGCGTTTATTCCCAAGAAAGAACAGCGTCGCATGGACCGGTTCTGTCATTTCGGGTTGGCGGCCGCCAAGATGGCGATGACGGAGGCCGGCTTCGACCGCGACAAGATGGATCCCACCCGCATGGGGGCGATCGTCAGCTCCGGTATCGGTGGGCTTGGCACGCTGGAGTCCCAGCACTCGACCATGCTCGAAAAGGGGCCTGGCCGCTGTTCGCCGTTCATGATCCCCCAGATGATTGTCAACATGGCCTCGGGGCTGATCGCGATTGATCACAACCTCAAGGGACCCAACTACGCCGTGGTGTCGGCCTGTGCGTCGGCGGCGCATTCGATGGGCGATGCCCTGCACGTGATCGAGCGAGGCGAGGCGGATGTGATGCTGGCTGGTGGTGCCGAGGCATCGATCACGCCGCTGGCCATTGCCGGCTTTGCCTCCATGAAGGCGCTGAGCACACGCAACGACGATCCGGCGACCGCCAGCCGCCCGTTCGACAAGGAACGCGACGGGTTCGTGATGGGCGAGGGTGCGGCGGTGCTGGTGATGGAGGAGTACGAGCACGCCAAGGCGCGCGGCGCGAACATCTACTGTGAGATCGCGGGCTTCGGACAGACCTGCGATGCCTACCACATGACCGCGCCGATGGAGACCGGTGAGGGCGCGACGCGGGCCATGCTGATGGCGCTGAAGGCTGCTGGCCGGCGTCCGGACGAGGTTACCTACATCAATGCGCATGGCACGAGCACGCCCCTGAACGACAAGATCGAGACGCGGGCCATCAAGGGCGCGCTTGGCGATCATGCCTCCAAGGTGATGATCAGTTCGACGAAGTCGATGACCGGGCATCTGCTCGGGGCGGCGGCGGGTGTCGAGGCGGCGGCCTGCGCGCTGGCGATCAAGTACGGCTTCGTGCCGCCGACCATCAACCAGATCTGCCCCGATCCGGATTGCGATCTGGATTATGTGGCGAACACGGTGCGCGAGGCGGTGGTGGATGTGGCGCTGAACAATTCGCTTGGCTTCGGTGGTCACAACGCCTGCGTCTGCATGACGCGCGTGTAACGCCGCTGCCGCATTTGCAACCTGATAAACGCCGCCTTCCGCACAAACGGATGGCGGCGTTTTTTTCTGCCTGACATCTCGCATCGTGTTTGGCTTAGCCACAAAAATCACAAAACGGATGCTCGGAATATCATTGACAGGTTGATTTTACGACAGGATGATTCTGGACAATGAATTGCATGTATTCAATTATCCTGTCGATAAATTATCCTGTCAAATCCTGTATTGATTAGCCTCACGAAGTGATTGGCAGGGAGTCAGCATGAGCACAAACGCAAAACGCCAGCGACGGTGGGCGGGACGGTGGAAGGGCGTTGCTGCCGTGGTCGTGATCGCGGTCGGTGCGCTGGCCTTCAGTCTGGCAACGGCGCCGCTGATGCGCGCGACCGAGGAATCCACGGTTGATATCCGCATGCGCTGGCGGTTGCGGCTGTTGCCTGCCGCCCTGCGTGAGGACACCCGCGAGTTGGTGCTGCTGGCGATCGATGAGAAAACCGAAGCACAAGCCGGCCGTTTCGGGGCGGGTCGCTGGCTGTCGCGCCAGCCCTTTCTCGATCAGCTCCGTTTCCTGCAGACCTATTGCCGTCCGAGCGTGCTGGCCTACGACATAATCCTCAAGGAAATGGCTGGCGATAGCGCGCCCCCCCCTGATGCCATGCAGCAATCCCTGACGTTCGTGATCGACTCGCTGACCGTCCTGATGACGGCCGGCGGACGCGACGGGCTGCCATCGTCCGTAATCCAGTCGCTGAGCGTGCTGGTGCTACAGCAGGCCAACCGGATGCTGACTCACATGCTGGCCGAGATCCAGGAGAACCAGCGGTTCCAGGTCCTGCTTGGCTGCAACCTGCGCGGCGGCTGGGATTCCCCGCAGACCGTGCGCATACCCTACTGGTCGGAAAGCGACCCGTCGACGCCGGGCCCATTCGACTACATGACGTTTCTTGCGATTCCCGACGCCGACATCCATTTTTCCACCCCGGAGGAGCGCGAGGCCTACGGCTATTCACCCAATGGCGGCCTGCCGACACGCGACTTCCTCGACTACTCCCTCTCGGGGGTGCTGAACATCCCGCGGGATGCCGATGGTGTCGTGCGCCGTGCACCGCTGGTCATGGGGATTGAAGACCGTCCGGCAACCAACGCGCCGCCCCGCCGCTGCTTTGTGCCCACCTTCGCCCTGCTTTCCGTGCTCCTGCACCATGGGGTGGATCAATTCCCGTTGCTGCCCGGCACGGTCACGGTTGAATTCGGCGAGGCGGTTACCATCCGCCTGCCCGATCGTGTCGTTCGTATCCCGGTAGATGCGTATGGCCAGATGCGCCTGAACTATCGCTGGCGGTTTGATGATTTCGCTGCCCTGAGTTTCAGTGAAACCGCCCCTGCCTACGAGGAAACCACGCCGGAGGTGCGGCTGGCGCAGGCGCGGCAGGTCGCGCGCCCGATCCGCGGGCGCCTTGCCATCGTCGGCGTCACCACCACGGGCGTGGATGTCGGGGCGACGCCCGTGCATGCGAACATTCCGCTTGTGTACGTCCAGCTTACCGCCATCAACACCATCCTGAACCGTGCGTTCCTGCAAACCCTTGGTCCACGCCAGACCGCCTGGCTGATGGGCCTTTGTGTGGCCGTCTTCATCGGACTGGCGCTGGCGGTGCGCACCGTGCGGGTCGCCGGGGCACTGCTGCTTACCATGCTGGGTTACTGGATCGCCGCCTATGGCGCCATTCACTTTGATTTGGCCATCCTGCCCGTGGTGCCGCCGACCGTCTTCTTCCTGGGTGGCTCGTTCGGCCTGCTGACCTTCCGCTACCTCACCGAATCGCGCGAGCGCCGCAAGATCCGAGGCATGTTCTCGACCATGGTCTCCGACCGTGTGCTCGAATGGCTCGAGGACCATCCCGAGAGCTTCTCCCTCGCAGGCCATAACACCCCGGCCACGGTGATGTTTTCCGACATTGCCGATTTCACTACCCTTAGCGAGCATCTGGAGCCTGAACGCCTGATCCGACTGCTTAACCTGTATCTCACGCCGGTCACCGATGTGATCCTGGCCGATCGCGGTTATCTCGACAAATACGTCGGCGACAGCGTCATGGCAGTCTGGGGTGCCCCTTATAACGATGACCAGCATGCCTACCGGGCCTGTCGATCCGCGCTGGCGCAGCAGCATCTGCTCGATCGGCTCAACGACCGGATAGAAGCCGAGTTCGGTTTGCGCCTGCGGGTGCGCATGGGGATCAACTCCGGCGATGTCACGGCCGGCAACATGGGGTCCGAGCGCAAATTCCAGTACACGGTCATCGGCGATGCCGTCAACCTCGCCTCCCGGCTGGAGCCGATCAACCGTGATGTTGGCAGCCGGATCCTGATCGGGGAGGACACGCAGGCGCTGATCGGGGACCGACTGGTTACCCGTCGACTGGGGCAGTTCATCGTGTCCGGCCGCGAGCAGGGGGTCACGGTCTACGAACTGATCGGCGAGCCCGATGCGGTCACGCCAGAAACCGTTGCGCAATACCGCGCCTATGAGGCGGCGCTGGCCGATTTCTGCCACCGCGAATGGGACAGCGCCGAATCGCGACTCGCCGCCATCCTCGCCGCAGGCGACGATGGCCCCTCGCGCTGGCTGCTCCAGCGGGTGAGCGACTGTAAGGCGGCCCCGCCCCCGCCCGACTGGGACGGCTCCTACTGGCGCACGGAAAAACGTTGAGCAAGGGTGCCGGTCCTCCTTGATCACGCTACATAAAAGTCAGCGCATCTTTTTTTCGCGGCCAGCCGCGCGGCGGGCTTTCTGCCGGCAATTCGCATTTTGGATGCCGACCAGGTCCGATTCCGGCTAAAGCCGGGACTACAAACGCGTTTTCGCCCGTTTCAGCGGTGTTTGTAGTCCCGCCTTTAGGCGGCAGCGGCCAAAATGCGAATTGCTGGTTTTCTGCTTTTTCCGAGCCCCCCGTTACCTGTCAAAGCGTGTTCATCGGCTGTTCGGACTGGCTGTTGAGTTTATTTCGACTTTCTGCTTTCCTCCCAAAAACCCCTAATGGAAACCCTTAGGAAAAAAATGTTGACTTCCCGGTTTCGCCTGTGCGATACTATAACCAGAGTAAGAAAGTTGAGGGGAGCGGATCGTAAATCTGGGTTGGGCTTGTGAGACTTTGGAGCGACCATTACGGTTCGAAAGGTGTTTAAGAAATGAAACACGAAAGACGAGGTGACGCGATGAGAGCAATCAAGGCGATAGTCATGCTGCTGGGATTGACGGGCTGGGCGTTGTCGGGATATGCCGCCACGAGCTTGCCGTTTGAGACCAATTTCAATGCCGTGGCGATTGGTGGAGATTTGCCTCCGAATGCTGCTTGGAGTTATGCTATTGCACCAAAAGGGACCAATGGACCCCCGGGGGGTGAAGCTGCTATTTATTCGGCGGACAACTTGACATTTAACATAGATGATCCGGCAGGCTCCAAGGTCTGGTGGTTCAGTTACGCCAAGGTACGGGCGCATTCGGAAGCACCGTCGATTGGTACGGATGCTGCCGCGTTCTACGTCAATACCGATGGCCAACTGATGGCATATGATCAGGCATTCAATGATAATGCCGGGGGGTTTCGTCCCGTGGTTACCTCGGGGGTTCCCGCCAACACTTGGTTGAAATTTGCAGCTCGGCTTGATTATACAAACCGGGTTTGGGATATATACATGGCAAATCCGTACACGGCCACGCTCACAAAGCGGAACGAGTTGCCCTTAAAATTCCGCTCAGGATTTCCTGTCGGGAACGAAGAAATCACGGCTGTGGAAGTCAGTGGTGAGACCTCGCTGGACGCGGTCTCTGTTATACCGACCAGTGTGCCGATCAATCCCGCCGTGCCTTCGGTAGGACAGGTAGCCTTGGTAACAGTTCCGTTGATAATTGAAGGAGCTGCCTCCGGTGTATCACTCCAGCACTTCGGAACGAACGGGACTCTCTATGGAGAATTAGGCTTGGCGCTGGAAGAGGTTTTC
>CAZSRU010000069.1:0-15880 GCA_964609395.1 uncultured Victivallales bacterium
CCGTTTTCGAGTTGCCCGTTTCCCATGTTGCACACCGCGTCAATGGTCTTGAAAGATGCGTTGCCCCTGCTGACGCCGTGGCGGTTGTCGGCATGGTGGACATTAACGCCGATGCACTACGCTGGGCACTTGCGGCCGTATCGAATGCAAGGGCCTTGTCGGTCATTGATTACGGGACGTATCCGGGCGGCGGCAATTTGCTGCTGACTGGCAGGGAATCGGAAGCCGTGGAACTGATGCGCGGTTTGTCCGGGCTCGACAAACACCTTGCCGGTTTGACCATCACACGCGGCGGGGATCCAATGCGAATTGATCTAATGATGCTGGATGTTGGCTACCTGATGCAACCGTCTTTCGACTTCATCCGGGCGGCGGCTAGGGTTTCGCGTATGCCGTGGCAGGCCTCACGCGGCTGGGGATCACGGACCTACCGCGCAGGCCGTAACGTGATAGGCACACCGGGCGAGGGCTGGCACCTTTCCGAATGGGCAGGGAAAGGCCGTGCCGTCTCCCATGATGCGGACTTGTGGCGGCATAGGATGCAAAAGGGCTTTCTGCTTCCCATCGGTGCCCCTGATGCAATCGCCCTTTACGGCAACGAAAACCAGCACCATGGAATTCTAGCCTCTGGCGTATGCGCGGAACGGTTGACCGCCTATGCGCAGACCGACGCGGGGACTCTCTACCGCTGGCAGATGACGCCGGGCGAGCGTAACGACTGGTGCGACGTTTGCACCGGGCTTTATGTGGCGGCGGCACGAATGGGGTTCGCTCCACAATACAGCATCACCGGACCACGGCAGGCCGCGAAACGATACGTTGAAAGAAGGAAATCAAAGGTTGTACGGGAGCCGATTTGGTGACTGCGCCTCAAGGTGAGACGCGGCACAAAAAAGAACGCCGGAAAAACCCGGCACGAACAGAGGAGACGAGAAGATGAAGACAGAATTAACCCGGTCCGAACTCGACCGGAAGCATGAAGCAACCTCGAACGCGCGGGCGACACTCGCACGGCGCACACGGGAAGCGGAGAAGCTGGGGCACCGGATGGACGCATACATCAAGAACTCGCTGGCGACGGGAGAGCGTATGCCGCTCGAGACGTTGAATCGTGACAAGCGGCTTCTTATGGCAGCGATGAACGATGCCGCCGAAATCTTACGTTTAGCGGATAGCCGGATATTCACGGCACAGGATGCCGCGGACGCCGAAGATAACACGAAGGCGCATGATCAAATCCGACTTGCGACGGACCGGCTCGAGCGTGCGATTGCTGCAAAGAACGAGAAGGAAATCATGCGAACGGAAAAAGCGATCTTCACCGCCAAGGTGACGGCGGCGGAGGCAATGGCTAAACTCACAAACAAGGAAGGACGGTAGACTATGAACAGCATTGAAATGCAGGCACGGATTGAGGAACTCCCCGAGATTATCGAGGGACTGATGATCGAACGCGACGCGATTGAACGGGCGGGCGATGTCAAGAAGCTGATGGACGTGAACGCCCGGATTGACATTGCATCGGCGGAGTTGCGCCGCTTGACCGTGGAGATCCATCCCGTCAAGAAAAGCGAACTCCAGGCCGAGGCGGAACGGCTGGAGATTGTCGCCAATGCCGAGGCGGAGCGGTTCAAGGCGATCAAGGCACAAGTCGAGGCCGAACTCCGCCCGCGATTCGGGCATATTGACAACGGCATTCACGCGATCAACTTCGGGCAGGTTGTTCAACATGAGGCGACCGTCTTCGAGGCCGAGGCGCGGAGCCGGGCCGCTGGGTATGCCGCCATGAGCGCAGCGACGAAAGCCGCACTCTACCAAGCGTAGAAATTCGGGCCAGCGCATGGCATTCTGCTCACCGAGCCGCCCGTCCGGTATGCGCAACGGGCACTAATTTAATTGAGGTGTTGACCATGGATAAAATGACGATTGCCGATTACGAGGGGAGGCTTGAACTTGCCGAGATGCGGGTTGAAGATTGCACCGCCGACATTAGGCACCGCTTGCGCTACTGCTTCCCCGAGTGCAATCTGGACGAACTGGAACGTATGGCAGACCATCATCCTGATGTTATACGGGAGCGGCGATCATACCGCCGCTGGGCCGCCTATTGCCGTCGCCGGATTCGCCGTCTGCAATCGGTTCAATAACGCCGTGCAATATGACTTTGACAGCGAGACGGACACAAGGCCGGAATGCGGCTTGCATGGCCTTGCCGTGGCGATCCTGCAAAGAGCGGTTGAAGATTACCGCTATGGTAAACCACGGCAGCGGCAGGATGCGCGGGAGTTCATTCAATCCTCCTGGTTCTCCATGCTTGCCGAGGGATGCCAGCTTGACCCCGTGGCAGTGCGGGAACGGTTGCAGGCGCGGCGGTTGCTGTAGGGGGTGCCGTCCATTCGCGCGCGCGAGGGGGTGACTCGCCACGCGGTAACTATACGGAACCGCGTGACCGTCCATCCGCGCGCGCGAGCGGTGAAAACCGTCAACAAACCGTCAACAACCGTCAACGGATAAAAAACCGAGATCATCACCGGACGCGCATTCGGGCCGAGCGACGGCTGGGGGAGATGATACGGGAACAGAAGCAGGGGGATGGTTTGGCAACAGGCGGACAGCCTTATCAGTCTACCGGTACCCACAAGGAACCAGTAGAAAAAACCACTCCCACGCTTGCCGACATCGGCATAAGCAAGAAGCTATCCAGCCGTGCGCAGTCATTGGCAGCGGTGCGTTGAAATCGCGCTGGCGGAGTTTGGCAACCTCAAGCCGGGCGATTGCAGGGCTGTGCGGGGTGTCAAACCGGCTTGTTGACGGAATGAGACCTGACGAAACATTGGGAACCGTTCCCAATGCTACCCGCACGACCAGCGACGGGCGGCAATACCCGGCGGCGCGGAAACCGGCGGAGGCGATTGTCACCAGATTGTCACCAGCGGGGGCGGGACTTGTCGCCATTGCCGAGGGGTGCCGTCTGGACGTTGAAGCCGTTAGGCAGCGGCTAAGGTGTAACGACGCCGGATAGAACCACCGACGCGCTACAGGGCCGCACAGAGGCCTTGCTGGGTGTGTTCTAGGTATCAGGCGCAACGGGGATCATCCGGGCCGTCTGCTGGCGATGCTGGCAGGCGGCTTTTTTTGCGTCTGCGATCTGGACGGAGAAAAACAGGCGGTTGCTTATCTGGCAATGTGGTTGCTTATGGTTGCTTAAGTCGGGGGAGCAGGGGTAGAATTCGAAGGAATTCGAACCGACTATTAAACACAAGGGAAATTCACGAAACCCGCATGAATAAAGGCTAAAACGCTTGTTTTCGGGGGTTTTGAGTGGCGTACCTGAGAGGGATCGAACCTCTAACCTCCTGATCCGTAGTCAGGTGCTCTATCCAATTGAGCTACAGGTACAATTCAAACGTCGGGAGTTAAATTAGGGGATTGGCGTGACGATTGCAATCATAAAAACGCCGCGTGCGAAAAAGAAGTTTGGACGACTGCGGGTTTTGGGGGTAGGATGATCCTCTGCTTATTGTTAAATGGGAAAGATAAAGGCGAATGATTAGGGCAAAAGATTAGGGGTGGAGCATAAGCAACCTTAATCTTTCGCCTTAATCTTTTGCCCTAATCGATCGATAAGAGGAGTTATAGATTACGACGAAAGGCGGCAGGATATGGCATTGAACAGGGTGGCGCGTATCGATGGGGCGGTGATGATCCAGCGGGTGCTGGCGAGTGTCTCGGACAAGACGGGGCTGGATCTGCTGGTGGCGGGGTTGCTGGATGTGAATCCGGAGGTGATGATCTATTCCACCGGCGGGACGTTCGATGCGATCCGGTCGCTGCTGGGCCCCGAGCGTGCGGCGCGGAACCTGACGTCGGTTTCGGACTACACGGGGCAGCCGGAGATGCAGGGCGGCCTGGTCAAGACGCTGGACTTCAAGATCTATCTCGGGCTCCTGAGCGAGACCTACAACGCGGCGCATGTCAAGGACCTGGCGCGGGCGGGTGCGGTGCCGATCGACATGGTGGTGGTGAACCTCTACCCGTTCGCGCAAACCGTCGCCAAGGCGGGGGTGACGCCGGAGGATGCACGCACGAATATTGATATCGGAGGGCCCTGCATGATCCGGGCAGCGGCCAAGAACTACCTGCGGACGGCGTCCGTGACCGATCCGTCGGACTACGCGGACATCATCGACGTCCTGCGTGCCAATGGCGGCTCGCTGCCGCTGTCGCAGCGCCTGGCGCTGATGAAGAAGGCCTTCGCGCATACGGCGGCGTATGACACGGCGATCGCGGCCTATTTCGCCGACCGTGTCTCGTCCGATGTAGAAAGTTGCTACCAGTTTGTCTAGTCAACAGGGGGATGGTATGTTCGAGATCAGTGTCAAGACTCAGTTTTCCGCTGCGCATCACCTGGTGGCCTACCCCGGTGCCTGCGTGGTGCACCATGGTCACAACTGGGACGTGGAGGTGTATGTCCGCGGCGACGAGCTCGACGATCTGGGGCTGCTGGTGGATTTCAAGGTGCTGAAGGCCTCGGTGCGCGAGGTGGTGGCGGAGCTGGATCACAGCGATCTGAATACTCATGCGCATTTCTCGGTCGAGAACCCGACCAGCGAGCGGATCGCCCGGTATCTGCACCAGCGGTTGTCGGCGTCGGTCAATACGCCGCGCTACCGGATCTCGCGGGTGACGGTGCACGAGACGCCCGGATCCCAGGCGAGCTACTGGGAATAGGGGGCGCATGATTGATCTGCACACGCACTCGGACCTGTCCGACGGCAGTCTTTCGCCCGAGGACCTGGCGGCGCTGGCCGCGGAGAGCGGGCTGACCGCCGTCGCTCTGACCGATCACGACACCATGGAGGGCACGGCACGGTTCATTGCCGCCTGCGGGGGGCTGGGGCTGTGCGGGATTGCCGGTGTCGAGATCAGCGCCGACTTCGGGCCGGGGACGATGCATGTGCTGGGGTATTTCTCGGGCATTCCGGACGCGGGGTTCATGGCTGATCTGGCGCAGATACGCGAGGGGCGTCGGGATCGCAATACGCGGATACTGGAGACGCTGGCGGGGCTGGGGATGCCCGTTGACGCCGGGGAACTGGCGGCGGTGGCGGGGGACGGGGTTGCCGGGCGTCCGCATATCGCGCAGGCGCTGGTGGCTCGGGGGTATGTCCAGGATTTCCGCGAGGCGTTCGACCAGTGGCTGGGCAAGGGCAAGCCTGCCTATCATGACCGTTACCGGCTCGGGCCGGTCGCGGCGGTGTCGGCAATCGTGTCGGCCGGCGGCGCGGCCGTGCTGGCGCATCCCTTCACGCTGAAGCTGGCAAACGGTGCGCTGCGTGCGATGCTCGACTCGCTGGTGGAGGCCGGGCTGGCGGGGATCGAGGTGTTTTATCCGGAACACCCGCTGCCCCTGCGGCAGTTGTACTCCTCGCTGGCCAAGGAGCGCGATCTGGTCTTGACGGGAGGGTCCGATTTCCACGGCACAATGAACCCGGCCATCCGGATCGGCCGCGGCTTCGGGAATGTCCGGGTCGAGGATCAGGTGCTGGTTGAACTGGGGCTGCGGGCGGGGCTTGTGTTCTAGCCCGTGACAGAAGGTTGCACGCGAGATGATTAGACGAATATTGATTCAGACGTTTGTCGTGCTGATGCTGCTGGCGATGGCTTACAGCGTCTGGCTCGGGCTTGTAAATCGCCGCCGGGATTTCCTGACGCCGGAGGAGCGCTACTGGCTGGATGCCAACGACCAGCGGCTGGTGGTGGCGACGGATCCGCGCTGGAAACCGGACCAGTTAGTGGGGGACCAGCAGATCTACAAGGGGTTGATCGATGATTTCCTCATGCTGGTCGAGCGCAAGCTGGGCGTCCGGTTCCTGCGCCTGTATACGCAGTCGTGGGAGCAGACGCTGGAGGCCGAATCGCGGGGCGAGATCGACATCCACCCCGTGCTGGTGAAGTCCGACCGCCGGTCGGGGGCGTGGCTTTTCACGGAACCGTACATGCGGATCCCCGTGATCGTGGTGATGAGGGCGGCGATCAAGGACAGCTTCTCGCCTGAGAGCATGCCGCGGCTGAAGATGGGCGTCGGGCGTGGTTACGGCATCGACACCTTCATGCAGGAGCATGGCGGCGCCACCTACAACCTGGTGCCGGTGGAGAGCGACCGCTTCGGCCTGATCAAGGCGGCCCTCGGGGAAATCGACCTGATGGTCACCGATCTGGCGTCGGCGTCGTACCATATCGAGCAGGAGGGCTTGACCAATCTACGCCTGGCGGCCACGCTGGGCTCGCTTTACGAGTTCCGGTTCGCCTCGCGCAGCGACCGGCCGATCCTGAATTCGATCCTGAACAAGGCGCTGGCGCAGATCACACGGGATGAGCGTCGGCGCATCTACGACCGCTGGATCGTGTTCGATGTTCAACCGTTCTACCAGAGCCGGAGCTTCTGGTACACGGCAGGGGTTGTCCTGTTGCTGGTCGCGGTGGTGCTGGGGATTGTGCTGATGTGGAATGCAACGCTGAAGGTCGAAGTCTCGATCAAGACGCGGGCGTTGCAGCGGGCGCGCGATGAACTCGAGCAGCGCGTCGAGGAACGTACCGAGCAGCTCGCCGAGGCGAATGCGGCGTTGCAGCGTGAGATATCCGAGAGGACGGAAATGACCAATGACATGCTTCACATCAGCGGCAATGAACGGGCGCGCATCGGGCGCGACCTGCATGACTCGATCGGTCAGCAGATGGTTGGTGTCGCCTTCCTGAGCCGGGCGCTGGCGTCGCGGCTGCAGTCGAAAGAGTCTCCGGATGCCGAGGCGGCCGGGCGGATCGGCGACCAGGCCGAGGCCATGATCGCCAACATGAAACGGATCGTCCGGGGACTGCTTCCGGTGGATGTGATGGACAAGGGCCTCGTCGTGGCGGTTGCGCGGCTGGCGCGCGAGACCGCGCAGTTGCATGGGCTCGAGTGCGTGTTCGAGTGCGTGGACGAGGAGTCATGCCGTATCGCGGATAATGCCATGGCGACGAACCTTTACCGGATCGTGCAGGAGGCGCTAGGCAACGCGGTCAAGCATGCACGCGGGGTGACGCGTGTGCAGATTTCGCTTGATGTCCAGGATGGAATCGGCATCTTGATGGTCGAGGACAACGGCAGCGGGATTCCGGAAAAGCGCGAGCATGCGGGCATGGGTCTCAAGATCATGCGCTACCGCGCGGCGCTGGCAGGCGGAAGCTTGTCGGTGGTGTCGAAGGATGGCGGCGGCACACGGGTCGAGTGCCGGTTTGATCCGGCGGTCGAGTTGGAGAACGGTGCGCCGTAGCAAAAAAGCACATATAGCATAAAAGAAATGCAGTTATTCGCTGCGTTCCTCATTCGTTGTGTAAATGCTGTTGCCCAGGCACCTGGCCAACTGAATGTATTCACAACGAATCAGGCACGCAACGAATGAAGTTACAGGTTCGTCGAAAAAAAACTTAAACGGTCTTGTGTACAGAGTGTGACAAATGCGGCCGCTTGGAGTTATAAACAAAATGGTGACGGTATGGGGGGGAGACCAATGAATGAAATCGAGATAGAGACGACCAAGGGACCACGGCGGATCGTGCTGGTCGATGATCATCCGATCGTGCGGGACGGCTTGAAGCAGATGATCGAGCAGGATCCGGCGCTGCAGGTGTGCGGCGAGGCCGGCAGCGCCGATGACGCGATGGTGGTGGTGGACGCGCAGCATCCGGACCTGATCCTGGTGGATGTATTCCTCGATGGGATCAACGGCATCGAGCTGACCAAAATGCTGTGCGAGCGCGATCCGTCCGCCTGCGTGCTGGTCCTCTCGATGCATGACGAGACGCTCTATGCGGAGCGCGCCGTGCGGGCGGGGGCGCGGGGCTACGTCATGAAGCAGGAAGCGTCGCGCACGATCCTGGAAGCCATTCATGCCGTCATGCGCGGCGAGCTTTTTGTCAGCGACGCCATCCGTGCGTCGCTTGATGACATCGGCAGTGTGGAAGGCCTGGTGGAGCTGGCAACTATCCACGGACGCCTCAGCACGCGCGAACTGGGGGTCTTCGAGGCGATCGGCGAAGGGCTTGACCGCAACCAGATTGCGGATACACTGGGAATCAGCATCAAGACGGTGGAGACGCATCGGGCCAACATCAAGTACAAGCTTAATATCGGCACGGCGCTGGCTCTCGTGGCGAATGCGAAGGCATGGGTGCGGCAGAAGAAGTCAAAGGAGGTGGCATGATGTCGAAACAGGTGGCAATGGCGATGGTATCGGCGATGGTTGTTTGCACAGGCGCTTTCGGGATGCAGGCGCAGGTCGGTCCGGCGTTGAGGGTTGCAGAGGGGAATGATTATACGGTGGCGCTGCGGGGCGGGGTGATGATGCAGTCCGGCGAGGCCCGCGAACTGGTCTTCGAGGGCAGCCACCAGCTCAGCGAGCTGATCTGGGACATTTCCGGCCTGGCGCTGGCCGGTGGCTCCGTCTCTGCGGCGATCGGGGATTCCTTGCAGTTGAATGCCGCCTTATGGATCGGGATCACCAAGGGCAACGGCTCCATGGAGGACTATGACTGGTTTGTGGAAGGCATGGACTGGACGCATTTCTCGGATGGCGACGTGGATATCAACGCGGCGCATGTCTTCGACGTCAATGGAACCTATACCTTATATCGTGGCGGTAGTGTGGAATGCTTCGGGATCCTGGGCTACAAGCAACTGTTCTGGGACTGGAGCGAGTACGGGCGAAACTATATCTATTCCGTCAATGGCTGGCGGGACAGCCGTGGCAGCAGCGGCGGCGTCAACGGGATCGACTACGAGCAGGTCTTTGATGTGCCGTATGCGGGGATCGGCATGCGGGTCGCGTTCGGACGTGCCTGGGGCTCGTTCTACGGTATCTACAGCCCGCTGGTACAGGCCGAGGACAAGGATCACCACATCCTGCGCGATCTGCACTTTGTCGAGACCTTCGACAATATCGATTACATCGGTTTCGGCGGCGAGCTGGCCTATCTCTTCAGCGATTCGTTGTTCATGACCGTTGCGCTCGACGGGCACGCGATCCCGGAGGCGCGCGGCGACATGTACATCCGCGACGGTTCGGGCGAGACATTCTTCAATCCGAATGCGGCCGGCATCGAGAATACCGCCGTATCGGCCACACTCGCCCTCGGCTGGCTGCTGTAGAATCTGTCTTCAGTCTCTCTCCCGCCGCCGCTACAGTATTGACGAACAGGGCTGGGTGCGGTAGCTTTTCACATTATCTGTTCTTGGGTCGAAGGTTGGGATTGGAACGAACGAAGGGATTGTGATGAGCGACTTTATCAAGGTGGGGCTGAACGAGGACGAACTGCCACGGCAGTGGTATAACCTGAATGCGGACTTTTCGAGGCCCATGCCGCCGCCGGTGGATCTGAACGGCAACCCGATCGGCCCGGATGCGCTGGCGCCGGTCTTCCCGATGAATCTGATTGAGCAGGAAATGTGCACCGACCGCTGGGTCGACATTCCCGAGGAGGTTCTGGCGATCTACAAGCTGTGGCGCCCGACGCCGTTGTACCGAGCCCGTCGCCTGGAGGCGGCGCTCGGGACCCCCGCCCGAATCTACTACAAGAACGAAGGCGTATCGCCCGCTGGCAGCCACAAGCCGAACACGGCGGTGGCGCAGGCGTACTACAACAAGGTTTTCGGCATCAAGCGGCTGACGACTGAGACCGGCGCCGGGCAATGGGGCAGCGCGCTTTCGTTCGCCACCCAGTTGATGGGACTGGAGTGCAAGGTGTTCATGGTGCGCATCAGCTTCGACCAGAAACCGTTCCGCAAGATCATGATGCGGGTCTGGGGTGGAAACTGCGTGGCGAGCCCGAGCACCGAGACCGAGGTGGGCCGCCGCATCCTGGAGGCCGATCCGAATACGCCCGGCAGCCTTGCCATCGCCATCAGCGAGGCGCTGGAGCAGGCCGTGCAGCGCGACGATACGCGCTACGCACTGGGCAGCGTGCTCAACCACGTGATGCTGCACCAGACCATCATCGGGCTCGAGGCCAAGAAGCAGTTCGAGAAGATCGGCGAGTATCCTGACATCATCATCGGCTGCGCCGGTGGCGGTTCGAACTTCGCGGGTATCGCGTTCCCGTTCCTGGCGGACAAGGCGGCCGGGCGGGAACTGCGGGTGATCGGTACCGAGCCGGCGGCCTGCCCGACGCTGACCCGCGCACCGTATGTCTATGACTCGGGGGATGTGGCGATGATGACGCCGCTGCTGCCGATGCACAGCCTGGGGCATACGTTCGTGCCCGAACCCATCCACGCCGGCGGTCTGCGTTATCACGGCATGGCCCCGATGGTCAGTCACGCCCTGCAGCTCGGCCTGATCGAGGCCAACGCGATCGAGCAACTTGAGTGCTACGAGTCGGCTGTGCTATGGGCTCGTACGGAGGGGTTCATCCCCGCACCCGAGACCTCGCACGCGATTGCTCAGGCCATCCGTGAGGCGAAGCGGGCGAAGGAGGAAGGCAAGGAGAAAGTCATCGTGATGAACTGGTCCGGTCACGGCCTGATGGACCTCAAGGGCTACGAGGCTTTCCTTGATGGCAAACTGTCGGATTACAAGTTGCCGGAAGAGGCGCTGCTGCGCTCGATGCAATGCCTGCAAGGATTGCCGAAACCGTAAGGAACATGCATGAGAATCGCGATTGTCGGCAGTGGGGTTTCCGGTCTGGTGACGGCACTGGTCCTGGGCGGGGAGCACGAGGTGACCGTCTTCGAGGCCAATGATTACATTGGCGGCCATACGCATACCATCGATGTCTCCCTGGATGGCGATTATGCCGTCGACTCGGGCTTCATCGTCTTCAACTACGAGAACTATCCGAACTTCGCGAAATTGTTGAAGCGGCTCAACGTCGATTCCCAGCCCAGTTCGATGAGCTTTAGCGTGATGAACCAGGCCGCCGGCCTGGAATACGGCTTCGCCACCTGGAACGCGGTGTTCGCGCAGCGGAGCAATCTGCTGCGGCCCTCGTTCCTGCGGATGCTGCTGGAGATCAAACGCTTCCGGGGTGAATTCAAACGGCTGGTCCGGGATCTGGACGACAGCGTCGAGATTGGCACCTATCTAGACCGGAACGGTTATTCGCAAGCGTTCCGGCGCGACTTCCTGGTGCCCTTCGGTGCAGCCATCTGGTCGGCGGCTCCGGCCGAGTTCGAGCATTTCCCGCTGCGGACGTTCGTCCAGTTCTTCCTGAACCACGGGTTCCTGGACCTGAGCCGCCTGCTGCAGTGGAACGTCGTCAAGGGCGGCTCGCACGCCTACGTCAAGGCGTTGCTCGGGCAACTGCGCGGAACGGTGCTCACCAGCACAAAGGTGGTCGCGGTGCGCCGCGATGCCGAAGGGGTGGATGTTGTGGTCGAGGGGTGCGAGGCGCAGCGCTTCGACCAGGTCGTGCTGGCCTGTCATAGCGACCAGGCGCTGGCCATGCTGGCGGACGCGTCGCCGGCCGAGCGCGAGGTGCTGGGGGCGCTGCCGTACCAGCCCAACGATGTCGTGCTGCATACCGACACGCGCCTGTTGCCGCGTCACCGCCATGTATGGTCGAGTTGGAACTACTGCGTGTCACCGCAGGCGGTTGATCGAGCCACGCTGACGTATGACATGAATATCCTGCAAGGTTTGGCTTCGAAACACGAATTCCTGGTCAGCTTGAACCCGTCAGGGGAAGTGGGCGGGGAGCTTGGGCGCTATTTGTATGACCATCCGGTCTATACCACGCGCGGGGTAACCGCGCAGGCGCGCCACAACGAGATCAGCGGACTTGACAGGCGCACGCATTTCGCAGGGGCCTATTGGGGATTCGGCTTCCACGAGGACGGGGTTGAAAGCGCACTGCGAGTATGCGGTGCATTCGGCAAGGGATTATGACAGCAGTCGGAACGAGTGTGGAACGCGGCGCAGTGCCGCGGGCGAGTTGCATCTACAGCGGGCATATCCGCCACCGGCGGTTTTTGCCGGTCCCGAATGCCTTCCGCTACCGGCTGTTTTTGATGTATGTGGATCTGGACGAGCTGCCCGGCCTCTTCGATGGCGTACGGTTCTGGTCGTACGAGCAGCCGAATCTCGCCTCGTTCCACCGGCGCTACTACTTCGGCGATCCGGCCGTGCCGCTGGCCGACGCCGTGCGTGGGGCCGTGCGCGAGAAGCTGGGATTGGAGCTGGACGGTCCTATACGGCTGCTGACGCATTTCCGCTATTTCGGCTACTGCTACAATCCGGTCAGTTTCTACTACTGCTTCGACGCATCGGGCCGCGAGGTGCGCGCGATCATCGCCGAGATCACCAACACGCCCTGGGGCGAGCGGCAAGCCTACTTCCTGGATGTGCGCCAAAGCCTTCATCCGCTGGATGGACGTTTCAAGTGGGCGTTTCCAAAGACATTCCACGTCTCGCCGTTCATGCCGATGAACGTGATGTACGACTGGCGCTTCAACACGCCTTCTGATGCCTTGAATATACACATGACGGACAGGATCGACGGCGAGAAATATTTCGACGCGACCCTGACGCTGACACGCAAGGAACTATCGCCGCGCGCATTGACGCGGGTGCTGATGGGGTATCCGGCCTTGACGACAAGAGTGCTGGTCGGTATCCACTGGCAGGCGTTACGGCTATGGCTGAAACGGACGCCGTTCTACGAGCACCCCGGGCGCAAGGCGGGGAGGGGAAACCATGGAGACTGACTTGACAACCACACCGATGTCACGCCCGACCTGGGTGCAGCGTCAGGCGAAACGCCTGTTGCTGCGACTGGGGTCGAACGTTGAACACGGGCAGGTCACGATTCACGACGGCCAGGAAAGCTATGTCTTCGGCGCGGCCACGGCGGCCTGCCCGCTGCAAGCCGTGATCCGCATTTTTGCGCCATCCTTTTATATCGATTCCATGATGGGCGGTTCCATCGGCTGGGCAGAGGCCTATATGCGCGGGGCGTGGGAGACCGACGACCTGCCGACGCTGCTGCGCATCGTGGTCTACAATGCGTCCCTGTACGACGGGCTCGATCAGCGCTTCGGTGCCTTCCTGCGGCCGCTCCAGAACCTGGCACATGCCTTCCGCAAGAACTCCGAGACCGGCAGTCGTCGAAATATCATGGCGCATTACGATCTGGGAAACGACTTTTTCTCGCTGTTCCTCGACAAGACCATGGCCTATTCCTGTGCCTACTTCCCGCGTCCGGACTGTTCCCTGGAGGAAGCCTCGCGCGCGAAATTCGACCGTCTCTGCCGCAAGCTTGACCTCAAGCCGGATGACCATCTGCTCGAGATCGGTACCGGCTGGGGCGGGTTGGCACTGCATGCCGCCAAGGAGTACGGGTGCCGGGTGACGACCACCACGATCTCGAAGGAGCAGCGGGCCTGGGCGCAGGCGAAGGTGCGCGAGGCCGGGCTGGAGGACCGCGTGGTCGTGCTGGGTGAGGATTACCGGAAATTGACGGGCACGTATGATAAGCTGGTCTCGGTGGAGATGATCGAGGCGGTCGGGCATCATTACCTCGACTTGTTCTTCCGCTGCTGCGGCCGACTGCTCAAACCGGACGGAATGATGGCCCTCCAGGCGATCACCGTCCCCAACCGCTGGTTCCGAGCGCACCGGACACGGGCCACGTTTATCAACACCTATATCTTCCCCGGCAGTTGCCTGCCCTCGGACGAGGCCATGTGCCGGGCGATTGCGCGCGGGACCGATCTTGACATCGTCCACAAGGAGGATCTTTCTCCGCATTACGCCCGTACGCTGGCGATCTGGCGCGATAATTTCCATGCCAGTCTCGACCATATCCGTAAGGTTTGGCCCGACAAGGCGTTTAGTAAGGCATGGGAGCTTTACTTCAGTTGCTGCGAGGCGGGATTTGCGGAACGCGACATCGGCGTCGCCCAATACGTGTTTGCCAAACCCAAGGCGCGGCCGCTGTTGAATTTCGACTGATGTTCGGTTTTTACGGCAGGATTATTTTACGGCAGGATTATTCTGTTCTTGAATTTTATGTATTCAATCATCCTGCCGTAAAATCATCCTGCCATAAATGTTGTTGATTTGGTAATAAAACACATGAAGTTAGAGGCTAGTGAGATTTTCAGGCGAAAAGGGGAGGGCGTTTGAAGACGACATTTGAACAATGGCGCAGCGGTCGCAATGCCCGGTTGCTGGTATGCAGTTTGATCTATCAGGCGGTCTGGTTTGCCGCTGTTTACTCGGCCAGCCGGTCGTCGATGCTGCTGCTGGGGCCAACGTTTCTGCTTGTCGGTCTGGCATTGCAACTGGTGCTTTGGCGGTCGCTTCTCAAGCGGGCGATTCTGATGCTACTGGCTGGCTTGCTAGCGGGTGTGATGATCGATGGGGTGCTAACCCTCGCCGGTGTGCTGGTGCCGTATCGTCAAGTCCTGCCCTATCCCCTGCCTCCACTGTGGCTGCTGACGCTGTGGGCCGGCTTCGGCGTCTACATGGCGACGGGCCTTGAGCTGATGTACGGCAGGCCGCGAGTGGCAGCCTTCGCCGGTTTGGTCTGTGGTCCGCTCGCCTATCGCGGTGGCGTGCCATTCGGCGCTCTGGATCTCGGTGAAAACGTCTGGTTGTCGCTGGCCATCATCGGAGCCGTATGGGCGATTGCATTCCCTTTGCTGCTGGCCTTGGCTGCCCACTTGGCTAATGGAGGTCGAGCCTCCGGTGAGCCGCGCGTGCCGCGTGTCGCTCTCATGCTTCTTTTGTTGGGAGTGCTGTTCCCAGCCTCGGATGCACTGGCGCTCGAAGGCGATGCCAGCCTGTTTGCACCGGTGCAGAAACTGCACGATGTGGAACTTGTCCGGCAGGGGGTGGGGCGCCTGCGGCGCTGGATGATCAAAGGGTGCGATATCGCGCTTTACACGCCGCCGGGGACCACACGCCAGTCGCTGTTCGATGGCCGGGCGAAGGCACTTGAGTTCGTCTACTACGTCCGCATCGCCGGCGATCAGTTTGCCCTTGCCTCGGATGAGACCCTGCGTCGCAATCTCACGGCCGAGACCTATGCGCGTTTCAAGACGCAGATCGACCTGATGGGCCGTTCGTTTGCCGCTGTCGAACCGCGCGACCGCTACCTGCTCTACTACGTCCCCGGCAAGGGAACCACCCTCGATTTAAACGGCAAGCGCCAGGGCTTCATTCCCGGCGATGAATTCGCGGATATCTATTTCCAGATCTGGCTGGGCAAACAGCCGCTGGATGCCGGACTTTACAAGGGCATGACGGGGGGGATGAAGTAAAGCAGAAATTGGGAAAGCAGAAAGCAAAAATAGAGACTGAACACGGCGTCGGGGGTCGGGAGTCGGGCGTACAGAAGGTTTTTCAGGTGGAGCTGTAGTCCTTTTAATTGAGACTCGTTTTGTAAAGAAGCAAATCTGCCCGGCGTTCACTGGCAATAAGCGCAATAAAAGCTTCCTGGCACGGATGCGCCGGAACATCGAGGCAATAGACTCGACCACGCTGAAGCTTTCTCTCGACTGCATAGACTGGGCGCGGCACCGCCGCAAGAAAGCCGCCGCAAAGACCCATATGCGAATAGACACGGCCAGCATGCTGCCTCGCTTTGCCGTCGTCGAGGAGGCCAGCCACCATGATTCAACGCGAGCCGAGGTTCTGTGCGCCGGTATGAACGCGGGGGATGTGCTTACTGCCGACAGGGCTTATGTGGACCTTTCCTTTCTGTTTGACCTGCAAGAGCGGGGCATATTCTTTGTTCTGCGCGAGAAGAAGAACATGCTTTTCGACATTGTCGAGAGTCGCCCGCGCAATGATGAGCGCATTATCTCCGACCAGATCGTTACCGTCTCGGCCAAGAAGAC
>CAZSRU010000070.1:0-15694 GCA_964609395.1 uncultured Victivallales bacterium
CGTCGGTCATACATGAACAGGAAAAACGGGAAGCCACCCACAGATTCTGCGGAAGGCTATGGGGGTCGAGTCTCGCCATTCTTCACTTGAACTGTCGAGGGGGGATAGGCGTGATTGTTGTTGAGCATGGCAAGGCCTTTTGGGAATGCAGAGATCGGGAAAGTTGACGCTGGTTTCATGGGCGGGCGGGCTTCGGCGGGGCATGCGCCAGCAGGAATGCGGTCGCCTCGGACCACCAGGGTGCGGATATCGCGTAATCAAGGGTGTTGTGGCCGCTGCCATCCTGTATCCACAATTGCCTGGGACCCTGGTAGTCCTCGTGGAGCCGCTTGCCGAACACGGGCGGGATGACTTGATCATCGCCCGCCAGCAGGAGCCCGACAGGCCCATGATAGCGCGTCAACGCCTGGCTGGAGTCGAAGCGATCGCGCAGGAGGAGCGCCACGGGCAGGATCGGGTAGTGGTGACGCGCCACGTCGACCAAGCGGTTGAAGGCGGTAATCAGGAAAATCCCAGCGACCTGCTCCGGGTGTTCGCCAGCCAGCCAGCAGGCAACGCCACTGCCGAGGGATTCCCCGGCAAGGAAGATCCGGCTGCCGGGGTGATCCTGCCGGAGTTGCGCCAGGGCTTCGGCGGCGGCGGCCTGAAAGGCTTTCTCTGACGGTTCGCCGGGACGGGGCCCATAGCCGGGGTATTCCATCAGGAACACATGCAAGGCAGGTTCCGCGAGGGGCTGCCGGAAACCATCCGCCAGATAGGTGCGATGCAGGGCAAAGCCGGCATTGCCATTGAACACAAGCAGCAGGTCGGCCGCCGGGGGCGGTTCGGACGCGGGTTTCCAGCCGATATAGCCGCCATTGCCGCTGTGCCACGGGACCAGTCCGTTGCGGGCCGCCAGCGGGATCAGGTCCGTCTCGCCCACCCGAGTCGGGTAGTACAGCATCCGCCGCTGGAAAAAGGCCAGATAGAACGAAAAGCCGACGTATACCAGCACGAGCATTCGAGCGGTCACGAAAAACACGCGGGCCAGAGGATTCCCTGCAAAAACGGTTTTCATGGGAACGAGCCTAAGCCGGTTCCAACCGGCTGGCAAGCCTAACCTGCTAGCATGGCAATTTGCTTTACTTGCCAGCCCTGCCGACGCATTCTTATCGGCCACATCTGATAAAGGTAAGTCGAGATTCCGGAGTGAACCACCATGAACAACAGTCCCGCCCCTGAACTGCTGGCCCCGGCGGGCGGTCCCGACGCCGGCTACGCCGCGTTGCATTTCGGCGCGGATGCGGTTTACCTGGGGCTGAGACGGTTCTCGGCGCGGGCGGAAGCGGAGAACTTCACGCTCCCCGAACTCGAGGCGTTCACGGCATACGCGCATTCCCTGACACCACGCCGCCTCGTTTATGTCACGCTGAACACCCTTGTGCGTGACGACGAGACCGGCGAGGCGGCTGGCATGCTGCAGGATTGCGCCGACACGGGCGCTGACGCGGTGATTGTCCAGGACCTGGGACTGGCCCGCATCGCCCAGGCCGCGCTGCCCGGCCTGGGGCTACACGCCAGCACCCAGATGGCCATCCACAGCCGGGAAGGGGTGATCGGCGCGCGGCAGGCGGGATTCGCACGGGTCAACACGGCCCGCGAGCTGACGATTGCGGATCTGCGGGCCTGCGCGTCGGTGCCGGGAATCCAGATCGAGACGTTCGTGCACGGTGCGCTCTGCTACAGCTACAGCGGCCTGTGCCTGTATTCCTCGCTGCTGCGCGGACGCAGCGGCAACCGCGGAAGTTGCGCCTATCCTTGCCGCGACCGGTTCAAGGCCGATCACCAGCCGGATTCAGAGGGCTTGTTCGCGTTCTCCATGAAGGATCTGGCGCTCCCTGAACAAATCAGCGCGCTGCGCGAGGCTGGCGTCGCCAGCCTGAAAATCGAGGGCCGCAAGAAAAGCCCGCTGTATGTGGCCACCGTGACCGCGCTCTACCGGCGGATTCTCGACGGGGGGGCCACACCCGGGGAGCTGGAGTCCATCACCGAGGATGTCAAGACCGTGTTCAGCCGCCCTTGGACCAGCCTATTCTCCGGCGGGCGACGATCACTGGATACGATTGATGACCAGACCGTCGGACACCGCGGGGCTCGGGTCGGCGACGTGATCTCCGTGCGCCGGACCACTGGCGAGTTCAGACTCCGGTTCAGCTCCTGCCGTCCGATCGAACGGCACGACGGGATACAGGTGGATGTGGACGGGGAGGACAAACCCTTCGGATTCTCCGCGCAATCGCTCTATACGGTCGGACAGGACGGCACGATGCGCAGCGTTTTCGAGACGACTGAAGGAGCAATCGTGGAAGTAACGTTACCTCCCGGTTCCCCCTCCCTTCTTCCCGGCGCACCGGTGTACTGCGCCTCATCCCAGAAGACAAAACGGGAGTACCCCTTCCTGCGCCCCGCCGCCAGCGCGTTCCGCCTGCGATTCCGGCTGGATGCGACCATCCGGGTTTTCCCGGACCGGATCACCGCGGACGCGGAAGCCTTTGACGCTACCGGGGCAGGAATGGCCAAGGGCAGTGCCGACGTCAAGGGAGCGTTCACCCCGGCGCAGGATCCGCAGCGCAGCGAGAGCGCCGCTCGGGACGCGTTTGCCAAACTGGGGGAAACCCCGTTCCTGCCCGGGGTCATCCGGTTCGAGAATCCCGCTTCCCTGTTTGCTCCCGTCTCCCTGCTGAACAGGCTGCGGCAGGAACTGACCGCCACCCTGGCGGACCAACTGGCCGCGAACCGTACCGCGCGCCGCGAGACGCTGGTTGCCTCGTTTTCACCGGAACGGATGCAGAAATTCCCCTGCCCCGCAACGCGGGAGGAATGGGTGATGGCGATTGATCGCGAGGAGACGCTGGTTGCGTTCAGCGATCTGGCATCCGTGGACGAAGTGATCTTCCGTCTGGACACGAGAAACCGGATCCAGATCAACGACCAGCTAAGGACGCTGATCGCCCGGATCGGCGTGGAGCGACTCCGCATCGGGTTGCCGCTGATCGTGCGTGACCACGAGACAGACGCGACGATACAGGCCGTAGCCGACGCCGCTAAACTCGGGATTGTGCGGTGGGAAGTCTCCGGCATGGGCGGGAGACAGATTCTGGCGGCAACCGTGCCGGACGCCGATGACATCATCGCCGGATGGCCGCTATATGCACTGAACCGGGAAGCTGCCGCCTGGCTCCTGGATCACGGATACCGGGGCATCACCGTCTCCCCCGAGGACGGGATGGACAACATCCTCGCGCTATTAAAGGCATTCGGTGACCGGATCACGGTGCCGGTCTACCTGGACCCGCCACTGATGATCTCCGAATCCTGCGCACCGTCCCGGTTCCAGGGCGGCTGCCCCGGCACAGGCCAGTGCAGCAGCGCCTCCACGCGACTTCGCTCCGCGCACGGCGAACAGGTGACGCTGCATCGCGACGGGTGCCGCAGCATCGTGCTGAACAGCGCGCCGTTCAGCCGCCTGCCCCGGCTCCCTGGACTGCGGGCTGGCGGTGCGCGGCGGTTCCTGGCGGAATTCGTGCAGCGCGAATGGAACGCGCAGGACACGGCCCGGATCTGGCGCGACATCCGCGCGGGCAGGAACCCCGATTTCGCCGCCCGGCTTTCCCCCGCAGGACTGGCCGGAGCCCGTGCCTGCACCGACGGACACTGATTCCATATGAACGTACAGGAAACCGCTTTTCTGGAGACATACCATGCAAAAAGAAACATTGCTCGCCCGTGACTACAAAGGGGAATCGCGCTTCTCCATCTACTTGAAATTCCACGAGGGCCAGTTCTTCCGGTTTGCGCTTGCGACCCTGCTGTTGATCATCAAGACCTCGCCTATCTGGATCATGCCGGTCATCACGGCCGCGATCATCAATATGATCACGGCCGGGCCGGGAACCGATCCGGCGTCCATCATCCCCCTGGCGGTTGCCGGTTTCATCATCGTCACCCAGAACATCGTCACGCATACACTCTATGTCTATACCTCCAGCCTCTACCTGCGGGAAGTCGAGCGCAAGATCCGGTCCTCACTTTGCGAACGTATCCAGCAGTTGACGCTCAGCTACCATCACGCGTCGAGTCTCGGGACGCTACAGACCAAGGTCCTGCGCGATGTGGAGTCTATCGAGCAGCTCAGCAGGCAGCTTTCCGAATCCGTGCCGAATATCATCATCACCTTGTCTGTCTCGATCGCCGTCACCGCCTGGCGCGCCCCGGCATTCCTGATCTTTTTCGTCTGCACCGTGCCGATCGCCATCCTCATCAATAAAGTGATGAGTCGGCGGATGAAGGATGCGAATTTCCATTACCGCAGCAGAGTGGAGGAGATGTCCACACGGGTGATCGAGATGCTGCGCATGATTCCGATCACCCGGGCGCACAGCCTCGAAGAAGTGGCGATCGGGCGGGTAAATGAGAATTTCACCCTGCTGAAGTCATCCGGCATGAAGCTGGATGTAACCAATGCATGCTTCGGATCGCTCACCTGGGTCATGTTCCGCCTTTTTGAATTCATCACGCTGCTCACGGCCGCCAGCCTGATGCTGAGCGGCCGGATTGAGATGGGTGTCGGTGATGTCATCCTATTATCGGGTTACTTCAGTTCGATCACAGGGGCGGTCAGCGGGCTGCTCAACCTCATGCCGCTCATCAACCGGGGGCTCGAATCGGTCAGTTCCGTGGCCGAGGTACTGGAGTGTCCCGACATTGAAGCCAACGAGAACAAACCGAAGTTCTCCAGGGTTGAAGGCTCGGTCTCGTTCAAGAACGTCTGCTACCGGTATCCGCAGAGCAGGAGCCATGCGCTTGATAATATCAGCTTTGATGCGGAGCCGGGCGAAACCATCGCCATTATCGGTCCGTCGGGATCCGGCAAATCGACGATCCTGCAGCTCCTGATCGGCTTTATACGTCCCCTCTCCGGTTCCATTTATATCGACGGATGCGATATGAATGCGTTCGACCTGCGCTCCTACCGGAAATTCATATCGGTCGTGACACAGGAGACGGTCCTGTTTGACGGCACCATCCGCGACAACATCACCTATGGGAATGCCGGTATAGACCCCTTCAGGGTCGCCAAAGCCATTGACGAGGCGCAGCTCACCGGCTTTATCGAATCGCTGCCGGACGGGCTTTCCACACGGATTTTCGAGAACGGCTCGCGCCTGTCGGGGGGCCAGCGGCAGCGCATCGCGATCGCCCGGGCGCTGCTGCGGGATCCGGCGGTGCTGATCCTGGACGAGGCCACCTCGGCACTGGACACGGAGTCCGAAGCACTGATCCAGAAAGCCCTTGACAACCTGAAGCGAGGGCGGACCACCTTCGTGGTTGCCCATCGCCTCTCAACCATCGAGAACGCCACCAAGACGCTGGTGCTCAAGGATGGCGCGATTGTCGCGACCAAAGGTCACTGACGACCGCCAGCGATAAACAAGCGGTCTCTCTCGTCGCCTCACATCGTCCGCCAGAACTTCAGGTTCTTCGCCTCGATCTCGCGTGCGCTCGGCAGGGGATAGAAGATACTCTTGCCCTTGGTAGCGAAGGTGAACCCGTGCTTGAGCAGTCGGTAGGACATGCTGTCGAGGTTGCTGTCCAGGGCCAGCCCCTTGTTCTTCTTGTCGGGGGTGGCGATCAGCTCACGGTAACCGTCGCGGATGGTCGACGGGTGCAGGGCGGTGACCGGCGAGGGCTTGAAGGGGTTTCGTTCGAAATCCTGCAGGAACTCCTCGATATCGATATTGAGCTGGGTGTAGAACTGCTTCGGGGCGCTCTTGCGGTTGGCGGGATCAGTGATGTAGGTCCCGAACTCGCGCGGGTTGTATTTCGACATCACCAGCATGTGCATCGGGTTGATCTCGGCATAGATCCGGATCGTCTCCTTGTGCGCGATATCGAACTCGCCGCGCTCCAGGTTGATGCAGTGCCCTTCCTGCGTCGAGAGGTGCAGATCCCCGATCGCCTCGAGATCGACATGCTCCAGCACCCGGTAGCACGAGATGAACTTCGTCGCCTTGGGGCGTCCGTCCTCGTGCGGCTTGAGTTCCTTGAGACAGTTCTCGATGTCGAAGTAGTCATGGCGGTAGTCCGGGGCCACTTCCGCGAAGACCACCTTGCCGGAGTAGTGCCGGCTGGAACCGGAGGTGTAATGCTGCGCGAACATGTCGGGATCGTACTGCGAGGCGATCAGGGCGGCATTCGGATAGAGGACCATGTAGATTCGGTTTTGAACGTTCATTGCTTATAACCCCCAGAATTGCTTGAGCATCGGGGCGATCACCAGCGAGATGACCGCCATCAGTTTGATTAGAATATTCAACGAGGGACCGGCCGTGTCCTTGAAGGGATCACCCACCGTATCGCCGACCACGGCGGCCTTGTGGGCTTCCGAGCCCTTGCCCTGGCTGGCACCGCCCTCGATCATCTTCTTCGCATTGTCCCACGCGCCGCCGGCATTCGACATGAAGATCGCCAGCACGACCCCCGAGGCGGTCACACCGATCAGGGTGCCCGCCAGCATCGCCGGCCCGCCGGTAAAGCCGATCAGCACCGGGGTCACCACGGCCACCACGCCCGGGATCACCATGCCCTTGAGTGCCGCCGCGGTGGAGATATCGACGCATTTCTTGTAGTCGGGAAGTTCAGTCTCCCGCAGGATCCCCGGTTTCTCGCGGAACTGGCGGCGGACTTCCTTGATCATGGCGAAGGCGGCCTGGCCGACGGCGTTCATGGCCATGGAGGAGAACAGGTAGGGCAGCACGGCACCCAGGAGGACGCCGGAGACCACTTTCGGGTTCACCAGGTCGATCGCCCCCACGCCGACCTGCTGCTGGAAGGCCGAGAACAGGATAATGGCCGTCAGGGCGGCCGACCCGATGGCGAAGCCCTTGCCGATCGCGGCGGTGGTGTTGCCGACGGCGTCGAGCTTGTCCGTGATGCCGCGCACTTCCGGCGGGGATTCCGACATCTCCGCCAGGCCGCCTGCATTGTCGGCGATCGGCCCGTAGGCGTCCACGGCCAGCTGCACGCCCAGGGTCATCAGCATCCCGAGCGCGGCAATCGCGATGCCATAAAGTCCGGCCAGGGCATGGCTGGTTAGGATGGCGGCCACGATGATCAGGACCGGCGGGAACGCCGAGGCCATCCCCACGCCCATGCCCGTGATCAGGGTCGTTGCCGCGCCGGTCTCGCAGGCCTTGACGATCCTGTTCACCGGGCGGGTATCCGTGCCGGTGTAGTATTCGGTTATGAGGCCGATCAGCGAACCGGCGGCCATGCCCAGCACCGAGGACAGGAACACGCGCAGGTAACTGATGTCGCCGCCCTCATGACCGAGGAAGAAGCGGCACAGCAGGAACGCGAACACGGCGGCGATGCCCGCCGCGCCGAAGGTTCCCTTGTTCAGGGCCAACTGTGGCGACTGCCCCTCCTTGACGCGCACCAGCCCCACGCCCGCGATGGCGGCGACGATGCCCGCGACGGCCAGCAGCAGCGGCAGGATCACCAGCTTGATACGAAAGTCATCACTGCTTTGGGTCATGCTCGCGCCGAGGACCATGGCACCGATGATCGAGCCCACATACGATTCGAAAAGGTCCGCACCCATACCGGCGACATCGCCCACGTTGTCGCCCACATTGTCGGCGATCGTGGCCGGGTTGCGGTGGTCATCCTCGGGGATTCCCGCCTCGACTTTACCGACGAGGTCCGCGCCGACATCGGCCGCCTTGGTGAAGATGCCCCCGCCGACACGGGCGAACAGCGCCATCGAGCTGGCACCCAGGCTGAAGCCGGTCACGATCGGCAGTACCTCGCCCGTCAGGATGCCGATGGAGCCACCTAGGAAAAGGGTCGAGGCGAAGAGCAGGATCAGCAGGCCCAGCATGGAGAGCCCGACCACGCTCATACCCATCACGCTGCCGCCGCAGAAGGCCACTTTCAGGGCCGGGATCAGGCCGCCGCTGGCGGCATGGGCGGTGCGGCTGTTGGCGGCGGTGGCCACCTTCATGCCGATATAGCCAGCCAGCGCCGAGGCCGTGGCCCCGAGCACGAAGGCCACCGACTGGTAACGCAGCGCACCCTGGTTGGCAAACGCCAGGAAGGCGGCGACCAGCAGGACAAAGGGGATCAGTGCCTTGTATTCCCGCGACAGGAACGCCATCGCGCCTTCGGCCACAAAACCACCGATCTTGATGAGTTTCGGATTCTCGACCGGCTGCCTGAAGATCCACCGCGTCTGCCACGCCGCGAACCCCAGGGCCAGAAGACTCCCGCCGGCAACCGCCAGCAACGCCCAATTGAATATAACCATTCTGTGTTATCCTTATGTTCCCCGTCAAAAAGTAGGTCGTGGCACCTTGCCCGACCTGCCGAGCATACGTCGCCCGGCTGCCAAAGGAGCTTTGCTCGGCTGGACAGGCAAGGGTGCCTGTCCTACCTCCAAGCATGCGTTCACGGCGGGAGCCTACCAAAGCCGCCCCGCCAGCGTCAATCACCTGTTGCGGGAGATGCCCTATGAGGCGGTTTGCCCTACCGAGGTGTTTCAGTCTGTTTCACGAAATGCGGATAGTGAAAACAATTGGTTTTCCTCTGTTTGTGAATTCTGTTAGAAACCCGTGAGTTTTTGGTGTGGGCGAGCTGGTTGTCCGTCACCGGATCGGCAATACGGACTGACAGGCTGGAGTTATTATGGATGTTGCACTTTTGATGGAAATCCTGATGAAGGTGGTCGGCGGGCTGGGGCTTTTCCTGCTGGGCATGAAATACATGTCCGAGGGCATGCAGACCGTGGCGGGAGAGGGGCTGCGCAAGCTGATCAGCGCCGTGACCAGCAACCGTTTCATGGCCTGCCTGGTGGGGTTGGTGACCACCTGCCTGGTGCAGTCCAGTTCCATCACGACCGTCATGGTGGTCGGCTTGGTCAACAGCGGCTTCATGACGCTCAAGCAGGCGATCGGCGTGATCATGGGGGCGAATATCGGCACGACGATCACGGGCTGGATCCTGGTGCTCAAGATCGGCAAGTACGGCCTGCCGATGCTGGGGGTGGCGGCCTTGTTCTTCCTGTTCTCGCGCCGGGACCGCCTGCGTTACGCGGCGATGGCGCTCATGGGGATCGGCATGATCTTCTTCGGGCTCGAACTCATGTCGGGTGGGTTCAAGCCGTTGAGCAAGATGCCGGCTTTTGTCGAGTGGTTCCACCTTTTCCAGGCCGACAGCTACTTCGGCGTGCTGAAGTGCGCGCTAATCGGGTGCGTGGTGACGATGATCGTGCAGTCCTCGTCCGCCACGCTGGGCATCACGATCGGGTTGGCCGAGGCGGGCATGATCCCGTATCCGACGGCGGCGGCACTGGTCATCGGTGAGAACGTGGGCACGACCATCACGGCCTTGCTGGCCTCGATCGGCGGCACCACCAATGCCAAGCGTGCCGCGCTTTCGCACTCGATCTTCAACCTGACCGGCGTGGTCTGGGTGACGGCCATCTTCGGCTTCTACATGGTTTTTGTGCGCTGGGTGGCCGGAGGCATGGACTTTGACCTGATGACGGTCGTCAACGGCGAGCAGACCTTCCCGCATATGCGGACCGGGATCGCCGCCACGCACACCTTCTTCAATGTCATCAACACGGCCATCTTCCTGCCGCTGTTCCCCTTGCTGGCGAAAATGGTCACGTTCCTGATTCCCGAGGCCAAGGAGAAGGAGACGCCGCACCTGACCTACCTGAACGTGCGGATGCTGGATGCGCCGGTGATGGCGATCCAGCAGTCGAAAGCCGAGATCGGGCGCATGGGCGACGCGGTGGAGGCGATGAGCGGCTGGCTGCGCGACGGGCTCTTCGGCGAACCGGACGCCGCCCGGGACAAGAAGCTGTTCCAGCGCGAGGAGATCCTGGACGTGGTGCAGAAGGAGGTGGTCGAGTTCCTCTCCAACCTGATCTCCTCGAGCATCCCGTTGCGGGTTACCGTGGAGTCGCGCCGGCAGTTGCGGATGGCGGACGAATACGAGTCGATCAGCGACTACATGGCCGGGATCCTCAAGTTGAAAATGAAACTGGTCAAGGCCGGCTTGCAGATTTCAGAGGCGGGGAATCGTGAATTACAGCAGTTGCATGACGCGGTCGGCGTGTTCCTGCAGCATGTGAACGCGGCCGTGCGTGATGATTCAGCGAGTGACGAAGCCGTGCAGCAGACCCTGCATACGGAGGGCAAGGGGATCACGCGCCTGGTCAAGGCGTTCCGCTCGAGCCACCTGCAGCGTGTCGAGAGCGGCGAGGTCACGCCGTTGAAGAGTCTCGTCTACACGGACATGATCTCCGGCTACCGCAAGATCAAGGACCACGGGCTGAACATCGTCGAGACGTATGCCGACTAGAGCCGGCTAGAACGTCTTGACGATGGGGCGGTTGAGCATCTTCTCGTAGATCTCGAAGTATTGCCGGGCCGTTTCCTCGTGGTTGAAGCGTCCGATGCTCTCGCGCATGATGCGCTCGATCTGCGGATGCCGGACGGCATCGGGGAGGCGGTGAAAGCGCATGGCCTGCTCGACGGCCCAGAAAAGGCCGTTGCTGTCGTAGGTCTCGAAGACGAAGCCGTTGCCGCGGTTCTTGCCGATATCGAGATGCGTGACGGTGTCGTGCAGCCCGCCGGTGTCGCGGGCGATCGGCAGCGACCCGTAGATACTGCTGATCATCTGCGGCAGGCCGCAGGGCTCGAAGCGTGAGGGGATCAGCATGAAGTCGGACGCCGCGTAGCCAAGCCGGGACAGCGGCTCGGCAAAGTCGCAGACCGCCACCCGGTCGTAGAAGTCGTGGTGCTCGACGATATCGTGGAACACCTGCTGGTAGGCCCCGTTGGCGACGATCGCGATCTGCAGGTTGTCCTTCCAGTATTCCGAGACCATGCGGTAGAGGATATCCGCGAAGAGCTGGCAGCCCTTCTGGACGGGATCCAGCCGCGAGGGCCAGAAGAAGATCGGCGCGTGCGGATCCTGCTTGAGCCCGACCCGTTCCTGGAACAGCGCCTTGTTGCGCCGCTTTCCCTCGACATGCGTCTCCGGCGTGTAGGAAACCTCCAGCATCGTGTCGCAGGCGGGGTTGTTGGAGGGGTCCGGGGCATTCAGGATGCCGCTGGCGCAGTCGTTACGCTGCTTCTGGAGCATCTCGTGGCGGATGTTGCCGGGCACGAAATCATGCTGGCCATCGCAGACCTCCTCGAGGAACGTCGGGCTAACCGTGTTGATGTAGTGGGCACCGAAAATACCGCTGGCCAGCAGATCCACGGGGTTGTTGTTGCGCGACTCCTCGTAGTTCCACGGTTGCCGGCAGAAGAAGAGATATTTCCAGAAGCCGGCGGCATCGATCCCCGCATCCTCGATCTGCTCCAGGGTCGACTTGTAGGTGTGGATGTTGTGCACGGTGAAGAGGCTGGGGATCCCGAGCCGGCGCGCGGCGGCGGGTACCAGGCCGGTCATCCAGTCGTTGCAGTGGATCAGATCGGGATCCACGGACGGGATAATGTTGTTGATCACCTCGCGCTGGAAGGCCAGCGCCACCTTCTTGTTGCTTTGCTCGTCGTTGCCGTAGACGGCGCTGCGGTAGTAGAAGCAGCGGTCCTCGGCCCGGTGGATGCGCGCCTGGGGCAGCTTGTTCATGTAGACACGCAGTTCCTCGCTGATGAGCTTACCGGCGTCGACATGGAACATGCGCCGGTAATGCGGCAGGGCGACATGCACATCCGCGCCCAGATCGAAGAGCGCCGCCACGAGCGAGGAAGACACATCCGCCAGGCCGCCGGCCTTGGCGCTCATTTTGTTGGCCATGTTCCCCATGCCGGTCGGCAGGTAGGTGATTTCCGGTGTGACGATCAGGATGCGCGGGTTGCGGCGTTGTCGGGTCCGTGGCGGCATGGTGTCTTGTTCCTTTCGCGTTTAGCTGTCGGCCCAGGTGGTGAATCCGGGCATGATATGGTCCCATTCGTTCCCCTTGGGGGTGACTCGGGTGGTGAAGGCGTAGCGGCCGGTCCGCTCGCAGGTCAGCGTGTGCCGGTAGCGGTAGTGGCCATCGCCGATGTGACTGCTTTCGGTGGCGACATCGATCTTGCCGTCGACAATGCGGTTTTCCGAATTCACCGGACCGTAGAAGACCTCGATATCGACTTCCGCAGGCTTCAGGTTCCCAAGGAACACCTCGGTGGAAAGGGTGAAGGTGTCGCCGACATGCAGTTTTCCCAGATCACCGTCGCATTGCGGCTGGCGGATACGGACGGCATGCCATGAATCCTTGAGACGCCTGTGCTGCCTGACCAGCAGGTCGGCCTTCTTTGCATGGTCCTTGAGCAGGTCCCGGTAGGCCGCCGTGGCCTCGTCGTAGTAGCGCGACCGGTACTCGCCGACCATGCGGTGGCTGCTGAACCGTCCCAGTGCCATGCGGATCGAGTTTCTCATCATCGTGATCCACTGGCTGGGCAGATCGCCGTCAGGCCGGTTGTAGAACGTCGGGATGATATCGTTCTCCAGCAGGTTGTAGAGCGCCTGGGCCTCGACCGAGTCCTGGTAGTTCGGGTCGTCGAAGACCTCGCCATTGCCGATGGCCCAGCCGCAGTCGGGGGCATAGCCCTCGCACCACCAGCCATCCAGTGTGCTGGCGTTGAGCGCGCCGTTGACCGCCGCCTTCATGCCGGAGGTGCCGCTGGCCTCCATGGGGCGACGCGGGGTGTTCAGCCAGACATCCACGCCCTGCACGAGGCGCCGGGCGAGGCCCATGTTGTAGTTCTCCAGGAACACGATGTGCCGCCGCACCTTCGGGTTGCGGGCGAAATGCACGATCTGGCGGATCAGGTCCTTGCCGTGCATATCGGCCGGATGCGCCTTGCCGGCGAAGAGGAACTGCACCGGACGGTCCTTGTTGGCCAGCATCGCCTCGAAGCGTTCGAGGTTGTGCAGCAGCAGGGTGCCGCGCTTGTAGGTGGCGAAACGCCGCGCGAACCCGATCGTGAGGGTGTCGTGATCCAGGATCGATTTGGCGGCGGCGATTTCCGTGCGGGTCGCGTTGCGGGCCAGGTACTGCTTCTCAGCGTGGGCGCGCGCGGCGCGGATCAGGCGTGAGCGGCCAACCTCGTGCACCCGCCAGAGTTCCTCGTCCGGAATCTGCGCGATCGCGTCCAGGGTGGATTTCGAACCGGGATCGTTGCGCCAGCCGGGGCCGATGTACCGGTCGAACAGCTCGATATTCTGGGCGGATAGCCATGTCGGGACATGGACGCCGTTGGTGATGTGGCTGATCGGGATCTCGTCCACGGCCCGCTCATGCCACAGGTGCGCCCACATGCTGCGGGCCACCTCGCCATGCAGCTTGCTGACCCCATTGGCGTACCGGGCCATCCGCAGGCCGAGCACCGTCATCGAGGCCTCGTGCTGGACGGGAGTGTCCGGGGGTCTCGTCAGGGCCAGTACGTCGTCCACATTCAGGCCGGACTCGCGCAGCGCGGCCTCCAGGTGCGGGCGCAGCAGGTCGATCGGGAAGTACTCGTTGCCTGCCGGGACGGGCGTGTGGGTGGTGAATACGCTGCAGCGCGGCACCACCTCCAGCGCCTGCTCGTAAGTCAACCCCTTCTCGCGGGTCAGGTACTCGATACGGGCCAGGCACAGGAAGGCGGCATGGCCCTCGTTGATGTGGCAGACCGCCGGTTCAATCCCCATGGCCCGCAAGGCGCGGAACCCGCCGATCCCCAGCAGCAGCTCCTGCCGGAGGCGGTTGCGCTGGTCGCCGCCGTACAACTGGGCGGTAACACCGCGGAAATCGTGCGGGTTCTCCGGGGTGTTGGCATCGAGCAGGAAGAGGGCTATGCGACCGACATTCACCCGCCAGACCTTGGCATACAGGGGGCCTTCGGGCATGTTGACCGAAACAGTGAGGTCCTCGCCACGCTCGTCCAGCACCTTCTCCATCGGCATGTGGTGGACCTCGTTCTCCGGATAGGACTCCTGCTGGAAGCCGTCCTCGTTGAGGAACTGGCGGAAATACCCCTGGCGGTACATCAGGCCGACCGCCGCCAGCGGCACCGCCATGTCGGAGGCCGACTTGAGATGGTCGCCGGCAAGGGCACCTAGACCGCCCGAATAGATCCGGACCGTCTCGTGAATGCCGAATTCCAGCGAGAAATAGGCGATCGACTGCTTGGAGGGCTCGATGCGCTTGCTAATGCAGGCGGCTTCAAACCGCTTGCTCACGTTCTCGAGATGGGCAAGGAACGCCTCGTCCGCCGCCAGCTCCTCCAGTCGCTTCTGGGGCACATTGCTGAGCAGTTTGATCGGGTTGTAGGCCACGGTCTTCCATTCGTGCGCATCAATGCGGCGGAAAAGGTCGTTGGCGGCATCGTCCCAGCACCACCAGAGATTGCGCGAAAGCGTTTCCAGGAAACGCAATTTTTCCGGAATCGCGGGACATATGGTAAACAACTGGATATTTTTCATGACCCCGTATTAGCACAAAGCGGGGGGCGGATGCAAAGAGAATAGACGATTTCCGTTTGACAGTCTTCGTGCAGCGGGGCAGAGTACCCCGCCATGAAAAACCAACGGATGATACGGGTGGGCATCGTCGGGCTCGGACGGGACGGCTGGGGAATGCAGTGCCGCGAACTCGACGCGCGCCGCGAGCAGTTCGAGATCGTGGCCGGCTGCGATACCTATGCCCCCTGGCTGGAGCGCTTTGCCAGCCACTATCCCGCGGCCCGGGTCTGCGACGACCTCCATGTGCTGCTGGCGGATGAGGCGATCGACCTGATCACGATCGCCACGCCCAGCAACGATCATTTCAACCATGCGATGGCCGCGCTGGCGGCCGGCAAGACGGTTTTCCTGGAAAAGCCGATGTGCGGCACCTATGCCGAGGCCTGCGGGCTGCGTGAGGCCTCGCGGCAGGGGCCGGGGCGGCTTTTCATGCGGCATAACCGGCGATTCGAGGCCGGCTTCCAGGAGGTGAAGCGCGTGCTGGAGTCCGGCCTGCTGGGCGAAATCGCCGAGATCAAGCTCGCACGCGCCAGCTTCGGGCGGCGCAACGATTGGCAGACGCTGCGCGCGTGCGGTGGCGGCCAGCTTGGCAACTGGGGCTCGCACATCATCGATCACGCGCTCCAGTTCCTCGGTGCGCCGGAGCGGCCCCTGGCCGGGCAGTACAGCCGCCTGGCCCGGATCGCGGCGGTCGGCGATGCCGAGGATCACGCCAAGATCGTGCTGACGGGACAGTCCGGCACGGTGGTCGATATCGAGGTCGGCGGGGGTTCGGCCCTGCCCTCCCCCACCTATCTGGTCTGGGGCACGCGCGGCGCACTGGAAGGCTGGGGCAACCGCCTCAAGCTGAAATACCTGGATCCGGCGGTGCCGCTGGCACCGCGTACGGCGTATGCCGGCGTGCCCGGTTCCGAGTTCACCCAGCCCGACGGCGAGCAGTCGCTGGCGTCGCGCACCATCGGCTCGAATTTTGGGCAGCCCGAGACCCTGCACTGGATCGAGGAGGAGCGGCAGGTGCCGGACGCCGATCCGGGCGCGATCTGGGATGCGCTGCATGCGACCCTCTACGACGGGGCCCCGTTCCCGGTCACGCTGGACCAGGCCGTGGAAGTCATGCGGGTGATCGACGAGGCCCGCCGCGGCAGCG
>CAZSRU010000071.1:0-14792 GCA_964609395.1 uncultured Victivallales bacterium
CGATGAAACGCCTGTCGACGGTTATTTCGCCAACACTTCATCGCACACTTATACCCCGACTTAATCCCCACCCTTACTTGGTTACGCTTAAACCACTCTCTTTATCGATCTTTGCAGCCCAAACAATTCTGGTACGAGATCATTCCGCCAATTCTACGCCGCCAATTCACGCAATCCCACTGCCAGCAGGCCAGTTTGACAGAACCCCGCGAACATACATACCCACAGATTCTGCGGAAGACCCGTTCAGAAAAACACAACTCACGAAGTTGACAGTGCTTGATGCAAATCAACGCAACCTAATGGTGTGTCCCTTATTTCCTTGTCCCTTATTTCCTTATTTTTCCCCCGACTGACGCGGCATGGCCAGTGAGATTCACGGTTCTTTGATGTTGATGTTGTTAAGGTTCTTTAATACTATTCAACTTATGAAACATCGGCACCTTAATCATGAACATTTGACGCTGGCGGCGATCGACAATATCATTGGCCGGGGTGGTCGGCATGACTGGGTTGAGTTACGTGACGCAACGGCGGACGCCGCTGTTGCAGCGAAGATCCTCTCGATCTGCAATGCGCATGGGGATGACCCTTACGCCCAGCGTTATCATCTCTGGAGACGCTATGTCAGCCGAACTGCTGCCTGAATGGGACCACCTACTTTCTTCTGCGGCTCGTCTCCAGCAAGTCTTGCCATCAGCGGTTCTGGTGGGCGGTACAGCCGCTGCATTGCACGTGCGGCACCGATTCTCACGAGATGCTGATCATGTGTTGACCAACCTTCGGGATCACTTTGACGGGATTCTGGCTGACTTGGAACAAGTGGCAGGCTGGAAGACTGCTCGTATCCGTCGGCCTGTCATGATACTTGGCAGTCTGGATGGAATTGAGACGGGCGTTCGCAAGCTAATCCGGGAGCAACCGCTTGATACCATGCAGGTGGACTGCAAGGGCCAAATCGTTACGGTTCCGACGTTGGCGGAAATCTTGCGCATTAAAGCTGTGCTTATCCTGAATCGCAATGCCACGCGGGACTATCTGGATTTTGTTGCACTGGCCGATACCATGGAAGCGGCTGATGTTGTGGCCGCGCTCAAGAGTTTTGACGATCTTTATCCGCAGCCGAATGGGGAATCCGCCCTGCAGCAGCTTCAAACACAGTTGGCAAAGCCTTTGCCATACGATCTCGAAGCGACACGTCTGGATGAATACAAGAATCTGGTGCCAAAGTGGCACGATTGGTCGATGGTTGAGTCCGTCGCCGCCGGGATAGCCGTTCTCATTCTTGATCATCTGGACGATTGACGCAGGCAGCAGGGTAACGGGACGCGGCCGGGATCGCAGTAGCCTCGCGGCATCGCCAACCACGGAGTAGCTGGCGTGGTTTTTGCCTGCCCTCCGAAGCTTTAGCGAAGGATGGGCCTCAAAGCAAAAACCATGTCAGTGCGGGCCCCAAAGTTGGTTGCTGTGGTTGTTGGTGGTTTGCCGGGCGAAGCCGCGCTCACGGCGCGAGCGGGCTACATATTTGTAGCCCAGTTGCGCCGCAACTGTGGCTGGGCAGATGGGAAAGCGCACGCCAGATAGTGAAAGGCGGTGCGCACTCGCTCATACCCACAAACTCACACCCCCACACACGCGCGTCAAAACAACCCCGTTACTTTGCCGGTATTCACGTCCACGTCAATACCGCGGTAGGCGGGGTTGGAGGCGGTGCCGGGCATCAGCTTGATCGTGCCGGCGACGGGCACGATGAAACCAGCACCCCTGTAGACCAGGATGTCTTCCACGGGGAGGGTCCAGCCGGTTGGGCGGCCCTTCAGGTCGGGATCGTGCGAGAGGCTCAGGTGCGTCTTGACCATGCAGGTCCCGAGTGCCGCCGCGGAGGGGTCGGCCTCGAGCGCCAGGGCCTTCGCCAGCGCCTTGTCCGAGTAGGTGACGCCGTCCGCGCCGTAGATCTTGCAGGCGATCAGCGCGATGCGCTCGCGCAGCGGCATGTCCAGCTCGTACAGGAACTTGAACGGCTTCCTCGGCTCGTTGGCGGCCTTGATGACGCATTCGGCCAGTTCCCTGGCACCCTCGCCACCCTTGAGCCAATGCTCCGAGACGGCGCAGTACGCGCCGGCACCCTCGGCAAGACGGCGGATGCAGGCGACTTCCGCCGGGGTGTCGGTATGGAAGCTGTTGATGCAGACGACCGGTTTGACGCCGCTCTTGAGCACGGTCCCGATATGGGCCAGCAGGTTCCCGCAGCCTTTCTCCACCAGCGCGATGTTCTCCTGCGTGTAGGCCTTGTCCAGCGCGGCACCCGGTTTCACGGCGGGACCGCCGCCGTGCATCTTGAGCGCGCGGACGGTGGCGACGATCACCACGGCGTCGGGCTTCAGTCCCGAGTAGCGGCATTTGAGGTTCCAGAACTTCTCGAAGCCGATATCCGCGCCGAAACCGCTTTCGGTGACGTGGTAGTCGGCCAGTTTCGTGCCGACCAGGTCGGCGATGATCGAGTTCTGCCCGATGGCGATGTTGGCGAACGGGCCGGCATGCACCAGAACCGGCTGCCCCTCGACCGTCTGCAGCAGGGTGGGGTTGAGGGCATCGACCATCCAGGCGGTCATCGCGCCATCGACCTCGAGGTCGGCGGTGGTCACGTCCTTGCCAGCGCGGCTCTTGGCCACGACGATCCGGCCGATGCGCTCGCGCATGTCCTTCAGGCTGGTCGTGATGGCCAGGATCGCCATCAGCTCGCTGGCGACGGCAATCGCGAAGCCGGACTCCATCTCGAGCCCGTCCATCGTGCTGCCTTTGCCGATGGTGATATTACGAAGGGCCTGGGCGCAGAAGTCGATCACCCATTTGAATTCCACGCGGTCGGGATCGATATCAAGCCGCTTGAGCCCGCTCTTGGCCAGACGCGCATCGTCGTAGTTGGCCTCGTGCTGCATGCGCGAGGTCAGGGCGACCATTCCCAAGTTATGGGCGTTGATGATGGCGTTGATATCGCCGGTAAGCCCCAGCGAGAAGGGGGCGAGCGGGATGCACTGGGCGAGCCCGCCGCCGGCGGCACTGCCCTTGACGTTGAACGTCGGTCCGCCGCTGGGCTGGCGGATGGCGCCGATCGCGCGCTTACCCAGTGCACCCAGTCCCTCGACCAGCCCCATGGTGGTCGTGGTCTTGCCCTCGCCCAGCGGTGTCGGCGTGATCGCCGTCACGTCGATATACTTGCCGGCGGGCTTGTCCTTCAGGCGCTCCAGCACCTTGATGTAGTCGATCTTGGCGAGCTGGCGTCCCATGGGGATCACCTCGTCCGGCAGCAGCCCGGCCTCCGCGGCCACCTGGTGCACGGGTTTCATCGTGGCTTCCGCCGCTTCGGCGATCTGCCAGTCCTTCATTTGGGTCGGATCCAGTTTCATGGTTACCTCGTTTTGGCGATTAGGATTACGATTAGGATTACGATTAGGAAACAGGGGTTACTTCCAGACTTCCTTGAGCAGGGGATACTGGCTCTTGAAGCCGAGCAGGGCCAGGTAGAGCCCGTAGTCCGGGTAATAGGCCTGCAGTTTGCCGAGGTTCTCGATCGGGTCGTAGGGCGTGTCTTCCGGGATCTCGTAGCCGACGCACTCCGAGAGCAGGTGCAGCTTCTTCGACATCCAGGCGTCGACGATCACGGGCACGTTGTACTGCTTGAGGCTGGCCACCAGCGGATCCTCGCCGATCACCGGCTGCGTGATGATGTACTCCGCGCCCGCGTCGAGCTTGCGTTTCAGGCGTTCGACCTCATGCTCCTCCGGCTCGTAGGGATTGAACGCCACGCCGCAACTGAAGGTGTTCGGGTAGGCCTTGTGGATGTACTGGAGCAGCTCGACCGAGGTGACCGTGTTGCCGTCCATCCCCAGTGCCTCCGGGGTCAGCTTGGGCAGCCGCTCGCTGCCGTCGCCGGACAGGGTCAGCAGGTATTTGGCGCCCATGTCGGCCGCCGTGGTCAGGATCTGGTCGAGTCCCTCGCGGGTGTGGAAGGTGTTCAGGTGGATGACGAGCTGTTCCGGCTCGACCGGCAGGCCGAACTCGGGAATCACCTCGGTGGCCTGGAAACTGAGCATCCCCATGGGGTTGTCCGTGATGCAGGCGATATACCCCGCCTCGATGACCTTGGTGTATTTCTCGCAGAAGGCCTCGAGATCGGCATCCAGCTTCTCGCTGTTCTGCTTCGGGGTCAGAATCTCGATGTGAAAGATCTTGTTGTCGATGTGATGCTGCATGCTGTCTGCGTCTCCTGTTTTGTATATTTTACGACTTTCAACCCCGACTTTTATCGTTTTCAACTGTAGCCCACTCGCGCCGCGAGTGCGGCTTCCGTGTTGCAAGCGAACGGTCGGTTGGCGAAAGCACGGTGATTTGCGAAATCGCCCGCTCGTCCCCTTGCCACAGTTGCGGCGCAACTGGGCTACATGAAGCATTCGCCACCCCACATACGCAATTCGAATCCTATCATCAGGAATCACTAAATAGATTGAACAGATCTGCATTCGTGTGGTATATATGCGCAATTATGCCTGCCGACATCATGCGGAAGAAACTATTGAACCTGTTGCAGACGTTCGGTCGGGTCACCGGCCAGGGGGCGGTCTATCATCCGCAGGAGGGGCAGGGGATGCTGATGAACGCCCAGACCTGCGCCTTCTGCGCTTACAGCCTGAAGCAGCCGGTGACGGGCGATTACTGCCGCTACGCCTGCCACGGGGCCGCGATGCAGACGCTCTCCTCCGGCGAGCCGCACTACCAGCGCTGCTGGGCCGGACTCCTGACCGTGAACGTGGCGGCGGCACCGCGGGGCGTCTACCGGGGCGGGGTGGAAAGCGGCGGGTTCTACGCCGAGGGTGAGTCGGACGAGATCCGCGAGACCATCGCCGCACGTCTCAAGGCGGTGCCGCATGTCAATCCAGCCCCCTTCATGGCGCGGATCGGCTCCCTGCGCGAGCTTTCGGCCAGCGCGTTGCGTGGACTGGGGCTGCTGCTGATGGAAAACACGTTTTCCGAAGGCATCAACTCCAGCCGTACCGTCCAGAAACAGCACGAGCGCTACGAACGGCAGCGGCAGATCGCCGAGGCGTATGCGACGCTTCAGGGCCGCGAGATGAACGCGCCGGATGTCCTGGGCGACACCTATCAGCTCGTCTCCTATCTCCAACGGGGCGACCGCGAGGGGGCGATGCAGTTCATTTCCGGCTACCTGGCCAAGCTGCTGCTGGTCAGTCGCTGGAACCTGACGCGTCTGCGGGCGCATGTGCGGGTGTTGATGGCCGTGATCACCAGCCAGGACATCCTCGAGGGGATGGACTGGACGGCGGCGACCAGTCGCGAGCTGATGGTGATGGCGCGGATCGAGAAGGCGGACAACGTCGAATCGATCTGCTCCGAGGTCGCGGAACTGGTGCTGGCGCATTTCGGGCGGCTGGATACAGGCGTGGAGAGGGGCATGCGGCTTTCCGACCGGGTGCTTGCCTGGCTGCAGGGGCATTACCATGAACCGGCGACCCTGCGCGACGCGGCCCGGGCGGTGGGGGCGAGTGTCTCGGCCATCGCGCACCGCCTGCCGGAGGAGACCGGCAAGCCGTACAGCCGGCTGCGGCTGGAACTGCGGATTGCCGAGGCCAAGCGGCTGCTGGCGGAGACGGACATGGGCATCAGCGAGATCGCCGAGACCTGCGGCTTTTCCGACCAGAGCCATTTAACCCGCTGCTTCCGGTCGGAAGTCAACCTCACCCCCGGCCGCTTCCGCGCCCTGCTCGACCCCGGCACTGCCGTGCTGGAGGCAAGCCACCCACCCAGTGTACGTTCAAAAACCGCTATTCGACTTCGGCGATGAAGCCCTTGAGGTAGCCGGCCTCTGGAAAGGCCAGCGGGACGGGGTGGTCCGGCGGCTGGCCGAGCGTCTCGAGCACGCGCACGGTACGTCCGGCATCGGCAGCGGCGAAGGCGATGGCGCGCAGCAGGTCGTCGGCGCTGACGAGGCCGGAGCAGGAGAACGATGCCAGGATGCCGCCCGGGCGGAGCAGCTTGATGCCGAGCAGGTTGATATCCTTGTAGGCCCGCATGCCCTTCGGGCGCTGGGCCTCGCTGCCGACCAGCCGGGGCGGGTCCAGCACGATGAGGTCGAACGACTGCGCGCGGTCGCGCAGCCCGCGCAGCGCGGTCGGGGCGTCGGCGCATTCAAACCGCACGGGCGTCTGCAGGCCGTTGAGCGCGAAGTTCGACTCCGCGCGTTCCAGCGCGGCGGCGGAGCGGTCAATGGCCAGGATCGACTTGGCCCCGGCGGCGGCGGCCCCGGCCTCGAACGCGCCGGTGTAGCAGTAGACGCCGAGCACATCGGCACCGCAGGCATAGGCGGCGACGCGGGCACGGTTATCGCGCTGGTCGACGAAGAAGCCGGTTTTCTGGCCGCTGCCGCAGTCCACGTCGAACTGCAGGCCGTTCTCGCGGATGCGTGCCTGGGCGGCGGGCGTGGTCCCGAGCGCGGCAAACGCCGCGGCATCGAGTGCCTCGCGTCCGGCGGTATCGCTGTCGGTCTGCACCACAGCCGCGCGCGCGCCGGTCAGCGAACGCAGGGTGTCGATGACCGCCGGCAGTCCGCGCTGCATGGCGGCGCAGCCGACGCGCAGGGAGAGCACATCGTTGTAGAGATCGGCGACGATACCGGGCAGGCCGTCGGCCTCGGCGTGTACCAGGCGCCAGGCGTCGGACCGCGCCCGCGCGCCGGGTTCGCGCTCCCAGATGCGCTGGCGGCGCTGCCAGGCACGGCGGGCTCGGTTGGCGAACAGGGCGTCGTCGAGCGGTTCATCCGAGTTGCGGGTGAGCAGGCGCACGGCCAGCGCGCCGGAGCCGGTCAGCAGGCCGCGGCCGAGCCAGGTGCCGCCCGCGTCGAAGACCTCGGCCGGTGCGCCTTCGGGACCGCAGGCAGGGCGTGTGCGCAGCGCACCCTCGAAGATCCAGGGATGCCCATGCAGCACAGGTTTCTCGCGGCCAGCCTTCAGGGTAATGCGTAAAGCGTCGGGTTGTTGTGATTTCATGATGGCACTCTAGCGCATTGCCCCGGCGGCGCAAACACCTTTCTTAATAGACCGCCAGGGCCAGCAGGAGCAGCAGGGCGTCGAAGGCGAGGCCGCCGGCACCGGCGAGGCGGCAGGTCTTGTCCGTGTTAAGTATCCGTTCCGAGACGTGGCGGAAGAGGTAGGGGCTCAGCAGCAAGGTCATGCCCTTGATGACCATGGCGTAGGCGACGACGGACATCACCACACTCCAGCTTGACTCATGCAGGCGGGCGGCTTCCAGCAGGGGGGCCGGGTAGAGCAGCAGCAGGGCACCGAGTGCCCGCGGCGCCAGCAGCTCTTCCATGTGATAGCACACGAGGCCGGCAAAGACCACGGCGACCGGGATCAGCCACGTCTTGAGCGATTCAAACCGCCCGAGCGGCAAGCCGTGCAGCAGCCACGCGGCCCAAGTGACCGCGACAATGGCGAGCAGCCATCCGCACCAGCGGTTACGCGGGAACCGCCGCAGCCCCTCGCGCATCGCCGACGGGCCGAGGAAAAGCATCGCGTAGAACGGCAGGGTAATGCCCGCCAGTACAAGTGTCAGTATGGCCAGTGTGCTCATCATGGAATTCCTCTTTCCTAATTATAATTACCTGTTTCTTCCGATTTCGAGTCCGACACGCAACACAAGGTCCAGTTTCGGGAAAACTGGACCTACTGCTAAAAGTACGTCCAGTTGTGACAACTGGACGCGACCTGCACAGCGGCCATAACTTTCCTGCAATGTCAACCGAGAGACACCGTTTTCTAACTGTGGAATACGCAGAATACACGGGGATCATCATCACACGAAAACGCGGCAATTGATAGCCACAAAATACAATAAATACACGTGAAGATTCAACTAGCAATGCAAACCGCCATAATCCCGTTAACAGCCGTAGAGTGTCTGGGGCATGGCGCGCGTGATCTTGATGTTCACCATATCGCCGATGCGGCAATCAGGGCCGGGTTCGAAGACCACGATCTTGTTGGTGTCGCTGCGTCCGCTCCAGCGCTCGGCGTTGCGCTGGCTTTCGCCCTCGGCGAGGACTTCAAGCGTTGCTCCGACCAGGCGTTCATTCAGGCGCAGCCCGCGCCGGTCCTGATCCTCCAGCAGCACCTGGTTGCGCCGCCGCTTCTCCTCCTCTGGAACGTCGTCCTCCCAGTCGGCGGCGGGGGTGCCGGGGCGGGGAGAGTATTTGAAGATGAAGGCATTGTCGAAACCGGCGGTTTCCATGCAGGCGCGTGTCCGCTCGAAGTCGTCGGCGGTTTCCCCGGGGAAGCCGACGATGATATCGGTTGTGACCGCCAGCGCGGGGACCGCGTCGCGCAGCCGCTGCAGCGCCTCGAGGTAGCTGGCGGACGTGTAGCCGCGGCGCATGCGGCGGAGGACGGGGTCGGAGCCGGACTGCAGGGGCAGGTGCAGATGCGGGCAGACGGCTGGCAGGTCGCGCATGGCTGCCGCCAGCTCGGCGGTGCAGCCGGAAGGGTGGCTGGAGGTGAATCGCAGGCGCGCGAGCGGGGTTTTATCGTTGATGGCCTCGAGCAGGCGCACGAAGGGTTCGGCATAGCTGCGCGGTGAGGGTTGCCCTGTCGCGCTCCAGACCGGATTGCCAAGGCCGTAGCGCATGACGCTCTGTCCCAGCAGCGTGACTTCCTTCACGCCTGCCCGCACGAGGCTGTTGACCTCGGCGATGATCCCGTCGGCCGGGCGGCTCCATTCCGGCCCGCGCACATCCGGGACGATGCAGTAGGCGCAGCGCCGGTCGCAGCCGAGCAGGATGTTCACGAAGGCCGTGACAGCGCCCTCCTCGTGTCCGGCCAGGGACTCGACGTCCTCGTCGCCGATACCGATATCGAGCAGGTGGCGCTCGCCGCTGGCGACGCGCTCGAGCAGGGCCGGGATGCGGGCGAACCGGCGCGGGCCTACGGCGAAATCGAGCCCGTCGATCCGTTTGAAAAGGTCCATCTGCAGCCGTTGGACCATGCAGCCCATCACACCCACGATCCGATTGGGCCGCTCCCGTTTGGTGGCGGCCATCAGGCCGAGCTTGCCGATGGCCTTGTCCTCGGCCTTGCCGCGGACACTGCAGGAGTTGACGATCAGCACATCGGCCTCGGCTTCCGTCGCGGCGGGCTGCAGGCCATGGCGCTCGAGCAGCATGGAGACCGCCTCGCTGTCCCGCACGTTCATCTGGCAGCCGTAGGTATGCACGAGAAAGGTCATGGTTCGATAAGCCCGTCTGTCGGCGCGGTGGCCGGTTCAACGTCAACGTCGGTCGCGGCGGCGTTGGTGGCCATCGCGTTGGTCGTTGCGGTGTTGATCGCGGAGGGGGCGGGTGTCGAGGGGGCAGACAGTGGCGGCGGTGCGATGCACAGCGGCTGCAGCAGGCTGGAGATCCTGTTTTTCGGCAGCAGGAACACGAACTCGTGGCCCTGGATCATGGCATGGTGCCAGGCATCGTCTGCCGCGCTTCCCAGCAGCAGGGTGTTCTGGAGACCTTCAGTGGCGCGGAACCCGAAGGTCACGGCTGCCACCGGCTTGTCCAGGCCATAGGCGGACAAGTCCGGCGGCATGAAGGCCACGAAACGCCCGGCCTCGATGCGGGCTGCCGCCGCCAGCAGGTTGGTCACGGCGGCTGTATCCACGGTCAGCGTGGGATCATCCGGGCTTTGCCAGGTAAGGGTAGCGGTGGCGCGTGTTACGCGGCAGGTATGCGTGGGGGTGGTCACCTCGATGCGTGATACGGCAGCAGGATCGACGGCCAGCATGAGCCGATGGCGAAAACGCAAGGGTGAGATCAGCGATGCATCCAGGTCGGCGGTTGCCTGTGCGTCCAGCGTGAAACGGTTGTCTTCCCGCGTCGCGATGGTCGCCAGGCGAATGCCGTCCGCGTTTTTCCCCAGCGTCAGTGTGGTGCTTCCGTTACCGTTTCCATCCGGTGCGGCAGGCTCGTCCGTGGCCTCTGCCGGCGACGTCCTTGCCAGCGTGATCCGCATGGGCGGTTCATGGGATGAGTTGGCGGCCACCGGATCGCTGCCGCCCAGGAAGGTGTCGACCTTGAGTTCCAGCAAGCGCACGAGCAACGCTTGCACCGCCTCGGGATCCGCCGGTGCACGCAAGGGTGTGCGCAGCCGCCAGCCCGCGTTGCCGCCCGCTGCCGAAGGCAGGCGTTCAAGCTCAAGCTGGTTGTCGCCCTGCTGCAGGCGGATAAAGCCGATATCGGCAGCCGCGCCATGGAAGACGGAGCGGCTGCGGAAGGTGTCGACCGGACGCGAGCAGGCTTCGATGATTTCGGACGGGACGGTGTAGACCGCATCCACGCCGCCGCGTCGGGCAAAGCTCTGGCTGTTGGTTCCGGCGACGTCGGTCCCGATGAAAAGATCCTGTCCCAGCCGGTCCCCTTCGGTCCAGACGGTGATTTTCAGGCGTGCGGCATCCTCCGCCAGTCCGGCGGTCTCGAACTTCCCGTGCCGCGTCATCTCCAGCCGGGCGGCGGTTTCCGCATCGGTCTCGCTTGCCGGTTCGGCATCCCAGTGGAAGGTTGCCACGCGCAGGGCGAAGACGGCGTCAAGCAGCTTGCGAACGGCAGCGGCATCCGCCTTCGCCGCCAGCGGTTGCTGCAGGACCCATTCCGATTTCCGTCGCACGAGCTGTAGGAATCCGGCATCACGGCGATGAATGTCGATCCGCTCGGTGGTGGCGGGACTGCCGTAGAGCAGGATGCGGTCACGCAGTGCCGCCAGGTCATCGGGGAACAGGCTGAGGATGGCGCCCGGCAGGGTGAATACGGAACTGCCCCGGGCGAGCCGTCCGTATATCGCGTCGCCAAAGGGGCTGTGCCCGCCCAGGAGCAGGGTTTCGGCCCGCCCGGTGGCGGTCTCGACGGAAAGCCGCCGGTCCGATACCTGCAGCCCGTAGTCGGCAAGGGTCATGCCGCTCTGTTCACGTTGCCCGCGGCTGATGGTGTCCTGCCGCCGCAGGGTTTCCAGCGCGGACACGATCCGCTCCACCTGCGGGCTGTTGGCGCGGGCGCGCACCGGCTCCTGCAGGAACCACGATTCTCCCTTGCGCACGATTTCAACACGCCCCCCGGCATGCTCGAAACCGACGCGGGTGACCGGGTCGGTGTTGATATCGAAGACGCGCCGCACCTGCACGCGCACGGTCTGCCGCCGTTCGAGATGCTCGTCGAGCAGGTACAGGCCGCAGCCGAGAATCACCACGATGATGCCAAGTTGTAGCGTGTTTCTGGTTTTCATTTCCGATTCCTAACGACGGCGGCGCAGGGCAACCCCGACACCGGCCAGCAGCATCAAGCCAGGTGCGACAAAGACCAGGCCGATGAATATCCGGTTCCACTGCTGCCGGGTGGTCTCAGGATGCAGTATCGAGGGCACCCGCGGGGCCACGGTCAGCAGGCTCTCGCGCTCGATGAGCCAGTTGAGCGACGAGAGCAGGAAGCTGACGTTGCCGCCGACGCCGCTGCTGATTGCCGCGTTGGAGACAAAGTACGAATCGCCGATCACGACCATGCGCGTCGGCTGCAGTTCCGCATTGAAGCCGACCGCGCCCCGTTCCACCGCCAGCGCGACGGCGGCCGGGCCGCGGCGGTCGCGCTCGGCATCGAAGACCGGCGGATCCTGCTCCAGGTTGGTCTCGATCCAGCCTTCCGGCCCCGTTCTGGCCAGTATGCTGACCTTGACCCGATCCTCGTCGTTGGCGGTGCTCTCGCCATCAAGCGGTTCCAGTGCCATCGGCATATAGAACATGGTGGTCACATTCTTGAAATTCCGGGTTACCGGGTGATCCCCGTAGTTGCTGACCACCAGCTCGCGCCCCGAGAACGTCAGGCCAGCGACCACGCCTGGACCGGCCTTCACGCCCCAGCGCTCGACCAGTTCCGCCAGGCCGGTCTGGGTGGCGGGGTCGAGCAGCAGGAGCACACGGCCGTGCCGGTTACGAAGGTAATCGTCGATCTGCTTGAGGACCGCATCCGGGAGCCGCCGGTCCGGTCCGGCGACAACCAAGGCGTGGCAGTCCTCCGGAATGGCGTCCTGTTCGGCGGCGACCAGTCGGCGCACCTCGATATTCTCGCGGCTGATCACGCGGGCGAGTGTCGAGTAGCCGCCCTGGCGCTCGAAATCCTCCACATCGCGCTCGCCGTTGCCGGCCAGGAAGTAGACCACCGGGGTGGTCTTGCCGGTCACGTTGAGGATGGCCGACGAGAAGGCCTGCTCGCCGAGGAAACCGACCATGCGGCGGGCGACGCCCGACTCGTTGATCTCGATCTCGTACTGGGCCAGGCTGGCGATGTCGATGATCTTCCGTTTCTCGCCGGAGGCGAAGATGATCTGGTTGCCGGCGTCGATATCGTACTTCAGTGCCAGTTCGCGCGTGCGGGCGATGTCGCGCTGGGGATCGACAATCTCGAGGCGGAAGTCCAGGGCCGGCATCGTCTCGGCCGCGTGCGCATACTCCAGCAGCAGGGCGTTGACCTCCTCGTACAGGCGGGCGTCGGCCTCGAACAGGGCGGTCACCTCCAGGCTGGCGTCGAGGCCGCGCAGCATCTCGGTGGTCTTGGCCGACAGCACATGCCGGGCGCGCGAGGCCAGTTGCAGCCGCAGCGGCAGCCGCTGCACCAGGGCGTTGACCAGCACGGTGGCCGTCGTCATCAGCGCCACGGCCACCAGCACATTGAGTCCGGTCAGGGTGCGCTGCCGCCGCCGTGCACGGACCGCCAGCCGTCGCTCGCGCGCTCCCGCCGTTTCCCGTTTCCTTCGCTTTTCCCGGTTTGCCACGTGAAGACTCCTTGCCGCTAAAGCCAGCGCCGCGATTCCAGCACCCGTACCGCGGTGAACAGCATCAGTACCGTGATCGAGAGGTACAGCACAGCCGGCTGCAGGCTCAGCGTGCCCGATACGAAAAGCATGACATGACTTTCCAGCGAGAACCGCTCGATCGTCGCCTGCCGGAACAGCGGCATGGCGCGCATGAAGGGCTGCACCATGAAGGGGGCGAAGATCGCCCAGAAGCAGCAAATTGCCGCCACGATCTGGTTGCGGGTGAGCAGCGAGACCAGCACACCGACCGCAGTGCAACAGATCGATACCAGCACGAGGATGGCGCAGCCGCCTGTCACGGCATACCCGTCCACCGCCTGGATGCCGGGGCTGGCCGCCGCCAGGACATACAACGTGCCGATGGAGGGCGCGATGGTCACCCAGCCGAACACCAGTGCGCCGGCGTACTTGGCCAGCACCACAGCCGTTTCCCTGACGGCTGTCGTCATCAGCGTCTCGATCGTACCGGAGCGTTTCTCCTCGGCAAACAGGCGCATGCAGATCACGGTGATCAGAAAAGGCATCCAGATCAGCACCGAGACGAAAAGCAGTTGTTCCGGATAGACCGTTTGGCCGGTCTGTGCCTTGACCGTGGCCAGGAAGGTCCAGGAGGCCGCGCTGGTGAAGAGGGCCATGGTCACATAGGCGACGGGTGAGAGGAAAACGGCGGAAAGCTCACGCCGCAGCAGGATCAGGAAGCTACGCATGGGGCACCTCCTCGCCGGCGGTGGCGTCCGGTCTGGCGGTATCGCCGGTCGGCACGGGTTCCGCGGCGGCCGTGTCGCCGCCTTCGGTCAGCGCCGCGAACACATCCTCCAGATTGCGCCGCTGCGCCATCAGCTCCCGCAGCCGCCAGCCGCGTGCACAGGCTAGGTCGAACACCCGCTCGCGCACCTGCTGCTGGCGGTTGCCGCGGAACACGACCCGGCACCAGTCGCCGTCCGGCGTGCAGACCGGCTGGCGCACGCCTTCCAGCGCACCCAGCGCTGCCGTGATCTCGTCCGCCGGACCCTGTAACTCGGCGGTGATGTGCTCGTCGCCCTGCATCAGCCCCACCAGCGCCTCCGGCGTGTCCGAGGCGGCGATCCGGCCATGGTCCAGGATCAGGACCCGCCCGCAGATGACTTCCACTTCGGAGAGGATGTGCGTCGAGATCAGGATCGTATGCGCGGGAGCCAGGCTGCGGATCAGCTCGCGGATATGGCGGATCTGGTTCGGGTCCAGTCCGATCGTCGGCTCATCCAGGATCAGGCATTCCGGCTCGTGCAGCAGGCAATCCGCCAGTCCGACCCGCTGGCGGAAGCCTTTCGAGAGGCGACCGATGACCGTGCGCGCCTCGCCCGTCAGGTCGCACTGCTGGATCACCGCGTCGACGCGGCTGTGCAGGCGCCTGCCGCGCACGCCCTTGAGCGCGCCACGGAACTTCAGGTATTCGCGGACCCGCATGTCCGTGTAAAGCGGCACATTCTCGGGCAGGTACCCCACTTTGCGGCGCACCTCCATCGACTCCTCGAAGACGTCCGCGCCGCCGATCCGGGCCTCGCCGCCGCTGGCGGGCAGGAAGCAGGAGAGAATGCGCAGCGTCGTCGTCTTGCCGGCCCCGTTGGGACCGAGCAGGCCCACGATCTCGCCGCGGCCGACCTCGAAAGTCACCCCGTCAAGGGCCGACACCCTCCCGTAGCGACGGGTGAGGTTCTGCACGGCGATCATCGGTGACTCGGTTACGGTATCCAAAAACGGGCTCCTGGCTGGTTGACTCTTAAAGCGGGCATTCTAAGCGCCGCCACCCCCGCCGTCAAGCATCCCGAAAAAAAGACAGCGGTTCCAAATCAAGGGTCTTCCGCAGAAACTGTGGGTAGATGAAATCACTGATGAACGATA
>CAZSRU010000072.1:0-14363 GCA_964609395.1 uncultured Victivallales bacterium
GTTTTGTTTTTGTATTATTCCCCCGAAACGGCGCAACGAAACAAAATCACACCCATATGCAAATAAATCCGGGTTTAACGCTTGATTCGGGCGGTCCGTTTGTGTATACAGGATATCAGACGGTAATTACGGTGTGATGAGGAAAGCTTGCAACCCGCGGCTTTTTGCATGCGTTCCGGGATTGCCATGTGCGTTGTCCCGTGGATGACACGCATGCGGCACGGTGAGTCAGGCGTCCGGCGAGACGGGGACCTGAGGCACGAGGTCAGCGGCAGCTTTGATCGGCTGGGCTGGCCTTTTTTGTTATTTATCAGGTATCCACCGGCACCAGACCGGTGGGTGGCAAGTCATAGGAAAGGGGAATGAACATGGAATACAGGATCTCGAAGAAGGTGGCGTCGCTGACCCCATCGTTGACGCTGTCGATTGACGCCAAGGCAAAACAGATGAAGGCCGATGGTGTGGATGTGATAGGGTTCGGGGCGGGGGAGCCGGATTTCGATACGCCGGATCATATCAAGGCGGCGGCGGCCAAGGCGTTGGCAGACGGGTTCACCAAATACACCCCCGCCAGCGGCACACCTCAATTGCGGCAGGCGATCGCGGATAAATTCAAGCGCGAGAACGGACTGGACTATACGCCTGCGCAGATCATCGTCTCGTGTGGCGGCAAGCATTCCTGCTACAACGTCATCATGGCGACCTGCCAGGCGGGCGACGAGGTGATCATCCCGGCACCCTACTGGCTGAGCTACCCCGAGATGGTCAAGCTGGCCGGGGCGACGCCGGTGATCCTGGAAACCACGGATGCCACGGCGTTTAAGGTGACACCGGCGCAGTTGTGCGCGGCGATCACGTCAAATACCCGGCTGTTCATCCTGAATTCGCCCAGTAACCCCACCGGTACGGTCTACACGCCGGCGGAGATCCGGGCTCTGGCCGATGTCTGCATCGAGAAGGGGGTCCTGATCATGAGCGACGAGATCTACGAGAAGCTGCTTTATGATGGTGCCACGCACCAGAGTGTGGCCTCGTTCGGACCCGTCTATAAGGAGCATACCGTGATCGTGCACGGTTTCGCCAAGGCCTGGAGCATGACCGGCTGGCGGCTCGGGTTCCTGGCCGCTCCGCTGCCTATCGCCAAGGCGATTGACGCCTTGCAGAGCCACAGCACCAGCAACCCGACCAGTTTCGCGCAGGTGGGCGGGGTGGCCGCGCTGCAAGGACCGCAGGACCATTTGCCGCTGTGGCTGGCGGAGTTCGACAAGCGGCGGCAGTATGCCTGTGCAAGGCTCAACGCCATTCCCGGCATGTCCTGTTGCGTGGCGAAGGGGGCGTTCTACCTCTTCCCGAACATTTCCGGCAGCGGGATGAAATCGACCCCCTTCTGCGACCAGCTCCTGGAGCAGGCGAAGGTGGCGGCCGTGCCGGGGATTGCCTTCGGGGCCGACGACTACATCCGTCTGAGTTACGCCACGTCGATGCGCAATATCGAGGAGGGCATCAACCGTATCGAGCGGTTCATGCGTGAGCGGGTCTTATGAAAACAGCAAAACGAGTGGTATCGACGCGGACCAAGGGCCGGTATGAGGCGGAAATCAGCGAGGCGATCATCAAGTTCGAGCGCGAGTACATGGGCCGTGGACCGGAGAGTGCCAAGACATACATTCTCGATGACCTGATCGTTGTACGCCTGCAAGGGGTGCTGACACCGGCGGAAACGCAGCTTGCCCGGAGCGAGGGGGAATTCCGCGGCCGCACGCTGATCAAGCAGGTGCGCATGGAACTGCTGGAGAAGGCTCGGCCGCTGCTGGATGTGATCGTGCGCGACATTACCGGTCAACCGATCCGGAGCCTGCATACGGATATCAGCACGGTGACGGGGGAACGGCTGATTGCCTTTACGCTTGAGGCACCGTTTGATCCGGGTGCATCACCCTGCTGATTGCCTCGCCAAGTTCACGGCGTGATATCGGCTTTTGCAGGAACGCGTTGATGTTCAGGTCGGTCGCCATTTCCGCGGTGATGTGTCCGCCGTATCCGGAGCAGATGATGACCGGAAGTCCCGGATAGATCTCGCGCACGGCGGCTGCCAGCTCTGTGCCGGTCAGGTCCGGCATGACCTGATCGGTGATCAGCAAGTCGAATGCCTGTGGTTTTTCCTTGAACCGCTCCAAGGCCTTTAGCCCGTTGGTAAACACCTCGAAGCGGTAACCGAGCGACTCCAACATGGGCGGGGCCATCTTGGCGATGTTGTGCTCGTCGTCCACGAACAGGATGCGTTCTCCTGCCGATGGCGGTGCCTGCCAGACAGTCGCTTCCTCGATCGGCGGTGCATCGACCATCGGCAGGGCGACATGGAACGTGGTGCCTTCGCCGATAGTCGTCTCGACGGCGATATCGCCCCCGAGTGCATCCACGATGCCCTTGACGACGGCCAGCCCCATCCCTGTGCCTTCGCCCGTCGGCTTGGTGGAGAAGAACGGATCGAAGACGCGTTCGCGGATCTCTTCGGGAATGCCATTGCCGGTATCCCGGACGGAGATGCGCAGGTACGTGCCTTTCTTGAGTTTCGGGAATTCCTGACGGTGGCGCCAGCCCATGTTGAACTGGGATAGCTGGATATCAAGCTGCCCGCCTTTCTCCCGCATTGCGTAGGCTGCATTGGTCGCGAAGTTGGTCAGGATTTGGTGAATATGAGTCGGGTTGGCCTGCACAAGGTCGGTATCAGTGCGGATGGCGTAGTTGACGGTGATGGTTTTCGGAAGCGCGGCAGATTGCTGCTTGGCCACCTCCTTGATGATCGGGCCTAGGTGAATCTGTGTCGTCGCCTCATCCGACTGGCGGCTGAAGAGCAGGATCTGGTGGACTAGTTCCTTGGCGCGCAGGGTTGAAACTCGGATCTCGCGGATGAACTCGTATAGGCGGCTGTTTTTGTCGCACACTTCCAGCCCGATCTCGGCATAGCCCAGGATCGGGGTCAGGATGTTGTTGAAGTCATGGGCGATGCCGCCGGTCATGGTGCCGATGGCTTCCATCTTATGGGCCTGCCGCAACTGGGATTCGCGCAGCTGCAATGCCGACTCGGTCTCGCGCAATTCCGTCAAGTCACGCACCTGGACCAGGTAACCGAGGGGGTGGTGTTCGCTGTCGAACCCGAGATTCTGGAAAAAGACCTCGATGACGGCTTTGCCCCGCCGGTTGCTGACGAAATGCTGGGTGGCGATCATCACGTCGAGATCAAAAACCGCCTCGCAACTGGCATTCTCGCCCCGTCTGATCTGATCATGGACCGATTGCGGGATAAATCTCGTCTCGAATAAGTTGAGGTGGGCGAATTCGTCCTTGTGGGGACTGCCGAAAATCCGCAGGCAGGCGGGGTTGACGCTGTCCAGCTCCAGTTTCGCGTTGTAATGCGCCGCGCCGACCAGGGTGGCTTGGAAGAAATCCTTGTAGCGCTCCCGGCACTGGCGCAGGGCGGTTGTATTGCATTTTTGCTCGGAAATGTCCCGCAGGATATAGATCAGCCGAGTGGATTGCGCGTCGCATGCGGGGGCAATGATGGAAATCTCGACCGGAATTCGGCGTCCGGAACGGGTGACAACGCTGCTCTCGTACATGCATTGGCCATCCGTGATGGCATTGTTGATCATCCGTTGCATGGTCCGGCGCGCAAATACGCTGTCTCGCGGCAGTTTCTCCGTGTTGTTGAGGCTCAGCATATCGACGTCGGTCTGCGGGCGCTGCATCTCGGGCTCCCGGATCAGCTCGATATCCATTGGCGTCAGGCCCATCAGTCCGGCCTTGTCATACTCGAGCAACTGGCAGGCGGTGGCGTTGACATGGCTGAACGTAGACGGGGTGCAGTCCTTGTCGATCTGGAATACGAGTACGCCGTCCCTGGCCGTATTGAATACGTCCAGCAGCAGACTCTGCTGCAGATTCCCTTCCGCTAGTGCCGTCTGCGTTTCCTGAAGATCGCGGCGGATCTGTGCGCTCTCGGCATCAAAACGCGTCGTCTCGGCGTGGCTTTTCTTGCGCATCCGCCGCAGTACGACCAGGAGTGTGAGCAGGATGACCACCGTTGTCAGCATGAGGATATACTGGATGATCACCATGTTCACTCCTGTTCATTATTCACGGTATTTACGACCCGAGGCGAAGGACTGTACACCATTAGCAAGGTGATCGTAAAGATGATTTACAGCCTTCTCGAAAGCGGTGCGGCTATAGCGCTCCCGCGCACGCTGGCGGGCTTTCCCTGCCAGTTGTCCCGCTAGCGGCTTGTCGTCGAGCAGGCGGGTCAGGGCGATCGCCATCGCGTCCGGCTCGGGGGCGGCCAGCAGGGCAATCTCGTCATCGAGCACCTGCGTATGGGTCGGCAATCGGGTGGCGACCAGCGGGCGCCCGGCATCTAGGTAGGAGTAGATCTTCATGGGTGTGTTCTGTCCCTGTGTGCGTGGCGAAACCAGGATATCGGCATCGTGGAACAGGTGGGCCATGTGCGCGACCGGACGGGGACCGAGGAAGTGAATGCGCCCGGGAATGCCGAGCGTGGCGGCCTGGCCCCGGTAATGCGCAATGTCGTCGGCACGCCCGCCCGCGATCACGACGTTCAATTCGCGGCCGCTGGCGGCGACCTTGGTCACGCTTTCGAGCAGCAGCCCGATCCCCTGGTACGGTTCCATATTCCCGATGTACAGGGCGACAGGACCGGTAATCCCCGTGGCTCGGCGGAATCCGAGATCGGGATTGAACGGAACATCGCCCGGCAGAAGGGAAATATCGCGCAGCACTTCCACAAAGGCGGCACCGGCATGGCGGGCCTCGTCGGCCAGGGCGTCGCACATCGGTACGACGGCGGCCGCCTCGCGGATCGCGCGGCGTTCCATGGCACGCATGGGGGCGAGCAGCGGGGCCAGGAAGGGAAGTTTGTCGGCAATCTGCCGGGGCATGGAGGAATCCATGTCGAAGATGTACGGGATTCCCCTGCGGCGGCTGATCCTCCGGGCGATGAAGACGGATTCCTCGACGGCATGGATGCAGTCGTAGCGTTGTACCCGCGCCAGGCGCATGGCGTGCGGTACCATGATGGCGTCGCAAACCAGTTTCTTGAGCGAGAACCCAGGACGGATATGACGGATGAACCGTGGCGCGCGGATGCGGTGCAGCGTGACGGACGGGCCGTAATCGCGATCCTCGCCCTCGTGGTAGGTCAGCACGTCCACACGGTCGCCGCGTTTGACGAGCGCCTGTAGCAGCAGGTCCACGGCGATCGGGGTGCCGCGTTCCTGGTAGAAGGGGTGGGGGGCCAGTAGCAGGATATGCATGGTCAGTTCCGTTCGGCGCTGCCGAACACCTTTCGCAGGCGGCCGTAGCCGAACAGTTGATCGATCAGGAATGTGGCGGCGTATTGCCAGGGCACATCGCCGACCGTCTTACGGCAGAGCCGGTCGCATTGCCGGCAGAGTGCCAGACTGTCGATGTCGTCGCGAAAGCCGCGGCGCAGGGCGCGGTAGGGTTCGCCGTGCCAGATCTCGCGTAGGGTGTTCTCCCGTAGGTTGCCCATCGCCATCTTCGCCCAGAAATCCTGGGGGCAGGGGGTGACGGTGCCATCAGCGCAGATCACCATGGCATACCAGGGGAACGTGCAGCCGTTGGAGATGCGCGGGCGGATGCAGCTTTCGCCGTCGCTCGTCGTCCATTCGTATTCCTCCTTCTCGATGACCTCGTCGATTCCGGCATCGAGGAAACGCTGCCGCAGGCTGGCGATCGCGTCCGGATTCTCGTCCGGATGCGGCTGGCGGAAACGGATGCGCTCGACAATCAGATAGGGGCGCTTCTGCTGCCGGGCCTGGCGCTCGCGGGCCAGGAACAGGATGTTCTCCACCGTCTGCTCGAAGACCGCGCCGGGCCGGGCGGTCTCGTAGGGGGCCTTGGAGAAACCGTCGACAGAGAACGAGACCATCGAGGGGATGGCTTCCAGCAGGCGGCGGGCCTTCGCATTGTCCATCAGTGCCCCGTTGGTATGGAAGCGGGTGCGGATGCCGGCCGCCTCGGCGCAGGCGATCATGTCGAACAGGGCCGGGTTGGTGAAGGGTTCGCCGCGGTGATGCAGGTAGATGTCGTTGACCACGCCGCGCGCCTGTTCGACCACGGTTTTGAACAGGTCCAGGCTCATGACTGTGCGGGCCTCGGGCGGGAGGTCGCGGTTCGGGCACATCGGGCAGCGCAGGTTGCAGCGCGTCGATGTCTCGACCCACAGCCGCAGCGGCAACGGGCCGGGTGCCTCATCGCGCCGGCGGTACGCCGCATAGATGCCGGCCAGTCTTGTCAAGGTTTGTAGTTTGTTCATTTGTCTGTCATCCCGCTGCCTGTCATGGCAGCGAGTACGTTATTAGCGCAATTCCCCGGTTTAGACAAGCGGATTTGGTGCGCCTGCCGCCCACGGCCAGGGCCATTTCATCTGATATGGCTGGAATGGTGCGCAATCGCCATATAGGCAACACATTATCGGTCAGGCGTAGCGGCGTGCCGAATCGTCGATCACGTCGGCGCCGGGGAAGCCTTCCGTCCCCTGTTACCGCTCATCAGAGCACTGGCGGTCGCACGCGGACGCCGTCGTAGCGCACCCGCCGAGCCAACCATGGGGTGCTACTGGTTACGGTAGAAACAGACCCAGGGCACGCGAGGCCAGGTTCGGCAACCGCTCACGTTCCGGCAGCACGAGGTAGCGGCTGTTGTTGACCACAAATCCAAGCCGCCGGGCTCGCTGCCTGGCACTCCAGCCAATCCACTTCTCACGCCCCTTCAGGTGCAAGGCCGCCGCACTGAAACAGGCTAGGGCAACCCATTCGCCGTCTAGTTCAGCGACGTAACGCAAGGCGCGACCGACCATCTTGGCACTGCACAGATAGTGCTTCCGTTCAAGGAGCAGGTCAAAACGTGCTCTCTCGGCGTCCTCGATCAGCCGCACGCTCACTCGTTTGAGAACATCGGGTTCATCGGCAAGGTTGTATCGTTTCATGCCTCCGTGTAACAGAACGGACGCAGGCTGTTCAGTCATTTCGCGAACCGATCAATCAAAACAACCTCAGGAACTGCGCAGACGAAATGCTACTGGGCGTTTTCGGTCAGTTCGCCGAGGGTTTCGGCAGCTTGTTCCCAGCGGCGGGTGTATTCCGCGATCTCGCTCTGGATGAGCTGCAGGCGCTTGTTGGTCGCGGCGAAGTCGAGGTTGGCGTCGGGGGCGGCCATGGTCTCCAGGATGCGCGCCTGCTCAGCCTCGAAGATCTCGATCTGCTTTTCCGCGCGGGATAGGGTGCGTTTCAGCTCGCGCTCTTGCGTGTTGGCCGCCTGTCGCTCGTTGGCGCGCAGGCGACGCAATTCCTTCTTGTCGGTCGGGGTCGCACCTGCGGCGGTGGGGGCGGGCGCGGCGGTGCGACCGGACGCTGCAGGGGCGGGGCCGCTATTGGCCGCCATGCGATCACGGTAGTCGGCGTAGTTGCCAGGATAGCGCGTAATCCCCGGCGGACGCATGGCGATGATGCCGGTGGCGACATTTTCGACGAAGGTCACGTCATGGCTGACGATGCAAAGCGTCCCCTCGTAACCGCGCAGCGCATCCTCAAGGGTCTCTCTCGCGGAAATGTCGAGATGGGTGGTCGGCTCGTCCAGCAGCAGGAAATTCGGCGGCTTGGCCAGCAGGCGGGCGAACGCCAGGCGCACCTTCTCGCCGCCGCTGAGCACCGAGACACGCTTATCCACGGCGTCGCCGGAGAAGCCGAACCCGCCCAGCAGTCCGCGCACGGCTTGTTCGCGCATCTCGGGGACCATTGCTTTGACCGTCTCGAAGACGGTGTTGTCGGGGTTCATGGTGTCGGTGAATTCCTGCGACTGGTAGCCCTGGACAACGTTGTGGCCGAGCACGCGCCGTCCGCTGCTGGGCGGCAGGATGCCCGCCAGCAAGCGCAGCAGGGTGGTCTTGCCCAGGCCGTTATGCCCGACCAGCGCCAGCTTCTCGCCGCGCTCAATCCGCAGGTTGATATCCTTGAGCACCCAGCGCGCGCCGTCGTAGCTCATGCCGGCCTCCTCGAGCCGCACCACCTCCTGGCCGCAGCGCGCCGGTGCGGGGATGCGGATGGTGCCGCGGCTGACAATCCGCAGCGGCACGTCCACGGTCTCCATCCGGTCGATCATCTTCATCCGGCTCTTCACCTGGGCCGACTTGGTGGCCTTGTAGCGGAAGCGTTCCACGAAGCGTTCGGCCTTCTCGATCTTGCGGTCCTGGTTCTTCTGCGCGGCCATGCGGGTCTCATAGCGGCTGACGCGCTGCTGCACATAATGGTCGTAGTTGCCGGTGTAGCGTTCCGTGCATCCGTTGGCCACCTCGATGGTGACCTGGGTGAGGGAGTTGAGCAGGTAGCGGTCATGGGAGATGAGCAGGAGCGTGCCCTTGAACTCGCGCAGGTAGCGCTGCAGCCATTCCACTGCCGGCAGGTCGAGGTAGTTGGAGGGTTCGTCGAGCAGCAGGATGTCCGGATTGGCCACCAGGGCGCGTGTGAGGGCGGCGCGCATCTGCCAGCCGCCGCTGAACGCGCCGATCGTGCGGGTGAAATCGCTCTCGTTGAATCCCAGGCCGCTGAGGGCCGCCTCGGTGAGATGCCGCAGGTTGTAGCCGCCGGCATGCTCGAAGGCGCTCTGCAGCTCGCCGAGCGTGGCGAGCATGCGCGTGCGCACGGCATCGTCGGCTGCAGGCAGGGCGGCCTCGATGGCATTGATTTCGGTCTCGATGCGGTGGAGCGCCGGAACGCCGCCCTCGGCGAACATCAGCAGCGGGGTGGATGCGTGCGACTCGGAAACCTGCTGGTGCAGGAACCCGATCGAGGCCCCGTTGGGCAGGATGACGCTGCCGGCATCGGGGCTGCATTCCCCCGAGATGATAGTGGCCACGGTGGACTTGCCGGTGCCGTTGGGGCCGACAACACCGGCATGTTCGCCGGTGTTGATACGGAAGCTCGCGTTCTGCAGCACGACCTGCGTGCCGAAACGCTTGCTGACATTCTGGAAATCAATCATGGTGATGTAGCCCGCTCGCAGCTTGCCCGCCGTAGCCTTGCGAAGGCTGGGTCGCGAGCGCGGCTGCCGAGCATAAGCGCTTCCGGTCAGACCGACATCATCTCGGTTTCCTTGGCCTTGGCTGCGTCGTCGATCTTGCGGATGTAGTCGTCGGTCAGTTTCTGGATGGCCTTGAGGGTCTCGTCGCGGTCATCCTCCGTGGCCTTGCCGTTCTTCTCCAGGGTCTTGGTGTGCTCGTTCGAATCGCGGCGCACATTGCGGACGGCGATGCGGCCCTCCTCGGCCATGCGCTTGGAAAGCTTGGTCATTTCCGTGCGGCGCTCCTCGTTCAGTTCCGGGATCGGGATCCGGATCACGCGCCCGTCGTTCATCGGCGTCACGCCCAGATTGGCACCCAGGATTGCCTTCTCGATCGCCCCGAGGGCAGTGGGATCGTAGGCGTTGATGACCAGCAACCGCGATTCGGGGGTCGAGATGCCCGCCAGCTCGCGCAGCCGCGTCATCGTGCCGTAGTAATGGACCTGGATGTTCTCGACCAGTGCCGGTGATGCCTTGCCGGTGCGCAGGCCCGAAAACTGCTCGCGTACGAACTCGAGCGATTTCTCCATCTTCTCTTCCGCCTCAAACAGGATTTCCTGCGTGTTTTCCATGGTATTCTCCTTCTATGCTGTGACCAGTGTGCCGACATGCTCGCCGCAGACGACACGTTCGATGGTGCGTTCCTCAAAGAAATCAAAGACGATGATCGGGATGCGGTTCTCCATGCAGAGCGAGAACGCCGAGGCGTCCATGACCTTTAGTGAGCGCGTCAACGCCTCGCTGTAGGTGATGGTGTCGAAGCGTTTGGCATCGGGGTTGGTCTTGGGGTCGGCGGTATAGATGCCGTCGACCTTGGTTGCCTTGAGCAGGGCGTCGGCCCCGATCTCGCTGGCGCGCAGGGCGGAGGCGGTGTCCGTGCTGAAGAACGGGTTGCCGGTACCGCCGCCAAAGATCACCACGCGGCTCTTTTCGAGGTGACGCAGCGTGCGGCGCAGGATGAACGGTTCGGCCACGCGGGTCATGGTGATGGAGGTCTGTACGCGGGTCTCGAGGCCGATATGCTCCATGGCGTTCTGGAGGGCGAGGGCGTTCATGATGGTGGCCAGCATCCCCATGTAGTCGCCGCAGGAGCGGTCGATCCCGCGCTGGGCACCGCTAAGACCGCGGAACAGGTTGCCGCCGCCGACCACGATTGCAACCTGGACACCCAGTTCAGTGACGCTCTTGATCCGCTGCGCCACGGCCGCGACGGCGGCGGGGTCGATCGCCAGGCGCTTGTCGGTGCTCTGGAGGGTCTCGCCGCTAAGTTTGAGCAGGATCCGCTTGTATTTAAGGGTGGGGGCAGACGATGGCATAGTGGATACTCCTGAAAATGTTGCCGACAGCCTATCGCAAAGGCGGGTTGCCGACAATAGAAAAAGGGTTGAATTTTTTTTGGTGTATTTTTTGGTGTTCGCATTCCGGCGCGGTTAATGATACGGTTTACGTCCGGTTTAAGGAATCTGCGGGGGATTTAAAGATGATAACACGAGAGACTGATTACGCGCTGCGCACGGCGTTGTGCCTGGCCAAGTCCGGCAGGGACGGCGTGGTGGTGTCGACGCTGGCTCTGGCCGAGAAGATGTCGATCCCCTATCGTTTCCTGCGCAAGATCGTCTCCAAGCTGGTCAATGCCGGCCTGCTGGAAAGCCGCCGGGGCAAGGGTGGCGGGCTGGCGCTTTCGCGGGCCGCGTCGGAGATCTCGCTGCTGGACATCATCCAGGCGGTCGATCCGGTCTCGGTCCTGATGAACCGTTGCCTGGAAGGGGGCGAGGGCTGCGAGCGCGCCCCGTTGTGTGGCGTCCACCAGTCGCTGCACGAGATGCAGCAGGATCTGAACGGGAAGCTTCGCGGCGTCTCGCTCGAATCCGTCGCCCGGCGCGACCGCATCGCCTGCTGAGTACTGGACGAGCAAGCACCACCATTTCGACTTTCGGTTTTCCGAATTTCTGCTTTACCAAAAGGTCATTGCCATGCTCAACAGCAATCGCGGCCCCTCGTCAATTCAAAGTGAAGAAGTGGCGACGGCGTGACGTGACCACCCGCCCCCTCAATTACGTCCGAACTCGCTTCCCATAAGCATATTGCCTAGAAAGTCCCTGTTTCTCTTAGAACATCCCTGTTTTGCTCCTTGCTATTTACAGACTGCCCCCCAGGGTTCCGTCTGTTGAAATCAAAAAACTTGATTATTGACGGACACAGACGTTAAAGGTAAGAACGGTGTCCGCTTTATATTGAACGGAAAGGAAAAGACCATGAGCACACTCGTTACATTTGATAGGAGTGCGTTAGATTTTGTGTTGGACGCTTTTGGGAAAAAGGTGCGAGATGGGTATCTGGTTGAAAAAGCGGACACTAAACAGCGGGTACTGACACCGCGCGGGGAAGATATACCTGTGTCAGAGCTTGCTGGCATTCGCAGAGGATCAGCTATTTTTGTGAAATCCGACATTGTTTCCATCATTGAAGCTGCTGAAGCTATGGCGTGAGGTTAGTTGCATGAATTTGACATTGCTGGACAAGCTGAAAACAATATTCGACTTATCCAAGCTTTCCAGCATTAAGCTGCTCAACTTCAACATCAACATTCCCGCCAGCCAGTAGCCAGTGCAACACTGGCTACTGGCTGGCGGGGTCGATAAAATCAAACGGAACATGCAAAACGGAATACGTTTATTGAATGTACATGCCCTCGGCGAATTGAACTCGAAGAAGACCTCCGCCATATTACCTGAGATTCTGAAGGAAACCGGAGCCATCGCCGCACGCATGGAACAGGAACCAACCCGCGTGTTTGTGCGACTGGAAGTACCTTAAGCTTTCGCGGGCACCTTACCCCGTTCATCCTCAACGATTTTACGGCACAGCGGCACCAGCGAGCCCACGCCGGTTTCCGTCATCGCCCGCACACAACGCCTTATAAGTTCCGCATTCATGGTGCATATTCCTATCGCATTCCCAGAGCCATTGCCATGCTCAACAACAATCGCGGTACCCTCGTCAATTCAGAGTGGAGAATGGCGAGACACTCAGTCCCATCACGCTCGTCCTTTTACCGATGTTTCCACCATTTTGAGGCTGTTCAGATATTGCTTTTCCGCGTCGCTCAGCGTTCTGGCCTGGTACTTGACGTACTCTGACTTCGCTTTTTCAACGGCCTGCTCGTGACTGATTTTCCCGGCATCTGCGAGCAAGCGTTCGCCATTTGCCGTCAGTATGTTGCGAGATCATATCCAGATTGTAATGCTCCAACTCGCGCTGTACCTGTCGATAACCCTCCTGGCGAACCGTCAAATATTTTTTGACAGTTGCCTCCGGCGCCAATTCTCCTTCGTCATAAATGCTTTGAATGTGGTGGCTTATATTTTGTTTTGAACTTTCGAAGAGCACCGCCATGTGCGCCTGCGTCAGCCAGACCGTATCACTCTCCAACCGTACATCCAACTTGATCTTGCCGTCAGTGGCCTGGTAGATCAGGATTTCAGAATCATGAGCATCGTGTTTTGAAATCATTTTTGAACGCGCTTTCTACAGCTTGTCCGACCCCAAATATCTATTGACAGCCCCCCTCCGTCGGGGGGAAGCACGCGGCAGAAGGTTGTCAGCGGTACACCTCTCGACGATGGCCTATTCGGATGACGATCACCACAAGCGCGCTGTCACGGATCGCATAGACAATGCGCCAGTCGCCCACGCGGACACGGTACAGGTCTTCCGGTCCGCTCAACTTCTCGACGCCCACGGGGCGGGGATTGTCTTCAAGGGAGTCCAGCTTTCGCATGACGCGGTTGTGCATGTCGCCGGGCAGGCGGGCGAGCACCTTGCATGTGCGCGAATCCATGCGGACGGTGTACTTCATGCCTCGGTCTTTCGTCCGCGCTTGTATTCATCAAGGGGCTTGAATGCGTCTGGGTTGCGGTCGTATTCCTTCAACACCATCGCGGCGGCACGGATGTCTCCGGCGTCTTCCATGCGTTGCAACAATGCCAGATCTTCCGGCGATACCAGGGCGGCAACGGGTTTCCCGCGACGGGCGAAGACCACGCGCTCGCCACCGTAGGATACACGATTGATCGCCTCGGCAAGACCGTTGCGGGCTTCAGCTATACTCAAGGTAGTCATGGCTTCGATACTCCTTTCATGTCCATAATGTACAATACCGCGCATTACGGGTCAAGTACCGTTTCTACACCTTCGCCCATTCGGACCTAACCTGTGAGCCTTCGCCGGTCTCCGTCATCGCCCGCACACAACGCCTTATAAGTTCTGCATTCATGGCCTATATGCCTATCACATTCCCAGAGTCATTGCCATGCACAAAAACTGATCGCCTCGCCCCATCGGGTGTTCAAAGTGAAGAACGGTGAGACAAGCCCCAAAAAAGCCGATTATGGTATCTTTGTCATACAGCCATGCGTTGCTGCTCCCGCAACCTCAGTCGAGTAATATTGCGTAGTTCATCTTCTGTGTATGCCACGCGACTGGTGCTTCTGTCCACGGCCTCTCCTGTGAGTTTCTTCAGATAGCTATCGGCTGCGTAAAGGTCCATGATTCCCTGCTTCTGATAAAGACGCTCGAAAAGATCCTCTTCAATGGTTCCCACACTAATCAACCGGTGAACATCAACCGAGCGTCGTTGCCCCATCCGATGCACGCGGCTTATGGCCTGGACCTCGACAGCAGGATTAAATTGGGGTTCCAAAAGGATCACGGCAGACGCCGCCTGTATGTTTAGTCCTACACCGCCGCTCTTGATCTGGGCAACGAGAAGTCGACCATAGGATCTGTTTTCCATCGGCTGGCTGAAAAGGTCGATTGTCTCCTGGCGCGTACTCGGAGGTATTCCCCCATGAATAATAAATGCATCTGGAACGCATTCCTTAAACCGTTCAATCGGATCTCTGAAAAATGTAAATACGATAACATTGCGACTGTTCTCCCTATATTCGGCTATCAATGTCATCGCCCTTTTCCATTTTGATGCTCCCGAAATGTCAGGGTTGTTGAGATTTTGTCGGACGCTCATGAAGTGCATGCTGTCATCTTCAACATGCTTTTGATGAAGATCCAACTCTTCTTGCGTAAGCTCAATCCTTTCTTTTATTTCATTGAGAGGCGGTAATTCCTGAAGCACATCATCCTTATTTCTTCTTACCTGAATTTTGCACCTGAGCGTGTATTTTTGTCTTGAAGAACCATCTGGGAGC
>CAZSRU010000073.1:0-14309 GCA_964609395.1 uncultured Victivallales bacterium
GGTCCAGCACAGTGGGAATTCCCAGCTTGCGGACACCCCCTCCCGGTTTCGGGATTTCCACCCGTAACACCGGATAGGGCTTGTAGGTCCCCTCCAGCAGTTGTTCCCGGATTTCCGGCCTCTGGGGCGGCGCGTTAGCGACGTACCCAGCAGGCCGTGGTTGTGTGCCGGTCCTCCTTGATACACATCACGAAAACAAGCGCACAATCTTCCATTCGCCTTCGATCTTCATCAATAGGCAGTATTCACGGATCGGTTTCTCGCCCACAACGGGATAGGCTTTCACCGCCCCAGCGGGTTCACGTTCTGTTGCCAAAGTCGCTGGCACTTCTTCAAAATGCCATACGCCATCAAATCCCTTCTTCTTCATGTCGTCAAACTGCTTTCGCCAGAAGCGCATGGCCTCTTCACTTCCATATTCGTCAACCTTCCGTGATTCCGGATGGAGACACGTCCGATATGGCTTCATACGCGTTGTTTGTCACGGCCTTGTAGAATGACACCATGACAGCCCTCGGTGCCGAGAAGGCATCCACCGGATGGTTAGTTACGACGACCGACTTTGCATCTGCCTTCTCGGCTCCTGCAAGGCACACAATCCCAGTTGACATCAGAATCGCTAACCCCACGACCACCTTTTGCTGAACCCTCATACTCTCACCTTTCTTACGGGGTGTTGTCTGTTACGACTCCGAGCATACCCCGCGTTGCTCTTTGTCTATGGCATGATCTCTTGCTCACCAACGTCCACGCTCTGACTGAGGCGCGGAGCGCCGATAGCCAGCAGAGGGACTTGCGTGAAGAGTTTGTATTTGAGGCCATCGGAGGGGGTACTGATTTCAGCAGCCTCTCCTTACCGTTAGGCCAGGCGCTCGCGTACCGCCACGGCCTCGGCCTCGGCCTCCTCGAGCAGCTCCCTGAAGATCTCGCGCATCGGCTGGACCCGGTCAACCAGGCCGACACTCTGGCCAGCCATCAGCGACCCGCCATCGATATCGCCATCCACCACCGCCCGGCGCAAGGCACCCATCCAGTATTCCTCGACCTTCAACTGCGCCTCCTCGCGCTTGATCGTGCCGACATCAAGCTGCTTGAGCAGATCCATCTGCAGCTTCCCGAAGCGCTCCATGCCCTTGTTGTGGAGCGCCCGCACGGCCACCACCGGCAGCCGCACGCTGTCATAAGCCGGCGTCGAGATCGCCTCCCGTGCGCGGGCCTGCACGAACCGCTGCTTGAAATCGGGATGCACGCCACACTCCTCGCTCATCACGAAACGCGTGCCAAGCTGGCAGCCGGCCGCCCCCATCAGGAGCATGTGCGCGATCATCTTGCCGGTGGCGATGCCTCCCGCCACGAAGACCGGCACCGGCGGATTATGGAAAAGCACCTGCTGGAGCAGGATCGTCAGCGACACATGCCCGATATGCCCGCCGGCCTCGCTGCCCTCCAGGATCAGCGCATCCGCGCCGAAGCGGATCTGCTGCTCCGCGATCGAGAGCGTCGAAGCGAACGATACCGCCCGGCAACCGGCCGCCTTGACCGCCTCTACCGCCTGGCGTTTCGGAAAACTGCCTGCGAAAATCACGACCGGAACCCGGTTCCGTATCGCCACTTCCATGTGAGCCTTGTAGTTTGGGGCGATCGTGACCAGGTTCAAGGCGTAGGGACCGCCGATCGCATTGCAGCGGTTGATTTCCTCCTCAAGCAGCTCTCCAGGCATGTTGCCCGCCGCCAGTACACCGAATCCGCCGTTATCGTGCACCGCCTTGACCAGCTTAGAATCGCTGATCCAGGTCATGCCGCCACTGATGATCGGATAACGGACACCCAGGAAGTCCATCCCTTGTTTGCCAAGCTTGTCAATCAACGGTGTCTTGATAGTCTGTTCCATGATGCTTTCCTTATTTAATCGTTAACCGATCTCGTCGTCCGTTATCGTCGTCCGAATATCGGTAGTTTCGTGCAGCAATGTTTACACAACGAATCAGGGACGCAACGAATAAGATCAAAAAAATCTGAGTAGTTCCCCCCGAGCATAAGCCTTCGTGTGAATATATTTCGATTTTCTACTTTTCGATTTTTATCTTTACCCTATCCCAACTATTAAATGCAACCCGTAAAAACTTGCACTCTGTCGCCAGCCCCACTAGGGTACGGGCATGAATGCCGTCCTCAATGTCGTGCTGGTCGAACCACAGATCCCCCACAACACCGGGGCCATCGGACGACTTTGTGTCGGACTCGGTGCCGCCCTGCACCTGATCCGCCCGCTGGGTTTCATCATCGACAACCGCTCCATACGCCGGGCGGGGCTCGACTACTGGGCGCACCTAGACGTCACCACACACGACGACTGGGACGCCTTCCTCGCCGCCTGCACCCCGGCACGCCTGTTCTTCGCCAGTACCAGGGGACAGCACGACCTTTACGACTGCCGGTTTTCACCCGGCGATTATCTCGTCTTCGGCAACGAGAACCGCGGGCTGCCCCCTGATTTCTACACGCGCTATGCCAACGACCTGTTCCGCATCCCGATGCCCGGCGAACACGCGCGCAGCATCAACCTGGCCAATGCCGCCGCCATCGTCATGTACGAGGCGTACCGGCAAGAGAGACTGCAGACCGCAGACTGCAGACTACAGACACCTTAGAATGCCAGATCCAGCGTGACGCCGAACTGCGCCGGATCGCCATACGTCAGGTACAGCGTCTCGGCGTAATCCGGCGGTTCGAGGCCGAAGGAATAGCCTTGGACGGCGTAGGTCTTGTCGAGCACATTACGGCCCCAGAACGTCAGCGTCCAGTAATCGCCACGCCATCCCGCCTTCAGGTGCAGCAATTCATAGGGCTCGGTCTGGCCATCATGCCCGGCCGCCAGGTAGAACGCGTCGCTGCCTTCCACCTCGGCCCGCGCGAAGAACCCGGCAGCGGCGCCGTACTGCAGCCCCGTGTTGTAGCGGTAGCGCGGGGCGAAGGGCTGCTCACGCCCGTCGATGTCGTTGACACCGCCCGCCGACTCGAAGTCCTCATACTGCGTATCCAGCAGGCTTAACTGGGCGAAGGCGTCGAGCGCCGGCACCAGATGCGCGGTCAATCCCAGTTCCACACCACGGTTGTAACCTTGGGCGGCATTGTCCGTGAAATAGACGAAGGCCGTCGGATCGGCAGGATCGGACTGCATAGAGGTGGCGATCTGCAGGTCATCGCGGACCATGTAGAAGAACGTCAAGTCCGCATCCAGCCGGTTGTCCAGCAGCGACGACCTGGCACCGGTCTCGACATTCCAGAGCGTCTCGGCATCGTAGTCGCGCCGGTCCGCCGGCAAGGCCGGGTTCTGGTTCACGCCGCTGCCCTTGAACCCGCGCGAGACGGCACCGAAGACCGTCAGGCTCTCCAGCAGCGGCGACTCCAGCGCGAGGCGTCCGCCCCACATCGTGTCGTCCTTCGACAGCGTCACACCGTCGTTATCGCGGTAGTCGGTCTGCCGCTGCTCCACCCGCAGCGACGAGTACAGCAGAAGGAGCGGAGAGAGTCGCGTGGTCAACTGGCCATACAGCGCCTCGGAGGCTGCCTCGTACTCGCTCTGCAGCAGCCGGAAACCGTTGAAGTCATCCTCCTCGCGCAGCAGCGAGAAGAATCCACCGACATGCCAGGCCGTGGAACCGCCGAAGATCTCGCCGCCGGGCTCGGAGATCAGCCGCAGGTCCTCGGTCAGCGTCCGGCGCACCCGGTCGAGGCGCTCGAAGAAGTCGTAGGCGTATCCCTCCACCGCCGGATCCCAGGAATACGGGCTCGCCGCCCAGAAGGCGTCGTTGCCCCAGTCGGCATCGTAGCTGTAGATTGCGCGGGTCTCGACATAACTGAGGATATTGAGCAGGCGGAACGGTTCAGGCTCCATCCAGTGGATGCGCAGCGTGCCGCCGGCGCTTTCCTGGTTGTCCTCGCCCGGACGGTCGCTGTAGGTGCTGACGGGATCGTTGTCGGGGGTGAAGTGATCATACCCGTTGCGCAGGTCCGCATACAGACCGGTCACGTCTACACGCCAGTCGTCCGTCGGCTGCCAGCGCAGCTTCAGCCGTCCGGTGAACTCGTCGCGCGCCGCCGTGTCGTCACGGTCAAGGAAACGGTTCTGCCGGAAGCCGTCCATACGGGTCTGCTCGACGGCGATGCGGAGCTGCAGCCGGTCGGGATCCAGGGTCAGCGGACCGCCGCTCGCCACGCCGAAACCGTAATAGCCATCGGTTCCCAGCGAGGTCTGCAAGCGCATATCGTGGTACGGGGCCGGCTCCCGTGTGCGGATATTGATCAGTCCCGCCAGCGCCTTCGAACCGTAGATCGCCGCCTGCGGCCCGCGCAGCACCTCGACCTCCTCGACATCGAACAGCGACGCATGCATCCCCAGACCGCTGAAATCCATGTCGTCCACCAGAAAACCGACCGAGAAATTCGGAGGCCCCTCGCCGGGGAACTGACTGACTTCCCCCACCCCGCGCATCTGGAAATAGCGGGGACGCGACGTGCCACCGGCCCAGGTCAGATCCGGTGCCAGGGCGGCCAGATCCTGGAAATGGCGCGCATTGGCTCGATCAAGCGCGTCCGCATCCAGCACGATCGCCGAAGTGGTGGAATCGGGCAGACGGCTCTCGCCGGGTTCGGGCCGCACCGTGAGTTCGCGCATCAGGATGGCGTCGCCATCCGAGGCCTGCTGTGCCTGCACCAGCAAGGCGGGCACCAGCATCGAGGCCAGTACCGCCACCATCCATGATTTTCCATGCATCATCGTCATCTCCCGCCCGTCAACCGTTCAACAAGACACGATCAGCAGTGGAAGAAAAAACGCACGGGCTGCATCCATCCCTCCGCCGGCATGATCCGGTTCAGGTTCAAAGGGTCACCGGGCAATCCCGGACTCTCAGGCCATAGGCCTCCCCTTGGAATGCACGTAAGCTAGCGCGCAGGGAGGGCAGGTGTCAAACAGAAAGAAGACATTTGACAATTCATTTCAACGCCCAACAACCAGCATCCAAGGAAAGATGCCCGAACTTGGGCGCTGGATGTGGGCGTTGGATATATTTCTGTTTTTCCTAATTCCATCCCCTCGGCAGGCGTTTAGGCATTGAACACGTCTTCAAACCGTCCATCACAGGAGGCAGGCCATGCGCACACGCAACAAGGGCGAACTGGCGAAGCTGGAAATGACGCCGATGATCGATGTGATCTTCCAGTTCAGCCGGAACATCAGCGTCATGATCAAATGCACATCAGACTCCCCACACGCCTACCTGATACGCACCCTCAACGCCTGCGCCCGCGAGGACATGCCAAACGTCTCCGTCTTCAGCATGTAGCCTAACACTACATCAGGAAGCGGCCGCCGAGCCACCAGAGCATGACCAGGGCGAAAGCCCATTTCAGGCGTCGACGGTTGCGGGCGATCCGCACTTCGCGGCGTACCGGCATGACGGAGTCCATGTCGCCGCGCAACAGGCACATAGCCACCCGGTCATGGCTGGCAAAACGCCCCTGCTGCTGGTCGCGGTCTGACCGCGTGTCAAAACCGACCAGATGCCCCAGCAAGCGCCCGCGCCGCAAGTCCCGCGATACCATCGGCACCTTGGCGTTGATCCGTTTCGGCATACCCGTGCTCCATTGAAGCCTACCAGCCTTTTAACCAAAGGAATAACCCGGCCAGCGCGCTCAGCGCGAGCACCATCGGCAACGCCAGGGCAACGCCGACCTTGAACCAGAAGCCGAAACCCTTGTCCGACAGGGAACCTCGTCCCGTCCCCCCGTCCAGCGGCACCAGCGCTCCCGCGCCACATTCGCCGCGCTGCCAGCTTTCGGCGTCGATCTTGGCAACGGACTTGTTGTAGACCATGCGCGCATTCTCAACCAGGGCCAGCGAGCGATCAAGCTCCTCCTCGAATTCTTCCTCGCCCCAGCGCTCCTCGTGGATGTCATGAATCTCGGTCAGCAACTCCTTGAACTTCTGGCGGGTCGAGGCCAGCAACTCGACCATGCGGGCGGCCCGAACCTCGTCCTTTTCCATCTGCAGGATGCTACGGCCCAGGCTGGCGAGGATCTCCTTTTTACCGTGATCGTAGTCATTCTGCTTGCGGTTGAGTTCCTGAAGCGCCTTCTTGGCATATTCAAGCTCGTCCTGCCGCATACGCAGACGCTCGATCTCCTCGGCCGCGCAGGCCACCTTGTCGGCAATATCCTCCTTCTGCCTTGCCATACGCCCGGTTGCACGCTCCTCTGCATTGGCATCAACCGAGCCCAGGCGCTTTGACAAATCGAGATCGGTGAAATTTCCAGCCATGTTCCTCTCCTTCCACTCAGGGGATTATCAGCAGTTGCCCTACGCGCACATTGACCGAGTCGTTGCCTAGCACGGCCCGGTTGGCCTCCTGGATGCCACGCCAGCGGGTCGCATCGCCATAGACCTTGAAGGCGATGCGCGAGAGCGAATCGCCACGCTGCACGGTATAAGTCCGTTGAATCGCCGCCTCATCGAAGGCGTTTGAAGACTCTTTCGCGTTGGACGTGATCGGAAGCGACGGGATGAATGCGGTCTCGACCGGGGGTTCCTGCGCGACAGGCCGGACAACCGTCGCAACGGGGACAGGCGGCCTCACCGGCTCGACGGCGGACACCGCCACGGGCTGCCGTACGGGGCGTTCAATGGGTTCCACCTCATTGCGGGGGGCTTCAAGCACCACAACGGGAGCGGCACCGGTAACCGTTGTGCCTCCGGTGATTACCTGGTCGCGCAACCGTCGCCGCTCAGCCTCCCGCAAGGCCAGCAGTTCCTTTTCCTGTGCCGCCAAGGTCGTCTCCATCGACTCCAGCCGTGCCCGCAGCGTGCCGTTCTCCTCAAGCAGTTGCATCGCGGATGCCCCGTCGGCTCCGTGCACGGTGACACGGCTGGCAACAAACGCCCGCTCGGCCTGCTTCATCCGCGCACGGATCATGTCGTCCTTCTCGGTTCCGGGGCGGAGTTCCAGGTAGCGTTTATAATGGTATATCGCCCGGATATAGTCCTTCTGCCGGTCATGCAGCAGCAGTGCCAGATCCAGATGCGGACGCGCCATGGCCGGGTACGTGTCGAGGGCCTTGCGAAACAGCGAGACGGCGGCCTCATAGTCCCCAAGGTCAACCATTTCGGAGGCCTTGGCCAGGATCCGGTTGCTACGCTCCTTCTCGTCCAGGAGCCCCGCACGGCGGCACCCGGCTACAGGCAGCATCAGCACCGCCAACAGGAGCATGACAAGCCGGGCATGGCGAGTCGAACTCAATCGGATTTTTCTCATCTGGCGTTTCATTGGCTGAACCTTAGCGTGCCCACCGGTAAAAATCAATCCTGCATCCATGCACAACCAGGGGCGACCACGGTCAACGAGGGGCGAACGGCAGACTACCCAGGAAGGCATTGGCGATGCCGTCAAGCAGCTCGGTCTCGTCCCACGGCTTGGACAGGGCTGGAATGCCGAAATTGCGCAGCACGTCCACCTTGCTCTGGCCGATATGCGCACCGGTCAGGACCAGCACCGGAATCCGGACGGTGGACGGGTCGCTCTTCAACCGCAGGATCACCTCACTGCCCTCGATATCCGGCAGCAGCATGTCGAGAATGATGATATCGGGGTGCTCGTTATGCACAATCCGCAAGGCATCGCCTCCGTTATTAGCCGTCTGGACATGATAACCGTGCTCCGATATCTGCATCTTGAGCGACTCGCGCACCGCATGGTCATCGTCCACGATCAGCACGGTCGGTGCCTCCGCGATCGGGAGACGGAAGGCGATCCGAGCACCTTTGTCAGCGCCGGGTGGCGGACTCTCCACCGTGAGTTCACCCTTGTGCATCGCCACGATCTCCTTGGAAATGGCCAGGCCGAGTCCCGACCCGCTGGGCTGGTCCCCCACCGTAAAATACCGGTCCGTGACCCGCGGTAGCGCATCGGCCGGGATACCGATGCCGTTATCATCGACCGTCACGCGCACAAACCCCTCATGTTCACTGTCGGCCTGCACCGAGACCTCGACAAAACCACCCTCGGGCGTGAATTTTATGGCGTTGCCGACCAGGTTCAGGATGACCCGCTCGATTTTCTGGGCATCGCAGTTCACAAACCAGAGTTCACGCCCCGTATTGATCGAGAGGGTCAGCGATTTCTGTTCCGCCTGCACGGCCAGCGACTTCGCACTGCCCGTCACCAGCCGCCCGAACGGCACCCTCGCCTTCGACAGGGTCAGCGTCTGGTTCTCGATCTTGCGCAGGTCCAGGATGTCATTCACGGTCGCCAGCAGCCGGCGACAATCCCCCAGCAGCATCTCCAGATACTTCTGCGCGTGGTTGTTCAAGGGGCCGACAACCCCCCTGATCATGTTGGTGATCGCATAGATCATGGAGGTCAGCGGGGTTCGCAACTCATGCGAGACATTCGAGATGAACTGCGAGCGGTTGCGGTCGTGCTGCTCCAGCTTCGTGATCGCCTCTTCCAGCGCATCCTGCGCCCGCTTGCGCACGGACACGTCACGGATGAAGAAGCAGAGCCGCCCTTCGAGATCCGTATCCAGCCGGTTAACCGCGATCTCGGACGGGAAGGACGTCCCGTCCTTGCGCTTGCAGGTTCCCTCGATCAGGGTATAGCGATGCTCGGTCAGGTTTTTGCGGATCGTCCCGACAACGGCGTCATCCGCCCCCGAGATCAGGGACGGAACCGCCACACCGATCAGATCCGAGTCGGGCCAGCGGAAGAAATCGATCGCGCGCTGATTGCATTCGCGCACGATACCGCTGGCATCGGTGATCAGGACCGCGTCGTAGATACTCTGCAGCAGCCGCTGGTAATCCGATGAGTCCGAATCACGGAACTGGCTCCGCGACTGCTGCAGGAAGGACGTCGAGCCGATCCCCTGGGATGGCAGCGAGATCTTGACCGTATGCCCGTTCTGCCGGATCTTCTGTTCATCCTCACTCAGCTCAATGCGCATCGTGCGCGCAAAATCGTACTTCGCGGGCATGCCTACTCCTGTCCTTTCTGCGGCGGCTTGCCGACATCCCGCAGCGGCACACCGCGGACCGGATACGGGCGTCCGTCCTCGAGATGATGGGTCTGTTCCACCAGAAGCGCCCCGGAGGGATCCACGTCCACCACGGAACGCGTGAAGCGGTTACGCCCGGACTGATGCACCACGACCGCCCGTCCCTGGTTATCAAACCGGATCGCCGGAGGATTGACACGCACGACCGGTCCCAGGCTGAAGGTCCCATACAAGGATCCATCCACCTTGTTACGGATCAGGAAAAACGCCTGTTCACCCCCGGCACGCCTCCAGTAGCGCAGGCTGTATTCAAGATCTATGTCCTTGTAGCCGGAAAGCCCTCGTCGCACGGACAGCATCTCGATCCCCTCCACCAGGTCGAAGCCGACCGACGCCGACAGGAAAAGGCTGCCCTCATGCCGGATGCCGATTTTCAAGCGATATCCCCCCGGCTGCGTCAGGCTGAACAGCGAGGTGATCTCCACGAGTTCAAGCTGCTCGCCCTCCGGCATGACAACCGTCTGGCGGCTGATGGCCTTGCGATCCGATTCGGATACGCCAAACGATTTGTCGCGGACGAGCTCCACAAACAGTTCGGCATTGCGGTAATCATCGTCGAAGACCAGCGGGATATCGAGTTCGTTGCGGATGCGAACACGGGCGGCAAAGGCCTCACCCACGATGTAGGAGCCGTCTTCGAGCGAGAGCTGAAGCTCGATCTGGGCAATCGCCGGAAAGGCAGAGGACATTAGCAACCCCAGCAGGAACACGACGGCGGGCAGCCTGCCGGCGCAACGCGACCGCCATCGTCCCATCCCGCCATTATCAAACAGTAAACACACGTTCAACCTCCTCAAGAATGAGATGCAGGATCACCTGGTGCGCCTCCTGTATGCGGGCGGTGTCATCGCCCGGAACGCATATTTCGAGGTCGCCTCGCCCGGCAAGTGCGCCACCGTCGCGCCCGAGAATGCAAACCGTCCGCAGCCCTTGCAAACGGGCCGAATCCACCGCGTGCCGCAAGTTGGCGGCATTGCCGCTGGTACTGAAGACAACCAGCAGGTCGCCTGCCTGCCCCAAGCCTTCAACCTGCCGGCTGAAGACATGGTCGAATCCGAAATCGTTACCGATGCAGGTCATGGCGGTACCATCCGCCGTCAACGCGATCCCGGGAAGCGAGCGCCGGTTCCCGCGGTACCGTCCGACCAGCTCCTCGGCCATGTGCATCGCCTCGGCCGCACTGCCACCATTGCCAGCGGTCAGCACCCGCCCGCCCCCCTGCAGGACGTCTACCACCGCCGCGCAAATGGCTGCGATCGAACCGGCTTGCAAAGCCAGCCCGCGAATAGTGGCGACACTCGCTTCCGCTCCCTCGCGGATCCTCGCCTTCATGCTTTCCGTTTCATGCGCCATGATGATCCCCCAGTGCCAAGCGGCTGTATCCTGCCCGACAGAGTAGTAGAATCTAGCGTGACACGCGCCGACTGTCAATGTATTCAAGTCTGCAAAACCGGTATTGCCGACACAAGGTAACTTGTGATAGATAGTTTCCCATGCCTAAACAACGTTCAATCAAGGCCGGACTGCCTCCGGGCTCCCTGGTGTTCCTCGGCGAACAGCGGGTGGAGAAACCGTCTATCCAGATCCTCGACTACGCGGCAACCAAAGTCCGCGAGTTCACCGTCAAGACGGCGGCGGAATGCATTCCCTTCATCAACGCCGATACAGTCACCTGGATCAATATTACCGGACTGCACGACACCGCCTTCGTCCAGAAAGCCGGGGAAACGTTTTCTATTCATCCGCTGCTGCTTGAGGATATTGTCAACACCGGGCAGCGCCCGAAATTCCAGGACCATGGCAAGCTGCTGTTCTTCGTCCTGCGGATGCTTTACAAGCCACAAGACAGGAACGACATCATCTCGGAGCAGGTCAGCATCGTGCTCGGTCGCAATTTCGTGCTGACTTTCCAGGAAATGCCAGGCGACGTCTTTGACGTGATCCGCAACCGGATACGAACCGGCGGCGGCCGGATACGGAACAGCGGCGCGGATTACCTGGCCTATGCCCTGATCGACGCGATCGTCGATAACTATTTTTCCGTCCTGGAGAATCTTGACGAGAAAATCGAGAGCATCCAGCAGACTGCTCTCGACAATCCGACACCACCCACACTGCATCGGATTCACGGTCTCAAACACGAACTGGCTTCCATCCGGCGGCAGCTCTGGCCGCTGCGCGAAGCCATCAGCCTCTTGCAGAAGACAGAGAACCAGCTTGTTTCAAAGGAACTGTCTCCCTATCTGCACGACGTCTACGAGCACACGTTCCAGCTCCTGGACACGATTGAATCCATGCGTGAGATGATTTCCACCGCGCTTGAAACCTACATGAGCAGTGTCAGCAACCGCATGAACGAGATCATGAAGGTGCTGACGATCATCTCGACCATCTTCATCCCGCTGACATTCATCGCCGGCATCTACGGCATGAACTTCGAGCACATGCCGGAACTCTCCTGGCCGCTGGGCTATGCCGCCGTCCTCGGGGTCATGGCCGCCATCGGCGGCGCGATGGTCCTATTCTTCAAGCACCGCCACTGGCTCTGATAGAATCCAGAAATAGGCGCTTGACTTTCACGTCACGCAGGCGTTGAATTCCGCCTTTCCGAAAACAGAACCGTCTATACGAAGGAGTCTGCCCATGAACCGTTACCGCGCCATCTCGTTCGCCATCCTGTCTGCCGTCGCAGCCCCCTCTTTGCTGCTCGCCGCCGAGGCACACGCCGCCGTTCCCGGCGGCGGCGACATGACGCACCGGATGATGATGCTGGCCATCCAGCTCGGTATCATCCTGGTGGTCGCCCGCATCGGCAACATGCTGTTCGAGAAAATCAAGCTGCCCGGAGTACTGGGCGAATTGGCGGCCGGCATCCTGATCGGGCCTTTCCTGCTGGGCGGCATTTCCCTGCCCGGGTTCGCACACGGGATATTCCCGATCTTCAGCGAGAGCTTTCCGGTCAGCCCCGAACTTTACGGATTGTGCTCCATCGCCTCGATCGTGCTGCTCTTCATGGTCGGCCTGGAAACCAACATCAAGCTGTTCCTGCGCTATTCCGGCCCCGGCTTTCTGGTCGGCCTCGGTGGTGTGATCTTCTCGTTTCTCGCGGGCGACATCCTGGGCGTGCTGCTGCTGCCGAAGCTGATGCCGGGCAGCTACTCCATGCTCCATCCCGCCTGCATTTTCCTCGGTATCATGTCCACCGCCACCTCGGTGGGCATCACCGCCCGCACCCTTTCGGAAAAGCGCAAGCTCGACTCGCCCGAGGGCGTGACCATCCTGGCCGGGGCGGTGATCGACGATGTCCTCGGCATCGTGATGCTGGCGATCGGCTTGGGTATCATTGCCGCCACCAAGGATGGCCAGGGCGTGGACTGGGGGCATATCGGCATGATCGCCGTCAAGGCGATCGGCATCTGGCTGGGTGCAACCATTCTCGGCCTGGTCGCCTCGCGCCGTATCAGTGCGCTTCTCAAGCACTTCAAGGATCGCTCGGCGATCGCCATCATGGCGCTCGGCCTGGCCTTGATCCTGGCCGGCCTGTTTGAAGAGGCGAAACTCGCGATGATCATCGGGGCCTACGTCATGGGCCTGTCGCTCTCGCGCACGGATATCTCGCATGTCATCCAGGACAACCTGCACCCGGTTTACAAACTGCTGGTCCCGGTCTTCTTCACCGTCATGGGCATGCTGGTCGATGTCAGGCTGCTGATGGACCCCCGCGTGCTGGCGTTCGGGTTCATCTACACCCTGCTGGCGATCGCCGCCAAGATCATCGGTTGCGGGCTGCCAAGCCTGGCCTGCAATTTCAACATGCGCGGGGCTATGCGTATCGGCGTCGGCATGCTGCCGCGCGGGGAAGTGGCCCTGATCATCGCCGGCATCGGCCTGGCCGCCGGCCTGCTTTCCCCGCAGGTGTTCGGCGTCGGCGTGCTGATGACCCTGGCCACCACCCTGGTTGCGCCGCCGATCCTGGTCATGCTTTTCGCCAACAGCCGCAGCGGATTGCGCAACCCGGTCAGCCAGGGCGAGTCCAAGCCGGTTGTCTTCCGCTTCCCCAGCGAGGATACGGCAGCGCTCCTGACCAGCAAACTGCTGGAGGCGTTCGAGAACGAGGGATTCTTCGTCCATAGCCTTGACCATTCGTCCAAGCTGTACCAGCTTCTCAAGGACAACATCACGATCCGCTTCAATCACGCGGGCTGCGATATTGTCTTCGACTGCGAACCAGCCCAGCATGCGTTTGTCAGCACGGCCATGATCGAGGTTCTGGCGGAGTTCGAGCGGACCATCAGTGAACTGCGCCGTCCGCTGGATGCCGGCAGCATCGTCCGCAATGCCGCCAGCACCACAGCGCCCTTACCGGGCACATCCCCCCGCACCGCGCTCGCGACAGCACTCAGCCGCAACCTGCTAATTCCTGAATTCCGGGCATCCACGAAGGAAGGCGTCATAGACGAGCTGCTCGAACGCCTTGAACACGAAGGGCTCGTAAACAACCCGGCACAGGCACGCGAGGATGTGCTGGCGCGGGAGCGCAGCATGTCCACCGGCATGCAGGACGGCATCGCTATTCCCCATGCCCGCACGGCCGCTGTCAAGCGACTGGTCTGCGCGATCGGCCTCAAGCGTGAAGGCATCGCATTCGACGCGCTGGACGGCAAACCGACGACGATTGTCGTCCTGACGTTATCCCCGCGCGATGCGGCCACGCCACACATCCAGTTCATGTCCAGCATCAGCAAATCACTGGATGCCAGCGGACGCGCAGCCCTCCTGAACTGCCACAACGCCGACGAGATGTACCAGTTCTTCACGAACAAGCACTAATCAGAAACCGGAGCCAAGCGAAAAATGGGTCTTCCGCAGAATCTGTGGGTAAATTGTGGTCTTCTTTCGTACGCAATGCCGACTAAGCAGGTGGTTTAAGCGTAACCAAGTAAGCGTGAGCTCAAGCGTGCGATGAAGTGTGGGACTAAGAGTTATGGGCTGCGACCTTTGACAGAGATGTGAGCATTGCCGCGATCCGTCTCAAAAGCTCGCGCCCGTGATCCACTCGGGAAACATCAGTAGGGCCCTTGGCTGTAGCCAGATCCACAAGTGAAGCCGACTGGACGGCCGATTTGTATGCGATGCCGAAGAACTTCGCCTGATCCGTTCCGGTGAATCGACCATTTCCCTCTGCAATATTGAGAACG
>CAZSRU010000074.1:0-11168 GCA_964609395.1 uncultured Victivallales bacterium
TGCTAATAATTGCGATACAGCAATGCCGAGTCGGGGGGATATTCGGAATCGAAGGGGCTGGGATTCCGGGCTTGATTGTGGCTGGCAAGCCATTTATGATCGTCAGAGCCGACTGTAAAGATCATTGTGCTTAGGCGGCTGATGCCGCCAAGGGGGGGTATTGAGCGAAACGGACGTACGGGAACTGGTGGTGATTGGCGGGGGGCCGGGCGGGTATCCGGCGGCATTCTATGCGGCCGATCTGGGGATGGATGTGACGCTGGTGGATCTGGAGGCCAATCCCGGCGGGGTCTGTCTCTACCGTGGCTGCATTCCGTCCAAGGCGCTGCTGCACGCGGCCGCCGTCCTGCACGAGGCCAAGGCGGCCGAGGCGTTCGGCGTAACGTTCGGCGAACCCAAGATCGATGTCGACAAGCTGCGCGGCTGGAAGCAGTCGGTCGTCACTAAACTCACCGGCGGGCTCGGTCAGCTCGGCAAGGCGCGCAAGGTGCGGTTTGTCCAGGGCCGCGCGCGTTTCCTGGACGGAGCGACGCTGGCGGTGACGAAAGCCGACGGCAGCGAGGAACGGATCGGCTTCAAGCACGCCATCCTGGCGACCGGCTCGCAGCCGGCCCGCATCCCGATCGCGCCGGACTCCCCGCGGGTGATGGATTCAACCGGTGCGCTGGAACTGGCGGACGTACCGGCACGGCTGCTGGTGATCGGCGGCGGCTATATCGGTCTGGAGCTGGGGCAGGCCTATGCCGCGTTCGGTTCCAAGGTCTCGGTGGTGGAGATGCTGCCCGCGCTGATGACCGGGGCGGACCCCGACCTGGTACGCCCGCTGCTCAAGCAGCTCAAGAGCCAGTTCGCGTCGATCATGGTAGAGACCCGCGTGCTGGCCATCGAGGCGACCGAACGCGAGGTTACGGTCCGCATGGCGGACAAGGATGGCAAGGAGACCGCCCAGACCTATGACCGGGTGCTGATCTCGGTCGGGCGCAAACCCAACACGCGCGACCTGGGACTGGAAAACACGCGGGTGCAGGTGGACGGAAAGGGATTTGTCGCGGTCGATGCGCAGCGGCGCACGGCGGAACCGGCGGTCTTTGCGATTGGCGATATTGCCGGCCAGCCGATGCTGGCGCACAAGGCGACCTACGAGGGCAAGGTCGCCGTGGACGTGATCGCCGGCAGGAAACGCGTCTACGAGCCGCAGGCGATACCCGCGGTGGTCTTCACCAGTCCGGAAATCGCCTGGACGGGGCTGACCGAGCGCGAGGCGGCGGAGCAGGGGCTGGCGGTCACGATCGCCACCTTCCCCTGGGCGGCGTCCGGGCGGGCGACGACGCTGGGCGGCAGCGACGGGCTGACCAAGCTCGTCTGCGCCAAGGAGGACGGGCGCGTGCTGGGCGTCGGCATTACCGGCCCCGGAGCCGGGGAACTGATCGGCGAGGGCACGCTGGCCATCGAGATGGGGGCTGTGGCGGAGGATCTGGCGCAGACGATCCACGCCCATCCGACCCTGGGTGAGACGATCATGGAGGCCGCCGAGGACGCGGCGGGGCACGCCACGCACTTCCTTGGAAAACGAAAATAAACGCAAGGTGCAAAAAAATATTAGCCGTCGCGTGGAATCTGTGCTAAAAGCATCGGCAATTATGGAGTTCCCGGACTCGGTAAAGGGTGGTTCGCGCGTATAAATCGAATAAGGAAGACGGGTTGCGCACATGAAAACACTAACACGTTTGTCTCTTGCCGTCGTGGTCATTGTGGCGATGCTGGTGGTTCCGTCAATGGGTGTCCGTGCCGATGAGCCGGCAGTACCGGTCGGCTCCGAGATGCAGGAGGCGCTGAATCAGCTTGATTCGCTGCTGGGCACGGCGGGGGCCTCGAACACGGTTTCGCCCGACGCGCTCTCGGAATTGTCCGGGCTACAGGATAAATTCCAGCGCCTGCAGGGAGACCTGTCGAGCCGCGACAAGGAATTGGAAACGTCCGCCGAGGCGCTGGCGGAGGCGGCGGCACGGCTGAAGAACCTGCAGGCTGAGAACCAGATCCTGAAGGACGAGATCGAGAACCAGCATCGCCGGGTCGAGAAGGCGGAAGCCGAACGGAGCCAGGCGAAGGCGGATTTCGAGCGGTTGTTCAAGGATGAGGCCAAGGCAGGCGACCGCGATGCCGCCAACGTGCGCCAGGCCGCCGAGATCGAGCGGTTGAAGGGCGAGCTGTCGGCGGCGCTGGCCGCCAGCGAGGCACTTGGCAAGACGCTTGAGGATGAACGTGCGCGCCAGCCCGCCCCGGTAGCCGGTGGCGATGCGGTGCGCGTTCGCGAACTGGAGACGTCCGTCGAGGAGATGAAGGATATCGACGCCCAGCGCAAGGCGGCGCTGGATGACCTGTTCAAGCAGTTGGCGGTACAGAAGAAAGACGTTGGCGCCCGGGACCAGATGCTGGCGGAAAAGCAGGCGGAACTGGAGGCCGAGAAGATCCGCGTAGCGGACCGCGACCGCGATCTGGCGTCCCGTGACGAGACGATTGCCGCCCGGCAGGCGGCGTTGACCGCCCGGCAGCAGGACCTGGCGACGCTGGAGGCGACGCTGGCCGAGACTCGCCGCCAGGCGGAGGCAACCGCGGCCACCCTGGCCGCCCGCGAGACGGAGCTGCAGGGCATGCGCGGCGAACTCGATCAGGTCAAGCTTGTCGACGCCCAGCGCCGCAAGACGCTGGACGAGACGCTGGCGTCGCTGGCGACCTCCGGGCAGCGCGTCACGACCCTGGCCAGGGACCTGGATGAGGCCCGGGCGCAGCATACGGCATCCGCAGAAGATACAGCGGCCAAGGTGGCGATGCTGACGGCGAGGAACGCGTTGCTGGAGGGCGAGGTTTCGCGGATGGAGCGCGATGTGAAGACCGCGGAGACGGATCGGGACGCGGCGCTGGCGCAAGCTGCCGAGTTGCGGGATACGCTGAAGGCAAGCGATGCGAAAGCGGTTGATCTTGAAGCACAGGTGGCACGGCTGTCGGCCGTGGATACCCAGCGGCGCAAGGCCATGGACCAGGTGCTGCTGGATACGGCCACGCTTGAGCAGGACAAGACGCGCCTGACGCTGGAGGTGCAGCGCCTGACGGAGGCCGTGGGGCAAAAGAGCAGCGTCACGGATGCCCAGGCGTCCGGCCTGGCGGAGCAGGTGCGCAACGAGAACGCGGTATTGCAGGCGCGGGTCGCGGAACTGGAAAAGACTTTACAGGAGGCCCGCGAGGCTTCGTCGGTTGTCACGCCCCCCCCTGCCGCTGGCGATGATGTGGCTGCGGTGCTGGCACCGGTGGAACTGGCCGGCTGGCAGCAGGACAAGCAGCGGCTCGAGGCGCAATTGAGCGAACTGCGTGGCAGGGCGGCCCAGGATGCCGACCGTATCGAGACGATGACGCGGGATCTGGCCCAGGCGCAGCAGAGTGCCCTGGAACTGACTGCCCGCGTCAAGGAGCTTGAGAGCCGCAATACCGATGTGCGGCAATCGGATCTGTTCAAGGAGCTTGAGCAGATCAACTCCATGTTGCGCGAGAAGATGCTTGAGGTGGAGGCGGATCGGCAACGGTTGGCTAAGCTGGCCGAGAGTGCCGCCAAGACGGAGACCGCCCAGGCGAAGACCATCGAGACGCATACCGTCCGGCTGGCCGAGATGGACAAGGCCTTGACCGAGGCGCAGGTGCGCGAGGAGGAATACAAGGAGTTGATCGAACGGTTGGTGCCGCAGGTCGAGGCGCTCGAGCAGCAGATCACGGCACTGGCGCAGGAACGGCAGGAACTGACCAATCGGCTGCTGCAGCGCGACGAGGACCTGCAGTCGCTGAAAGTGGAACTGGAACGGCGGGAGCACCGGCTGGCGAAGGCGGAACGGGTTGCCGACGTGCTGGAAAAGGCCCGCACCGAGGTTCTGCGTGCCGGCGACCGCGAGAAACTCAACATGCACTACAACATGGCGTCCGTCTATGCGCGCGACGGGAAGTTCGCGGAAGCCGAGAATGAATACCTGCAGGCCTTGCGGATCGACCCGACCGATGCCGATGTGCATTACAATCTCGGCATCCTCTACGATGACGAGATGAAGCAGCCTGAGAAGGCGATGGTCCATTACCGCCGCTACCTGCAGCTCAACCCGCACGGCCCGGATGCCGACCATGTCCGCAACTGGCTGATGAGGCTCGAGATGCAGGCGCAGCGCTAATGATTGCCTGTGTCCCAACCCCGGATCGGGAGTGTCCCGGCTCATGCGCCTGGTGATCATAGTCCTGTTGCTGATGGTGCTGCCGACGGCGCTGCTGAGCTTGCTGGCCGGGCGCAGCATCCAGGCCCGTGAACTGATCCTGGAGCGGCAGTTGCGGGATGATGCCGCCGTACGCCTGGAGGCGGTGGCGGTGCAGGTCGACCAGCGGCTTGACGAGGCACTGGCGGCTGTCACGCGCATGTTCCGCGAGACGGTGCTTGCCGGTAGCGATGTGCGGCGGCTCGATGATGCCCGGATCATGCAGGCGGTTCCGGAACAGACGGTGAAGCGGGTTTACCTGTTCATGAATCCGGTGGGTTTCATCTATCCGGAGGCTACCGTCGCCTCGCGGCTGCAGCCCGAGTTGGTCCGTGTGCTGTCGGGGGGCGGCCCTGCCGAGCCGTCGCGGCTGGCAATCATCCACGCGGACTGCGATTGCCTTTTCGTGCCGGTAGCCGGCTTCCGCGACTTGTATGCCGGTATCGAGGTCGACCGGTCCGGGATGCAGCGGTTTATGGAAGGGCTTCTGGCGGCGCAGTCGACGCCGGTCCTGCGACTGGTGCTGCTGCCCGACGGTGGGGGTAGGGACCTGCCGGAATCTGCTGGCGACGGGCAGGATGCCGTCCTCGTCAGCGACAGCCTGGGTGCCGCGACGATGGTTTCCCTGCCCGCCTACGCCCGCTCGCGCCGGGATGCAATTGCCGTGCGCCGGGTCCCGCTGACGGGTCCCGTCGAGATAGGCGCGTTTCTGGTGGATAGCGGCGAGGTGCTCCAGACGCATGCGCTCCAGGCACGGCTGGTCGCATGGGGTATCCTGCTGCTGGTTGTGATGATCCTGGGGAGTGCGCTGGCGCTGATCACGGGTGCGCGCCGGCAGGCGCAGAAGGCCCGGCGGCGAAGCGAGTTCATGGCGGGCATGTCGCACGATCTGCGGACCCCCGTGGCGGCTATGCGCATGATGGCTGAAAGCCTGCGGGCCGGGCGGGTTGTGGATGCCGAGCGCCGCCTTGAATTCCTTGATGCGATTGTCACCGAATGCGACCGCCTAGGTGACCTGATCGAGCGGATCATGTTCTACTTCAGGCAGGAACAGGGGATGCTGCGTTACGAGAAGCGGATCGTGGCGGCAGATGCGATCGCCGCGACGGTGGCGGATCGCTTCCGCCGCCAGCATCCTGGCCGGGTACGGATCGAGTTCGTGTGCGAGGGGCCGGTGCCGCCTGTGCGTGCCGATGCGAATGCGGTGGAAAAGGCATTGACCAACCTGATCGACAATGCCGTGAAATACGGCCAGCGCCAGGACCGGGGTGGAGGTTCCAGATCGGATGAAGGGGTGGATATCACGGTGTGTGCGGAGGCGCGCCGCGAGGGGCGTCGGACCTGGACGGTGCTGACGGTGCGCGACCATGGTGACGGCATTGCCGCCGGTGAACAGCGGCGGATTTTCGGGCGCTTCTATCGCGCACATGCCGGGGGGCATGCGCACCGGGGCGGCTTCGGCCTGGGGCTGTCGATGGTGGCCGATATTGTCAAGGCGCACCGGGGGCGGATACGGGTCGCGAATGCGCCCGACGGGGGCGCGGTTTTCGAGATAGCGTTCCGGAGCGTGAATGTCGCGGTCGCGGACGCACCGGGAAAGGAACGGTCATGACTGGACGCAAGCGGGTGTTGGTGGTGGAGGACGAAGCGACCCTGCTGTTGGGTCTGGTCGAGAACCTGAAATTTGCCGGCTATGATGTCCTGCAGGCGGAAGATGGTCCCGGCGGCTACGAGACGGCGCTGCGCGAGCGTCCGGACGCCATGTTGCTGGATATCATGCTGCCGGGCCTGAGCGGTTTCGAGGTCTGCCGCAAGCTGCGCGAGAAGGGGCTGCAGATTCCGATCATCATGTTGACCGCGCGTGGCGACCAGTTCGACAAGCTGCACGGTTTCGAGATGGGGGCGGATGACTATGTCACCAAGCCGTTCAGTGTGGACGAGCTGCTGGCTCGCCTGAAGGCGGTGCTGTTGCGCGGGGAACGCCAGGCGGCCAGGCCGAGCAGGCTCGCCTTTGCCGATGTGGAGCTGGACCTGGATGCGCGCACCATGACTCGCGGCGGCAAGGACGTGGTGGTTACGCGTACGGAGTTCGATCTGCTGGTGTATTTTATCGAGAACGAGGGCAAGGCGCTTTCGCGCGAGACGGTGATGAACGATGTCTGGGGCATGGAGTATTACGGCACGCAGCGCTCGCTTGATAGTTTTGTCGCCAATTTGCGCAAGAAGATCGAGAAGGACCCGCACAATCCAGACCACATTCACACGGTCCACGGCGTCGGCTACAAGTTCCACGCCGGCACCGCCTGAGCGCGGTCGTTCACAAGCAGCAGCGGATGCAGGAGCCGATCCCCGGACGGCTCCAGACCGTCAGGGTCGCTCCGATGGATTCCGCACGGCTGCGCATGATGATCAGCCCCGTACCGCCCCCGTTCTGGCGGATGAACCCGTCGCCGTTATCGCTGACCAGCAGGCAGGGGCTCCCCTTCTTCCAGCCCAGCATGATGCGGATCCGGGAGGCGTGGCCGTGGCGGATGGCGTTGCTGACGGCTTCCTGGGCAATGTAGTAGAGCTGGACCGAGGCTGCCTGGTCGAATTCAGGAAGCGGTTGGTCATTCAACCGGAAGCGGCACTTGATCGCGAACAACTGGGCGGTTTTCTGCGCGTGGTTTTCCAGGGCTGCCGCCAGCCCGCCCTCGTTCAGGTCCACCACCATCAGCCCGTGTGCCAGCATCCGGGCATGTTCCATGATATCGTGCAGCATGGTGGCAAGCTGCCGCATGCGGTCCTGGTACTGGGGGGCGGCCGCCGCCATGGCCCGTTCCAGGGAGGAGAGCAGGTAGCGGGCTCCGACGATCTCCTGCCCGAGCGTGTCGTGCAGATCCTTTCCGATCCGCTGCTGCTCGTGCGTGCTGACCTGGATGATCGTCTTCTGCGCGACCATGCGCTGCATCATTTCCTGATGCAGGGCGTGATTGGCCTGGTCCAGTTCCTGTGTCCGTTGGCGCACGAGCTCTTCCAGCTTCTGGCGATGGAGGAGCAGTTCGGCCGCGATCTGTTGTCGCTCGGCGATCTCGGTCTGCAGGGCCTCGGTGCGTTCACGGATGCGGGCGGCCATCAGGTTTGTCTCTTTGTGCAGCAGGCGGATCTCCTGATGCCGTGCCGTTGGCAGGGTGTCGTCATAGTCACCCCTGGCGGTATTACGCATGCTTCGCACAATCGCGTGCAGCGGTTGCCGCAGGAATCGTCGTGTCAGGAACCAGGTCAGGAAGAACTGCACGACAATACCGCCGCCAGTGATGCCCAGGATGGCGGGCCAGAGGCCCTCGCGAAGGGTCAATACCGGCTGGCGCGACCAGGAGGCGTGCACGTCACCGATCAATTCCCCGTTCCAGTACACCGGCTGGGTGGCGGAGATTCCCGGTGTGTCCTTCGCTTCCGGTGATGTCCATTCGCCCAGCACGTCGCCGAACTGGTTCTCCACCCGGATGCCAAGCAGCGAGGGGTTCAGGTGCTGCCTAGCCAGTTGATCCCGTACCGCGTCGCCATTGAGGTTCCATAGCGCGACGCGGATTTCGTCGGCAAATCCGGTGGCGAAGCGATTGGCCTGGTTCGGCAGCTCATCCTCAAGCGGGCGCAGCAGCATATGGTAGCTGAACAGGCCGACACCGAGGCAGACAACGGCCAGGGCAATCGAATGCCATAGAATCAGTTCATTTGATAGCCGCCAGCGGCTGTGCTGCATGTTTGTCCCCCTGTGGCGATCTCTCCTGCCTGGCTTCATACTGCCGTATACGGCGAATGATGACAAGCCTGTACATTCGCGGCTTGCCATGGTTGTCAATTATGCATACATTGGTATTACAAGAGGGAGGGCAATAACGATGAAACGGACCGGTTCGATGATCTTGGCACTGACCTTGTCTACAGGTGGACTTGCGCGGGCTGAAGCACCGGTACGGCCATTTGTGATCGTCGGTGAGGAATTGCCGCCATATGAATACCTGGACGATAACGGTAAGCCGGCAGGGATCAATGTAGAGTTAATCGACCGTTTTTTCACGGAGCTGGGCGTCCCCTACGAGATTCGACTCTACCCCTGGGCCCGCGCGTGGCTGATGGTGGAGAACGGTGCTGCCGATGCCGTGCTGTCGATCTCGCACCATCCGAAGCGCGAACCGTTCCTGTATTTCACCGAGGAACAGAAGCAGTTCATCCAGACACAAAAAGTCCCGCCCGACTTCCTGTGGCTGACCGAGTATGTGTTTTTCGTCAATCGCCGACTGGCTGATTCCATCCGGTTCGACTCCTATGAACAAGTCAAGCGCGACGGTTTGCGGGTGGTGGTCAACAACCAGTATTCGTATGATCAGGCGTTCATGCAATCCGGATTGGCGACAATGCCGCGAAGTTCATCCACCGAGGCCATGCGTGCGATTGTTGATGCGGCTGCAGATCTTCACCCGATGGATCGTGATGTTGGGTGGGCGTTGCTGAAGAAGGAAGGGTTGCAGGATCGCGTTACATGGCTGCCGAAGCCGCTTTTCATGAAACCATACCTGCTCGGTTTTTCCAGGTTGTCTGATTATCCCGGAGCGGAAGTGTTGATGCGGAGGTTCTATGACCGCCTGCGTGAATGCCGGCAGCGCGGGGATATTGAACAGATTACCGCCCGGCACCTGGATCCCGTACGCCCCGTGCGCCCCGCCCGCCCTCTGGTGTTTGTCTGTGAGGACTGGCCCCCCTTCGAATACATGAAGGAGGGTCGGATGCAGGGTATCAACGTGGAACTGGTGGCGCGCATCATGAGCACCCTGCGGCTGCCTTACGAGATCCGCAGCTACCCTTGGGTGCGGGCCTGGATGATGGCGGAGCGGGGGCAGGCTGATGCCGTCCTGTCGGTGTCGTACCATCCCGATCGTGAACAGGTCCTGTATTACACCGACGGCCAGTGCGCGGCGGCTGGCGAGGGGCGTCTGCCGGTGGACTACCTCTGGCTCAGCCGTTACGGTTTCTTTGTCAAGAACCGCAACGGTGACAAGGAGCAGTTCAACTCGTACGAGAGTATCATCGAATCCAATGCCGTTGTCGGTTTGAACAAGGACTATTCGTATTCGTCCAGTTTCCCCGTCGCCCGGTTCAATTCGCGCAATTACTACGATACGGAGTCCGGGTTCCTGGGGTTGATCAAGGACGAGATCGATGTGTACCCGATGGATATGACCGTCGCTCACCATACGCTGCTGGAAATGGGGCTTGAGACGAGTATTGTCGGTTTGCCGAACGTGCTTTTCACGAAGGCCTACCTATGCCCGTTTGTGAGGGCATCCGATTATCCCGGGCTGGAAGGCATCATGTACGAGTTCTACCACCAGTTGCGCCAGTTGCGCGCCTCCGGCGTCCTGCCGTATTAAACGCGACGGGTATCTCCCTGTTGATCTCCTGTATACACCGGAAGGCTGCCTGTATGCCTACATGGCACCGTCGCTCATGAATTCCTCTCACCCTACGCGTTTTATTGACTCACTGGCGAATTTCGGTAAACTTGCGATTTGATTTTTTCTGGGAAGGAGTGCGGCATGAAGGTTCTGGTGGTTGGAAGCGGCGGGCGTGAGCATGCGCTGGTCTGGAAACTGGCGGCGGACAGCCGGCAGCCGGCGGTCTATTGTGCGCCTGGCAATGCCGGGACGGCGTCCTGCGCCCGCAACCTGCCGATCGAGTCCGACGACTTGCCGGGGCTGGTCGCGTGGGCGCGCGCGAACCGGCCGGACTTGACGGTGATCGGTCCGGAAGGGCCGCTGTGCGCCGGGCTGACCGACCTGCTGGAGGCGGAGGGCCTGCGCGTGTTCGGGCCGTCCAAGGCGGCCGCGCAGATGGAGGGCAGCAAGCTTTTCGCCAAGGAGGTCATGGAGGCGGCGGGGGTACCGACTGCCCGCGCGGCCAGCTTTACCATGGCGGCGGAGGCCCGCGATTACGTGCGCCGGCAGGGCGTGCCGATCGTCGTCAAGGCCGAGGGACTGGCCGCCGGCAAGGGCGTGACCGTCTGCGAGACCGTGGACCAGGCGCTGGCGGCAATCGACGAGGCGATGCTTGCCAAGGCCTTCGGTGCGGCGGGCGAACGGGTGCTGATCGAGGAATGCCTGGTTGGCGAAGAAGCCTCGATCCTGGCTCTGGTGGATGGCGAGCATGTCGTCATGCTGGCCTCGGCGCAGGATCACAAGCGCGCGCTGGATGGCGATCGCGGTCCGAATACCGGCGGCATGGGGGCCTACTCGCCCGCGCCGGTGGTCAAGGGGGAGATGTGGCCCTTGATCCGGGAACAGGTCTTCGAGCGCACGCTGGCGGAACTGCGCCGGCGCGGCATTGTTTTCAAGGGTGTGCTGTATGCCGGGATCATGATCACGGCGGACGGTCCGAAAGTGCTGGAGTTCAATGCGCGTTTCGGCGACCCCGAGACACAGGTCATCCTGCCGCGCATGGCCGGTGACCTGATCCCCGCCTTCGAGGCCTGTATCGACGGGACGCTGGATGCCTCGCTGGTGCCGTGGAAGGATGAGCACTGCGTGACCATCGTGATGGCCGCGGGGGGGTATCCCGGTGCGTATGCCAAAGGCAAGCCGATCAGCGGGCTGGCCGAGGCCGGCGCGATGGAGGGAGTGACCGTGTTCCATGCCGGGACCCGTCTGGAGGGCGGGCAGGTGCTGACATCCGGCGGCCGCGTGCTGGGGGTGACGGCGACGGGCGGCACGCTGCGGGCTGCCGTGGACCGGGCTTATGCGGCGGCGGACAAGATCCGTTTTGAAGGCGGCTGGTGTCGCCGCGATATCGCGCACCGGGCGTTGTGAATGGAAGATTTCAGATTTCAGAATTACTGACTATTGACTA
>CAZSRU010000074.1:11268-14027 GCA_964609395.1 uncultured Victivallales bacterium
AATGACCAATGACCACGGGAGAGAGGGTTCTGATGGCGGGGAATCGTTTGATTGTTTTTGTATGCACGGGCAACATCTGCCGCAGTCCGATGGCGGAGTACCTGTTCCGGGCGCATATCCTGTCGCGCCCGGAGTTGAAGGTCTGTTCGGCCGGCGTGATGACCGGCTACGGCACGCCCGCCAGTCGCTATGCCGTGAAGGCGATGAACGAGCTGGGTGTGGACATCAGCTCGCATCGCAGCCAGCCGGTGACACGCGACCTGGTCGAGGAGGCGGCGCTGCTGGTCGTGATGACCGGCGGTCATCGCGAGGCGCTGCTGGAGCGCTATCCGCATGTGGCGGACAAGGTGGTGTTGCTCAAGACGTTCGACCCGAACCGCAAGGATGAGGATGTGATGGATCCGATCGGGTTGTCGCTGGATGTCTACCGCTACGTGCGGGATGATATCGCCGGTGCGCTCTGGGGGCTGGATCGTTTTCTACAAGACAAAGAGACAGAGGAATAGAATATGAAAATCGGAGTGGCGGCGGATCATGGCGGTGTCGATTTGAAGGCGGCATTGTGCTCGCAACTGGCGGCTCGCGGCGTGGCATTCACGGACTACGGGGCGACGGACAAGACCTCGGTGGACTATCCGGACTATGCGGCACGGGTAGCCGAGGCGATGGAACAGGGTGAGATTGATCAGGGCATCCTGGTCTGCACGACCGGTATCGGCATGTCGATGTCGGCCAACCGCTTCCCGCACCTGCGGGCGGCGCTCTGCACCACGCCGCACATGGCGGAGATGGCCCGTAACCACAACGACGCCAATGTCCTTGTGCTCGGGGCGGCCATCACCACTGCGGCGGACGCCAAGGCCATCCTCGACGCCTGGCTGGCGGGCACGTTCAGCGTGGGCGAGCGTCACCAGCGGCGGGTTGTGAAGATTTCCGCCAATGCGGCGGCCGCCTCGGATATCGCCGCCATCCGCGACGCCGACCCGGAGATCCATGACGCGATCCGGAACGAGGACCGCCGGCTGCATGAGACGCTCAACCTGATCGCCTCCGAGAACGGGGTCAGCCGGGCGGTGCGCCAGGCGCAGGGGTCAGTGATGACCAACAAGTACGCCGAGGGTTACCCCAGCAAGCGCTGGTACAGTGGCTGCGACTTTGTCGACCAGGCCGAGAACCTGGCGATCGCGCGGGCGAAGGAGCTGTTCGGCGCGGACCACGCCAATGTGCAGCCGCACTGTGGCAGCTCCGCCAATATGGCGGTGTATTTCTCCATGCTCGAGCCCGGCGATACGATCCTGGCGATGAGCCTGGCCGATGGCGGGCATCTGACGCACGGCTCGCCGGTGAACTTCTCCGGCAAGCTTTTCAACATCGTGCCCTACGGCGTCGCGCAAGGGACCGAACGGATTGATTTCGACGGGCTGGCCGCGCTGGCGAAGGCGCACAAGCCGAAGCTGATCGTGGCCGGTGCCAGCGCCTATTCACGCACGTTGGAATTCGCCCGCTTCCGCGAGGTGGCGGACAGTGTCGGCGCCAAACTGATGGTGGATATGGCCCATATCGCCGGCCTGGTGGCGGGCGGGGTGCATCCCTCGCCGGTGCCGTATGCCGAGTTCGTCACCACCACCACGCACAAGACCCTGCGCGGGCCGCGAAGCGGAATGGTGCTCTGCCGCGAGGCGTATGCCGCCTCGATTGACAAGACCGTGTTCCCTGGGCTGCAGGGCGGACCGCTGATGCACGTGATCGCCGCCAAGGCCGTCTGCTTCCGCGAGGCACTGCAGCCCGAGTTCAAGGACTACGCGCGCCAGATTGTCGACAATGCGCAGGTGATGGCCGATAGCTTCCTGTCGGCGGGCATCCGCCTGGTTTCCGGCGGGACCGACAACCACCTGATGCTGCTGGATGTCACCGGTCTCGGGACGACGGGCAAAGCCGCCGCCGCCGCGCTCGATGCGGCGGGCATCATCGTGAACAAGAACTCGATCCCGTTCGACACGAAGAGCCCGTTCGTCACCTCGGGCATCCGCATCGGCACGCCGGGCGTGACCTCGCGCGGCATGAAGACCGGCGAGATGCGCCGCATCGCCGGTTGGATTATTGACGTGCTCAAGCATGTCGACGATGAGGCGCTGGCCAGGCGGGTCCGGGGCGAGATCGCCGACCTCTGCGTCCAGTTCCCGCCGATGTGAAGACAGGTTTCATTCTCCTGAAGATTGCACTATCTTACGACCATTGGATTGCAGGAAGGGATTATGAGAGTCGATTAGCGAGCAGACTATACAAACGCCCCGCAAGGCGCTTAATAAGGCGTATCTGAAGATCAAACCTTGCCGTGAACAGGTGGACGTGTTCAAGCGGGGGCTGAAGAAGCTGCTCCGTGCATTGCGCCCGGACGAGAGCGAGGAATTCAACAAGAACCATATTTCGGCCTTCCTGCGCGAGACCCATTACAAGAGCGATTATTTCATCAACACCAAAAGCCGGAACGATTTGGTCATCCATAACGGCAATCGCGACAAGGATTCCGTCGGGGTGCTGATTGAAACCAAGCGCCCTGGCAACAAGACGGAGATGCCGAGCAAGGATAACCTCAACACCAAGGCCATGCAGGAATTGGTGTTGTATTTCCTGGATGAACGCATCACAGCCGGGAATGACGAGATCAAACACCTGGTGGCAACCAATGGGTACGAGTGGTTTATTTTGGGTCTTCCGCAGAATCTGTGGGTGGCTTCCCGTTTTTCCTGTCCATGGTT
>CAZSRU010000075.1:0-13992 GCA_964609395.1 uncultured Victivallales bacterium
GGCATTGCGTACGAAAGAAGACCACAATTTACCCACAGATTCTGCGGAAGACCCGGGAAATTAAGATGCGTCTGCCCTGGCCGATGCCCGTCGATTCAGGGGCGAAAAATGTGCAAGGAAAATAAGGCTTGAATGCGGGGCGTATATCGGGCATGATGCCAAGCTCTTTCAAGAAAACCCTGTATCATAAACCCTATCACTGTCGCTGGAGTATCAAATGGCAAGGAAATTCCCTTTATCGAAGATCCGTAATATCGGCATCATGGCGCATATCGACGCCGGCAAGACCACTTGCAGCGAACGCATTCTCTACTACTGCGGCCGCACGCACAAGATCGGTGAGGTGCACGATGGCGCCGCGATCATGGACTGGATGGACCAGGAGCAGGAGCGCGGTATCACGATCACGTCCGCCGCCACGACGGCGGAATGGAAAGGGCACCAGATCTCGCTGATCGACACCCCCGGGCATGTGGACTTCACGGCCGAGGTGGAGCGCAGCCTGCGCGTGCTAGACGGCGCGGTCGCGCTGTTCTGCGCGGTTGGCGGTGTGCAGCCGCAGTCGGAGCAGGTCTGGCGGCAGAGCGAGAAGTACAGCGTGCCCAAGATCGCCTTCATCAACAAGATGGACCGGGTCGGTGCCGACTTCTTCAAGGTGGTTGCCCGGATCCATAGCATCCTCGGTGCCAATGCGGTGCCCATGGTCATCCCCATCGGCAAGGAGGAATCCCTGCGCGGTGTCGTTGACCTGATCACCATGAAGGCGATCATCTTCGACGAGGCGGACAACGGCACGGCCTTCCACGAGGAGGAGATTCCCGCCGATATGGTCGAACTGGCCAACACCTGGCGCTCGAACCTGGTCGAGAAGAGCGCGGAACAGAACGATGATCTTCTCGAGAAGTTCCTCGAAGGCGGCGAATTGTCGGAGGGTGAGATCCGCAAGGTCGTCCGCGAGGCCACCATTGCCCGGCGGATCATCCCGGTCTTCTGCGGTTCCGCCTTCAAGAACAAGGGCGTGCAGCCCATGCTCGACGGGGTGGTCGCCTACCTGCCTTCGCCAGCGGATATCGCGCCCATCATCCATGCCAAGGACGAAACCATTGTACGGCACCATGAGGATTCCGAGCCGTTTGCCGGGCTGGCGTTCAAGATCATGAGCGACAAGCACATGGGCAAATTCACCTACGTGCGGATCTACTCCGGCACGCTGCATGCCGGCGACACGGTCTACAACTCCGTCAAGGAGAAGGTCCAGCGCGTCGGCCGCCTGCTGCGTATGCACGCCAACCGGCAGGAGAATATCGAAGAGGCCTATGCGGGGGATATTGTCGCGGTGGTCGGGCTCTCGGACACGCGGACCGGTGACACCCTCTGCGACCGGAACAAGCCCATCGTGCTCGAATCGATCGAGTTCCCGGCACCGGTTATCTCGATCAGCATCAAGCCCGAGAGCCGCAACGACAACGATAAGATGGGCGAGGCCCTGCATCGCCTGGCGGATGAGGATCCGACCTTTATCGTGCATTTCGACGAGGAGACCGAGGAGACCATTATCTCCGGCATGGGCGAACTGCATCTCGAGGTGCTGGTCGAGCGCCTGAAGCGCGAGTTCGGCGTGGTCGGCCAGGTCGGTCGCCCCGAGGTTGCCTATCGCGAGACGTCGACGATCAAGGTGGAGGGCGACTACAAGCACTCCAAGCAGACCGGTGGCCGCGGCCAGTACGGGCATTGCTACCTGCGCCTCGAACCGACCGATCCGGGGCATCCGTTCGCGTTCGTCAACGAGGTCAAGGGCGGCAACATCCCCTCGGAATTCATCCCGGCGGTGGAGAAGGGTGTCATCAAGGCGATGGTGAAGGGCCCGTATGCCGGTTACCCTGTGGTCGATGTCAAGGTGACCGTGTACGACGGTTCGTCGCATGATGTCGACTCCAACGAGTTCGCGTTCATCGAGGCGGCACGCGTCTGCTTCCGGACGCTGTTCTTGAAGGCGCACCCGGAACTGCTCGAGCCGGTGATGTCCGTCGAGGTCGTCACCCCGGAGGAGTACATGGGCGGCATCACCGGGTCGATCTGCTCGCGGCGCGGGCGCATCGAGAGCATGGATGACCAGCACGGACAGAAGGTGGTGCGCGGCATGGTCCCGCTGAGCGAGATGTTCGGCTACTCGAACGATCTGCGGACAATGACGTCCGGACGTGGTGCCTTCACGATGCACTTCGAGCGCTACGAGGCGGTACCGTTCTCGCTGGCCGAGGAGATCATCAAGAAACGGCGCGAGCTGAACAAGATCCGGTAGGCGAGGCAAGGCGCCCGCCCATCACGGTGGAAAAAGTCGGTAATTTCGGGGAATCGGTTGACGAGAGCGGGCGACGAGAGCGGTGGATGATTAGGATACTCGCTCTCCTCGTAATCCGTTCTCGTCGCCCGTTCTCGTCGTCCGATGGAAGTTTGGTCTACAGTCTGTGGTCTGTAGTCTGCAGTCTTGGTCGACGTTATAGGCAGGGGGGACAGGATTATGGCCTTGAATCTGCCGCTCGGGGCGCTGATGCAGGTCCCGTCGATCCCGCTGCAGGAGCCGGTGCTGATCATCGCGCTGGTGATGGCGCTGGTGCTGGTGTTGCCACTGCTGGGCCGCCTGGTCCGTATCCCGGATATCATCCTGCTGATCCTGGCTGGTATGCTTTTCGGCGAGAATGGTCTCGGTCTGCTGGAGCGCGGGCAGGCGATCGAAGTCTGGGGAACCGTCGGCCTGCTCTACATCATGTTCCTGGCCGGGCTGGAGATCAACGTCCAGGATTTCATACGAAACCGTAACAGCAGTATTATCCTGGGGTTGCTCAGCTTTGCGATCCCGCAGGGGGTCGGCACGCTGGCGGCCGTCTGGCTGCTGGATTTCGGCTGGACCAAGGCGATCCTGCTGGCCAGCATGCTGGCCTCGTTCACGCTGCTGACCTACCCGCAGCTCAGCCGTCTCGGCCTGCAGCGCAGGCTTTCGGTCACGGTGGCTGTCGGCGGCACGCTGATCACGGATACCCTGGCGCTGCTGGTTCTGGCGGTGATTGTGGACCTGCACGGGCAGGAGTCCTTCTCCTGGCTTTTCCTGCTGCGGCTCGCGCTGGCGTTCGGGGTGTTCCTGACCGTGGTGCTGGTCGGGGTGCCGCTGGTGGGACGGTGGTTCTTCCGCCGTGTCGGCCGTGATGGCGGGGCGCAGTTCCTGTTTGTGCTGCTGATTGCCTTCCTCTGCGGTTCGCTTTCCGGCCTGGCCGGTGTGGAACCGATCATCGGCGCGTTCCTGGCGGGGTTGACGCTCAACCGGTTAGTTCCGCCGCAAAGCGCGTTGATGAACCGGGTGGAATTTGTCGGGCGCAATCTCTTTATCCCCTTCTTCCTGATCTCCGTCGGCATGATCGTCGATCCGCAGGTGTTTCTGGCGGATCGCGCAACCTGGGTGGTCGGCGGGTTCATGGTGGTGGCCGTCTTCAGCACCAAGCTCGCGGCCTCGTTCGCGGCCCAGCGCCTGCTGGGCTACACGCGCGACGAGGGATGGGTGATCTTCGGGCTCACGGTCACGCAGGCGGCTGCCACGCTGGCGGCGGTAATGGTGGGGGTCAGGCTGGGCATCTTCGACCAGGCGGTACTGAACGGCACGCTGATGATGATCCTGGCCACCTGCATGGTCAGCCCGTGGATCACCGATGTATTCGGGCGGCGGGTGGCGTTGAGCGTGCCGTCGGAATCCGGGCACACGGCGGCGGAGAGCAGCCGGATCGTGGTGCCGGTCGATAACCCGCTTACCGCCGACCGGTTGATGGAGCTTGGAATCCTGCTGCGCGGGCGCGACAGCCAGGAGCCACTGCTGCCGCTGCGGGTGGTGATCGGCGAGTCCGAGGTGGACACGGATGTGGCGGCAAACGAACGGATGCTGTTCGGCACGATCTCGCAGGCGACGGCGGCCGATGTGCCTGTCGCACCGGCGATCCGCGTGGCGGCAGGCGTGGCGGAAGGGATTCGACGTGCCGCCGTGGAACTGCGCGCATCGACCGTGCTGCTCGGCTGGTCGAATGCGGGGGCGGTTGGCACCGCCGTTTTCGGCGGGATCCTGGATGATGTGCTGCATACCTGCCCGTCGCGGGTGGTCGCGTGTCGACTTTCGCAGCCATTGAACACAGTTAAACGGGTATTGCTGGCCATTCCACCGAACGCCGAGCGCGAGGCCGGCTTCACGGAGACCATGAGGCTGGTGTGGCACCTCGCGCACCAGATCGGCGCCGTCCTGACGGTCCTTTGTCCGGGCGATAGTCGTGCCCGCGTGACCGCGAGGGTGGCGACGATCAAGCCATCGCTGGATGTGGAATGGCTGCCGGTAGAGGGATGGGGCGATGTGCGCCGGATGCTGCTGTTGCCCGATAGCCAGGCAACCCTGCGGGTCGTGGTGACCGCGCGTGAGGGCGGCGTGTCCTGGCGTCCGGGACTTGACCGCCTGCCAAGGGTCTTGCCGGCGGGCGATGCGATCCTGGTTTATCCGGAACTGCCCGCGTTCGGCGACGAAGCCTGCCCAGTGCCGCCCTCTGGCGGACTGGGTGATATCGTCACCCTGCAAGGGGTCTTGCGGATCGGCGGGACGCAGACCTGGGAGGCGGCGATACAGGACTTGCTGAAGCCCGGCTTCGGTGCGGATTCGGCGGTGTTCCATGACGTCTGCGAGGAGGTGCGGCAGGCGGCTGCCGATTTCCCGATTGAACTGGTCAAGGATGTGGTGCTGGTGCATGGGCACACGCCGGTCGTGGAAAGCCCGCGCCTCTTTGTGCTGGTGCATCCGGACGGCCTTGCACTGGCCGAGGCGCGTGCGCGGGTTGTTCTTGTGCTGCTGGGGCCGGAGGGTGGCCCGCCGGACCGGCACCTCCAGGTGCTCTCAGCCCTCGCACGGCTGGTACGGGATGCCGACTGGGTGAATGCCCTGGTGACTGCCCCGGACGAGCCCGCCCTGCGCCGTGTGCTCCAGAAGGCCTTCCCGGCCTGATTGCTGGCTACTGCCAGCCCGTCTCGCGGCGGAGCTGGCGGATGCGGTCCGCGTACTGCTGGTCGGCGGAGCGCGCGTGTTCCGATAACCAGCCCGTGAGCGTGGCCCGCAGGCGCGCTGGGTTGAGCTCGTCGCGTTCGAATGCCGCCAGTCCGGCCAGGAACGCGGTGGCGGCCTGCTCGTGGTCGGTCTGGTGCTCCGCGAACCCCGGAACCTTGTAGTGGCGGATCAGGTGCTCCTCACTGGTGAAATGGAAGTCGAGCATGCCCTCGATCTCGGCCAGCAACGCCTTCATCGAAGCCGGGGTGTGCGGTCTGCCCAACAGATCGAACAGGCGGTAGAGGTAATCGTGCTGGCTATCCATCTCCGGCAATCCCAGCAGGTGGCGGGGTGGTTGAGGATCAAGGGGGCTATTCGTAGTCATGGGCTCTCCTTTCAAAAATGGTCTTTGTTTCAACACCCTGTCCCTTGGCAGCCTCTGGCTCTTGTTCAAACCACCTCTTGCCCGAACGCAATCTCAAGCAATCAAACACCTCGACACCAGAAATACCAGGAGAAGCGGGTGACGAAGTGCTAGTATCATAGCCGTTTCTGAGAGAGATGCAATTATTTGACGGGGATATTCATGCCCTACGATCCTGGGGGCCTGGTCTAGAACTACAGGAGCGTCATGATGGCGGTGCGGAGAGCATGCCAGTCCGGTTCCAGGGCATATGACACCAAGAGAGCCGGACCGAGGGTGAGCGCTACAACGCCCGCCTCTTTCATCACTTCTGACCGTGAGCAATTCTGTTCCGTTTTTCCGGTCAGCCCTCCCTGGAGGGACGGGTTCAACCCCGTCCGCAGGTTGCAAGCCTCCAGCAAGGACGGGTGCCCCCCCGTCCGCACCCGGAGCAAGAGAGAGACACACAGTGCCTGGCGAAGCCGCAATCAAAAAAGCCGTCTCGATTCGGCCTCCCGCCAGCCGCCGCTACATGCAAATGTCGATTGTCGAGACGGAAGCGAGGACGCCTGACTTGCGACGCCCGACGCCGTGTGGTAATAAAACTGCGCCGCGTCTGGAGTCAGGCGTCGGGCGTCCTTGAACGTGAACCAGAAAACAGGAGGGAATTCATGGCCGGCATTTTTAAACAAAGTGGTGGGTACCGCAAGCTGTTCTCCTTCAATTTCGCGACGATCGTGCATTTGGGGGCGATCAGCTTCTGCAAGCGGTTCATTCCGTGGCAGGAGGATACGCTGGGCAAGGTGGTGGGGCAGATGATCGGGGCTGCCCGATCGGGACGGATCAACATTGCCGAGGGGTCCGAGCGGGCTGGCACTTCGACTGAAACCGAAATCAAGCTCACAGATGTGGCCCGTGCCAGTCTGGCGGAATTGCAGAACGATCTGGAAACCTGGCTGGCGGAGCGTGAGGAGATTCCCTGGAGCATAAAGGATCCCAGGCATGTAAAGCTTTCGTCCCTGAAGCTTGCGCCTTTTGAATATACCGAGGATGTCCTCCACGATTACTGGATGTATCTTCATGATCAGCGCCGCAAGTTTGATCCCTGGCTGAAGAATGAGGACCCCGTGGTGGTAGCCAATGCCCTGATCGTATTGATCCAGCGCACGACCGGCCTTCTACACCGGCAGATGGAGTCGCTGGGGGAGACCTTTGTGCAGGACGGTGGCATTCGCGAGCGCATGCACAAGGCGCGAACCGAAGTGCTGGCCACCGCCGAGGATGCGCCGGAGTGCCCGCAATGCGGCAAACCGATGCGCCGCCGCCACTCCACCCGAGGCGACTTCTGGGGCTGCTCCGGGTATCCCGATTGCCGGGCAACACGCCCCTGCGATACTGCGCCGTGAGGAGGACGCCCGACTTGCGACACCCGACGCCGTGCGGTGCCCGGCGTCGGGCGTCAGGAGTCCGGCGTCCTCGCGGGATTGGTGTATGCAGGTAGCACCGAACCCCGCCGGGCGCAATGGTTTTGCTGCACAAGTTTTTCCGGTTGATCAGGTTGGCGATGTCCTTTTCGGCAGCGTTGCCTTTGGTGCTCCACCTCGTGGCTTGCCCCCTCTCGTCCTTTCCGGCCATGCCTTGGCTTCCTCGGCGCGCGTCACATGGTGCGGGCTCGCGCCGCGAGCGCGGCTTCTGCGTTGTAAGCGAGCGGTTGTCGGCCAATCCCGCAGATTTTGCGAAATTGTACGCGCGTCCCGTCGCCTCAGTTGCGGCCCTCCGTCGCCAAGGCTATGGCGGACAAGCGCAACTGGGCTACCTTTCTGCAAACGGTTGATCGCGTGGCAAAAAAAACGCGGGGGCGATTGCTCGCCCCCGCGTGGTGTTCTTGCTTGTGCAGGCGCGTTATGCGTTTGCCTGCTGGTCGAGCTGGCGCATGGCGGCACGGCGGCTGAGCTTCACCCGCCCGCGGTCGTCCACGCCGACGCACATGACCCGCATGACATCGCCGATCTTGCAGATATCCTCCACGCAGTTGACGCGGAAATCCGCCAGTTCGCTGATATGCACGAGGCCGTCGCGGCCGGGCAGGATCTCGACGAACGCGCCGAATTCCTTCACGCCGGTGACCTTGCCCTCGTAGATCATGCCTTCTTCCGGATCCATGCAGACCATCTGCACTTCCTTGACAGCCATTGCCATGGATTCGCCCGTGCGGGCGTAGATGCTGACCGTGCCGTCCTCGGCGATGTCGATCTGCGCGCCCGAGCGCTCCGTGATGCCGCGGATGTTCTTGCCGCCCGGTCCGATCAGCTCGCCGATCTTCTCCGGATCGATCATGATCGTCTCGATGCGCGGGGCATGCGGGGACATTTCCTCGCGCGGGGTCGCGATCACGGTTTCCATGTAATCGAGGATCTGCCCGCGAGCGGTCTTGGCCATCGCGAATGCAGTAACGACCTGATCCCAGGTCAGGCCGCGGATCTTGAGGTCGACCTGGAAGCCGGTGATGCCCTTGCGGGTACCGGCCACCTTGAAGTCCATGTCGCCGCAGTGGTCCTCGGTGCCGAGGATGTCGATCACCAGGTCGGACTTGCCCTTGCCGGTGAAGAGACCGACGCTGATACCGGCCACCGGGGCCGTGATCGGAATACCGGCATCCATCATCGCCAGCGTGCCGACGCAGATGCTGGCCATCGAGGACGAGCCGTTCGAGCCCATGATGTCGGAGACCAGGCGCACCGTGTAGGGGTAATCCGCCGGGATCACCTCGACCAGTGAACGTTCGGCCAGGGCGCCGTGGCCGATCTCGCGGCGTCCGGTGGTGCCGAGCCGTCCGCATTCGCCGACGCTGTAGGGCGGGAAGTTGTAATGCAGCATGAAGCTCTTGTCGGTCTTGCCACCGGTAATCGCATCCATGTGCTGCTTGTCGGAGCGGGTGCCCAGCGTGACCGTGCAGAGCGCCTGTGTCTCGCCGCGGTTGAAGAGAGCCGAGCCGTGCGTGCGCGGCAGGATGCCGACCTGCGCCTTCAGTTCGCGAAGCTGGTCGAACTTGCGACCGTCCACGCGGACCCCGTGCTCAAGCACGTTGCGGCGCACCGTCTCGATCTCCAGCGCGTCGAACATCCCGCGGAACTGCTCCTCGGTCATCTCGGGCATCTTCGCGGCCATGGCCGCCTTCAGCGAGTCCTTGATCTCGCTGACCTTGCCCTGGCGCTCGAGCTTGCCGGCGATCTGCACGGCCTTGGAGAGCTGCTCGCCAACGATCGCGCGGGCGGCCTCGATCAGGGTCGTGTCCGGCTGGCAGGGCGCGACAACCTTTGCCGGCTTGCCGAGCGCCTTGCGCAGTTCAAGCTGCAGGTCGCAGAGCTTGATACAGGCCTCGTGGGCGAACTTCATCGCGGCCACCAGGTCGGCTTCGGCGATCTCCTTGCCGCCGCCCTCGATCATCAGCGGCAGCTCGCGGGTGCCGGCATAGACCAGGTCCATGTCGCTTTTCTCGCGCTGGTCATGCGTGGGATTGAGGATGAATGCGCCGTTGACACGGCCGACACGCACACCGGCGATCGGGCCCATGAACGGGATCTCGGAGATGACCAGCGCCGCGCTCGAGACGGTGATGCTAAGGATGTCCGCGTCGTTGATCCCGTCGGCCGAGAGCAGCATGTTGTTGATCTGCACCTCGTTGAAGTAGTTCTCCGGGAAGAGCGGCCGGATCGGCCGATCAGTGAAGCGCGCGGTCAGGATCTCGGCTTCGCTGGGGCGCGATTCGCGCTTGAAGAACCCACCGGGGAAACGGCCGGCCGCGTAGAACTTCTCGCGGTATTCCACCGAGAGCGGGAAGTAGTCGATCCCCTCGCGCGGCTTGTCGGTGTTGGTGACGGCGGAGAACAGCACGGTATCGCCGAGGCGGATCGTGCAGGCGCCGGCGGCCTGCTGCGCGAGCAGCCCGGCTTCCAGCGTGATGGTCTGGGTTCCGACGGTTGTCGAAACAGTGATTGCGTCTTTCATTGTATTCTTTCCTGTTGGTGCCGACGCAATTTTCTTTTCACAACGCCGGCGGCTTCTTGTTTATGCACCACCTCGCCATCCCACCGGTTGCCTGGCGAACGGTTTCGCTTCGGCTGCGGCGTGTACGCCGCGGCGGGATGGGGGGGTGCTTGAGAGCGCTAGCGGCGTATGCCAAGAACCTGGATCAGATTCTTGTAGCGGTCCACGTCTGTGCTCTTCAGGTAGTCGAGCAGACGTCGGCGCGCGCTGACCATCTTGATCAGGCCATGGCGCGAGCTGTGGTCCTTCTTGTTTTCCTTGAGATGTTCCGTCAATTTCTCGATGCGCTTGGTGAGCACCGCGATCTGGACGTCAGAAGATCCAGTGTCACGTTCGTGGCGCTGATACTGTTCCTGAATAGATGATTTGTCGATCTGACTCATGTCCTTGCTGCTTCCCTTCTGATTCGCTACTTCTTTACTGCCTGTTTCTGTTTATTCCGACAAGTGGCCGCGAATATAGACGGATGACGCGGCGGTGTAAAGCAGGATTTTCAAATGATCAAGCCGGGGCAGGGCGGGACGGCTTCCCGCTTGACAAGTCGGCGGCGGCAAATAACACTGCGGCATTGGTTGTCCGTTGGCCGTAAACACAGGAGTTGGAATATGGGTTCGTTTGATTTTGCGCGGCGCAAGCTGTCGCTGGGCGATGGCGGGGCGGTTTCGTATTTCAGTCTGCAGGCGTTGCAGGAGCAGGGGTTTGCCGGGATCGAGCGGTTCCCGTTCTGCCTGAAGGTGATCATGGAGCAGATGGTGCGGATGCAGGGGCATCCGGCGTTCGAGGAGGCGCATGCCCTCTCGCTGGCCGGCTGGACGCCGGAGGGCGGGAAGCGCGAGCTGCCCTACATGCCGGCGCGCGTGCTGCTGCAGGATTTCACGGGCGTGCCCTGCGTGGTCGACCTGGCCGCGCTGCGCGGCGCGGCGCGGCGCGCGGGGAAGTCGCCGGCGCTGATCGAGCCGTCGATCCCGGTGGACCTGGTCGTGGACCATTCCGTGCAGCTCGACGCCTTCGGCTGCGCCGGGGCGCTGCAGGCGAACCTGGATCTGGAGTTCGAGCGCAACCGCGAGCGCTACGTCTTCCTGCGCTGGGGGCAGAATGCCTTCCGCACGCTCAGCGTGCTGCCTCCGGGGCTCGGCATCTGCCACCAGATCAACATGGAGCTGCTCGCCCGCTGCGTGATGGTGTCGGGCAAGGGCGCTGACGCGCTGGCCTATCCCGATACCCTAGTGGGAACCGACTCGCACACGCCCATGATCAACAGCATGGGCATCGTCGGCTGGGGCGTGGGCGGTATCGAGGCCGAGGCAGCCATGCTCGGCCAGCCAATCCCCATCCTCACGCCGATGGTCACCGGCGTGCGCCTGACCGGGGCGCTGCGGCCGGGCGTCACGGCGACGGACGTGGCGCTGACGCTGGTGGCGATCCTGCGTGCGAAGGGCGTGGTCGGCCACTTCGTGGAATACTTCGGCCCCGGCGTGGATGCCATGACCCTGGCCGACCGGGCCCCGCTTGCGAACATGGCCCCCGAGTACGGGGCGACGATGGGCTTCTTCCCGATCGACGGGGCGACTCTCGACTACCTGCGGATGACGGGGCGCGACGAGGCGCAGATCGACCTGGTCGAGCGCTATGCCAAGGCGCAGGGGCTTTTCCGCACTGGCAACGAGGAGTGCCGCTACACAAGCCTGCTGGAACTCGACCTCTCCACGGTGGAATCCTCCGTGGCCGGTCCCAAGCGTCCGCAGGACCGGGTCGCGACCAATCGGCTGCACGAGGCCTTCAAGTCCGACCTGGGGAAATCGCCCGAGCAGCGCGGTTTCGGGATCGCGCCCGAGGCGCAGGCGGCGTCGGCCGTCGTGCCGGGCAAGGGGACGCTGCGGCACGGGGCGGTGGTGATCGCCTCGATCACGAGCTGCACGAACACCTCCAACCCCTCGCTGCTGATCGGTGCCGGTATCCTGGCGCGCAAGGCCGTCGAGCGCGGGCTGCGCATCCCGGCCTGGGTCAAGACCAGTTTTGCACCTGGTTCGCAGGTCGCGGAGGACTACCTGGGCAAGGCCGGGCTGCTGCCCTATCTCGAGACGCTCGGCTTCCACATCGCGGCCTACGGCTGCGCCACCTGCATCGGCAACAGCGGTCCGGTCCCGGCGGATGTCGAGGCCGCCGTCAAGGAGGGTGATCTGGTCGTCGCGGCGGTCCTGAGCGGCAACCGCAACTTCGAGGGCCGCATCCATCCCTTGACGCAGGCCAACTACCTGTGCTCGCCGCCGCTGGTGATCGCGCTGGCACTGCAGGGCTGCGTTGATCGCGACCTGACCCGCGACCCGCTCGGCACCGGTACCGACGGCAAGCCGGTCTACCTGGCGGATATCTGGCCGACGCCGGAGGAGATCGCGCAGTACACCGGCCTCGCGGCGGACCCCGCGCTCTACCGCGAGCGCTACAAGGATGTCTTCAACGCCATGCCGGCGTGGAACGCGCTGCCGGCGGGCGATGCGCCCGTCTACGACTGGGAAGCCGCCTCCACCTATATCCAGGAGCCGCCATGGCTCGACGACGCCCTGCAGCCGCCGCGTCCGCTGGCCGATATCGCGGCGGCGCGCGTGCTCGGGCTGTTCGGCGATTTCGTCACCACCGACCACATTTCGCCCGCTGGCTCGATCAAGCCGGACAGCCCGGCCGGCCTGTACCTGCAGGAACAGGGCGTGGTGCAGGCGCAGTTCAACTCCTACGGCTCGCGCCGCGGCAACCACGAGGTGATGCTGCGCGGCACATTTGCCAATATCCGCCTGCGCAACCGGCTCGTCAGCCGCACCGGCGGTTTCACCCGGTACCTGCCCGCCGGCGACGAACTGACCATTTACGCCGCCGCTATGCGCTACCGCGCGGCTGGCGTGCCGCTGGTGCTGCTGGCTGGCAAGATGTACGGGGCCGGCTCGTCGCGCGACTGGGCGGCCAAGGGCACGGCCCTGCTGGGCGTGCGGGCGGTGATTGCCGAGAGCTACGAGCGGATCCATCGCAGCAACTTGGTCGAGATGGGCGTGCTTCCGCTGGAGTTCGTGGATGGCGCGAACGCGGAATCGCTCGGGTTGACCGGCGACGAGGTCTTCAGCATCGGCGGCATTGCCGAAGGGCTCGCGCCCGGCAAGCGGTTGGCGGTCAGCACCTCAGGACCGCGGGGGCCGGTGTGTTTCGAGGTTCTCTGCCGGATTGATTCGCCGATCGAGGTGGACTACTACCGCCACGGCGGCATCCTGCCCTACGTGCTGCGCGAGACGCTCGGCATCGGGCGGTAAAAAAAGGGGTCTTCCGCAGAATCTGTGGGTGGCTTCCCGTTTTTCCTGTTCATGTATGACCGACGAAGCGGGTGGATTAAGCGTAACCAAGTAAGAGTGAGTTTAAGGGTACGGTCAAGTGTGGGATTAAGCGTCATGTTCAGCCTCGTTCCCCGTAGTCGTCGCCGTAGTCGTTAACCGGATCGTGCAGGAGCGGGGTATCGGACGACGACCACGGCGACGACTACGGAAGACGATGAAACGCCTGTCGACGGTTATTTCGCCAACACTTCATCGCACACGTATACCCCGACTTAATCCCCACCCTTACTTGGTTACGCTTAAACCACTCTCTTTATCGATCTTTGCAGCCCAAACAATTCTGGTACGAGATCATTCCGCCAATTCTACGCCGCCAATTCACGCAATCCCACTGCCAGCAGGCCAGTTTGACAGAACCCCGCGAACATACATACCCACAGATTCTGCGGAAGACCCAAAAAAAGATTGCATCCTGCGCTACAGCCTGCTACTTATGCCCTTGTAAATGATGCATGGCAGAGCAGGGTTAGCGGGAGCAATCAATGAACGCGAAAAAAGTGACCACACGGCAGGATCATGTGGAGCGTGCCGGCAGCGATGTGCTGCGCATCAAGCTTTCGGGTGATCTGCTCGAGCGCGTGGAGGCTATTTCGGAGGAGTTGGATGTCGCGCCGGAGGAAGTGGTCAGGCTGGCGGTGCAGCGCGTGGTGGGCGGCATGGCCCCGGATCTGGAAGCCGAGCTGAAGATCTACATCAGCACGACCGGCATCGGCGGCCGTCGCCGGACGCTCGAGCCAGGCATCGTCGACCGGCATTTCAAACCCGGTCCGGCGGGCGGTGGCGAGATCACCCTCTAGGCGGCTTGCCTATAACTTCAATTCATTCGTTCACCGTTCTCGTCGCCCGCTCTCGTCCATCGATCCCCCATAACTCGTCGATCACTGTAGCCCGCTCGCAGCTTGCCCGCCGTAGCCTTGGCGAAGGCTGGGCCGCGAGCGTGGCTTCTGCGTTGTAAGCAAACGGTTGGTTGCCATACGCGCCGGGATTTGCAAAATCGTACGCACATCCCGTTGCCTCAGTTGCGGCGCAACTGGGCTACTAAAAAGGGGTCTTCCGCAGAAACTGTGGGTAGATGAAATCACTGATGAACGATAATATGG
>CAZSRU010000076.1:0-13621 GCA_964609395.1 uncultured Victivallales bacterium
CGTAGGTTGCGTTGTGTTTCAAGCGCAAAATGGCACACCCGCGCGTTTGGGGTGTCGCGTGTCGGGAGGCTACGCCTTGGCCATTTTGTCGCATTTTTCGGTGAACAATGGCGGCGCCCCAGCCTTTGCGCTTCGCGGCTACGGCGGGCAGGCTGAGATGGGTGAACGATCTGTATGCCTCGACTCGTAATCCGCTCTCGTCGCTCTCCTCCACCGGTCATTTCATTATTCGAGCAGTTCCTGGACGTCTTCCCATGACATGCTTTGCAGCATGGCCTCGTCGGATTCGACGGTGGCATTGATGATGTCGCTCTTGCGCTTCTGCATCTCGACGACCTTCTCCTCGACCGTGCCCTTGGTGATGAGCTTGACGCTGTAGACCGTGCGCTTCTGGCCGATGCGGTAGGCCCGGTCGGTCGCCTGCGCCTCCACCGCCGGGTTCCACCAGGGATCGTAGTGGATGACCATGTCGGCCCCGGTGAGGTTGAGCCCCGTGCCGCCCGCCTTGAGGCTGATCAGGAAGATGGGGATGCCGCGGTCGGTGTTGAAGCGGTGGACCTGCTCCATGCGGTCTTTGGTGGAGCCGTCGAGATAGCAGTAGGTGATGCCGCGTTCCTCCAGCCGGTCGCGCAGGATGTGCAGCATGGTGACGAACTGGCTGAAGACCAGGATGCGGTGCCCGCCGTCGATCGCCTCGTCCACCAGCTCCAGGAACAGGTCGAGCTTGGCGGAGGGCTGCTGTGCCTTGACGCCGTCGAGCTTGAGCAGGTCCAGGTGGCAGCAGATCTGGCGCAGCTTGAGCAGCGTGGTCAGGATCTCCATGCGCGAGCGGTTGAAGCCCTGGGCGCTGACCATGTCGGCAATCCGCCGGCGCGAGCGCTCGAGGATCTCCTTGTAGACCAGGCGCTGGTCGGGGGAGAGTTCGCAGGTGGAGATGCTCTGGATCTTGGGCGGCAGTTCCTTGGCGACATCGCGCTTGAGGCGGCGCAGCAGGAACGGGTGCAGCTTGCGGCGCAGCTTGCGCTGGGCCAGGTCGGCGTCCGGCCCGCCCTTGGCGATCGGCAGCTCGTAGGCCAGGCGGAAGGCGTCGTGCCGCCCGAGGTAGCCGGGCATCAGGAAGTCCATGATCGACCAGACATCCGACACGCCGTTCTCCACGGGGGTACCGGTGAGCACCAGCCGGTGGAAGGCCCGCAGTTGCTTGGCCGCCAGCGCATTGCGGGTGGATCGGTTCTTGATGTGCTGGGCCTCGTCGAGCACCACGGCGGCAAACTCGAACGCGAGGTATTCCTCGATATCGCGCCGCAGCAGCGAGTAGGAGGTCACGATCAGGTCGTGTTCGGCAATCTGCCCGTGCTGCTCCTGGCGCTGGGCCCCGCTGACGGTCAGCACCCGCAGCGAGGGGGCGAAGCGGGCGGCCTCCTCGACCCAGTTCTGCACGAGGCTGGTGGGGCAGACCACCAGGGAGGGCCGCGAGCGCGCGTCGGTATGGAGCCGCTCAAGCTGTAGCCAGGTCAAGGTCTGCAGCGTCTTGCCGAGGCCCATCTCGTCTGCCAGAAGCCCGCAGAAGCGGTTCTTTTCCAGGAAACGCAGCCAGTCGACCCCCTCCTTCTGGTACGGGCGCAGGATCCCGGCAAGGGCTTCCGGTACGGGAGTGTGCTCGATCTGCAGCGTGCGGTTGGATTGCTCCGCCTGCCGCCGCCAGGCCGGATCATCGTCGATATCCACGCCGTCGAGCGCATCCAGCGAGGACTTCACGAAGGGCGCGTAGAGGTTGGACAGCCGGAAGCGCCCGGCGGCATCGGCCTCGGTACTGTCGCAATCGGCAAACACGCCCAGCATCGATTCCACCGCCGGGGTGTCGATCAGCACGGTCTGGCCGTCGCGCTCGACCCAGGCGTCGCCCTTGCGCAGTGCGTTGTGGATCTCGGCCTGCGAGATGCTGGTGCCGCTGGCGTCCTCGAAGTCGAAGCCGACATCGAACCAGCGGCCTTGCGCATCCTGTTCGACCTTGACGACGGGCGTGGCGAAGGGCAGCGACTCGAAGAAGGGCGTGACACGGCCGTGCAGGTCAGTCTGCCAGCCCAGGCGCCGCAGGGTGGGCAGGCTGCCGCCGAGGAAGTTGAGCACCTCGCGCGAGCCGACGATACTGTTGAGCGAGTCGCCGGTCTCGCCGCGCAGGCCCAGCGTGGCCAGCAGCGCGAGGGCGTCGGTCTCGGCCGGCTTGTTGCGCGCGGTGTAGCGCATCAGGTCGTCGGGGTCGGGTATCGCGAAATGCTCGCGGGCGTCCGGCTTGGCGGCCACCAGTTCCACGGGCTCGTAGACGGCATAGAGCACGGCCGATAGCGAGGCGGGGCTGCCGTGGATCTCGAGGCGGAAGCGCGGGGTGGCGGGGTCGACGGTGAAGAGGTCCGGGGTAATGTCGCTTTGGAGCGGCGCGTGCTTGGTCAGCAGGGGCAGCTCCCCCTGCAGGAAGCGCAGCACTTGGGGGCGCGGAATGGTGATCGGGTTCTGGTAGATCTCGTGATAGGGTTCCGGCAGTACGTTAGCCACCGGCCAGAAGTGGTCGGCCCCGTAGGCCCACGCCTGATTGCCAGCGACAACATAGAACGGATCCTCACCCGGTGGCAGACCGGGCATGTCGGTAACGGCGGCCAGCCGCAGGTTGCCGCTGGCGGGGTCCAGCTCAATCCGTAGATGCGTCTGCAGGGGCTGGCGGTGGATCGAGACAGGCATATCGTCGGTATCGACGATCGTCTGGTCCGCCAGCAGGTGCAGCAGGTTCATGAAGTCGCGGCGGCCAAGGGCGAGTTGCGCCCTGGCCGGTCCCTCGCAGATATCCTCCAGCACATACAGCAGAGCCTCGTCGTTCTTGTCCAGCCCCAGGATCGTACCCGGCGGCACGGCGTCGGCCGGGATGTCGCACCCCTGGATGTTGATAAAGCACAGCACCTTCACCGCGTCGCCGTCGACATCCTCCATCCAGGCTGGATCCAGGACCACCTTGACGGCGGCGGTCGTGGCACCGGTGCTGCCACGGCGGGCGCGCTTGAGGTAGAGCGCCTCGTTGATCGCCGCCAGGCGGTTCGCGCGGCGGATTTCCTCCTTGTGCTTGTGCTCGCGTTCGGGATCGGCCTGCCGCGTGGCGATCACCAGACCGAGGGCGATGACATGCGTGCAGATCATCCCGCGCTCGCGGTTGGCATAGCAGGGGCATTCGCTCTCGACGTTGCCGTCGCGCAGGATCCGCATGCGGGTACTGAACTCGCGGCTGGCATGGACCAGGGTACCGGTAATGTAGGGCGGTTCGTATTCGGCCTTCAGCACGCCACCCTGCTCGACCAGGCTGCGCGCCTCGCGCACGACCTGTGCCCCGGCCCAGGCCTCGAGCCGTTTGATCGTGATCGGGATTTTATTCGGCGTATCGCCGTTTTTCGGACTGCTTGGCATGGGGTGAACCGTTCTGATCCTCGTTTCGTGAAAATGAGCGTCAAATGTAGCAAACCCCCACGGAAAAGCAAAACCGGAAATCACACCCGTCGCTTTGCATACGCCGCTTTTGGGTTAAAGCAGATTCTGGCTTTTGAAATCCTCATTGATCCGATAACGAGGAGTTCCCTCGACACGGCAGACGAAGCCTGCTTTTTCCATGCGGTTGAAGACAGTGCGGGCTTTACGAAGGAATCCATCAAACTCGCGGATGCTTCCAACGTCAGCATGCTTCTGAAACCAAAGTGTAAGGCTGGCCTGGCGGGCACTTGGATACGGCGTTGTTGAGTAGCGATTAAAGCGGAATACGACACTAAGTAATTCCTTGTCGAATTCTCGCAGACTTGCGAAAATATCCCCGTACAGTTGTCTGAGTTCGGGCATGTGATCGCGTTTCATCAAGAGGCGGTCAACAACATACACAGGATGCAGTGCCGTGCTGCATGGATGCTTCATGATCAAATCGCATCGCTCCAGACTGGCAATCTCATTGAAATGATTGTTGTCGGGAGTTAAAAGTACGGTATAACGCAACTGCTCGTTTGCCCATTCGGATTTGATCAGATAAGCCAGAATGGACTTCTGCTCGTTGGTCAAGGTTCGGCCGTCCAGCCGATCCTGGATATAACGATCATATGAAAGGAACAGGCCCTCCATATGATCATCTACCAAGGCACCAGGCTGCAGGAACAGGCCGATATCAGATTCCGAATAGAAACGGTAGTAAGGGAGATCGATTTGGTTTTTCAGGCACAGATCGACCATTGTGGCCATTCCAATGCCTTTACCCTCCCACTTGTTATAGACCATTAGCACCATCGCCAGCTTCGGGTTCCGGGGGCGTGCCTCCGGGATAATACGCCGGATGGGGGTGGCGTTGTCGATATCCTCAATGATCAAGTGCTTCCGGAAAGCCCCTGGATTACGGATTTCAATATGACTTCGAGGCTTGATGGTGATGGAAACATACTTGTCGATCGCATAGTCACGATGAGCCAAGGCATTATTGACGGTTTCGCGGATTAGCGCCTCCGGGTATTGCGGGCTGGCTGTTCCTCCTTCGTTGTGACTTACGCCGATCGGTATATTCCGCATGACAAAGGCATAGGCGGATTCCATAACCGGCAGGATGTTTCCGCTGATAACCTGTTTGTCTTGAACGACAATGCCCGGGGCCTCGACGTAACCGTGCACCCGGCAGCGAAACTGCAGGTAGTCCTCTGGATGCACCCCGCAAACCAACATCCCCAGTGTCGTGACTTTGCCGTCCTTTACAAAGCCCTTTCGCGTCAGGAACGAGAGCGCGGCGGAAATATCCGGTTTCATTGTTTCCACTTTTGCCTGGCGATTGAGCAACTGGATATACTCATTCAGTTGGTCGACGTTAAGATCCGCGGGGGCTGCCTCCGCGACGGGTAGTAGCTCACGCGCATAGGTGGCTTCGTCCTTGTACTCCTCCTGGCTGGATATCTCGGCATCCGTCAGCTTATGATCGCCGGTGAGAATGCGCTTGAATGCGACCCCGTTCAAGAAGCAGAATTTCTGGTCCGCCGGCAATTCGTCTACGAATACAGCGGCAATCTGGCCATGCCGGAAAGTCCGGATTTCCGGATCGGGGAACATTCCCTTCAAGTCAAGTTTACGCCCGCACCTATCGCAAAACAAGCTGCTCAAGTCCTTCAGCTTGGATTCGGCCTCCGAACGGTACCCGGTGAACACATAACGTTTACCGGTGGGTAATTGCTCCTCCTTGATCCCGATAAGGAGGAGTCCCCCGCGCGTATTCAGGAACGCATTGACCGATTCGTGGATTTTTCGCCACTCACCACCGGTTGCGGGAACCGGCTTGATTTCGATGCCATCCGTTTCCAGCTCCTCGAAAGAATCCGTGCGGATCAGTTCATCAAGCCTATCCAAAAGGCGGTCTAAAGTCCTACGCATACACAACCTCACAACCCAAATATCCAAAAAATGTCATAAACGGCACTCCGTATTTCCCAAGAGAGTAGCAACTTGAATCAAATATGGGAATAAATGATTTTTCATGCTTTTGGCGGATATTCCCTGGCGTGCGCCAAAGACAGGCGTAAATCGCGTTTCAAAGCCATGCCCGCCAAACTCTTGCTGCAATTGTGTCGACAGCGTCGACGCAATTTGCTGACCATAATCGTGCCCATTCAAAGAAATTCTATTCAATACTGCAAGCCCTGCGCAAATTACTGATCATTGAGCAGCCTCCTCGATTCGTCCTTGCTTCTGACCATCCCTGCCTGCTCGTCCACAATCAAGGCTATTTTCTATTTCCGCGGTCCCTGCCACCCTAAAAGGCGATTAACGGCTTAGCTTCTTGATCTCTTCTTTGATGTCTTTCAGCGCCCTGGCAACGCGGTCGGATTCCAGAATCGTGCTGCCGTACTGATTCACGTCTATCACAGTTGTTTCTGAGACGGTGTGCCCACAAAATGAATACTGGGCGGTGATGCTGAAGATTTGCTGAGGGGACTTCTCCCTTTCATCCCCTAGGGTAAATGACCCGGAACCTATAAGGAACAGGATAGGGCTATTCGGTGCAAACGTTTCGATCGTGTGATTGAACATATATGCCGAAGCCAACTGCTGCATTTTTTCAAATCCCTTGATCTTCTCGAAGTCGGGGCCAAGCGATAACGTCAAGTTTTCGGCGGGCGTTCTACCCGTATTCTCAACGCGTATAAAGTGATAAGGTGAGCCAGAACATTGACGCCTTCTTTCGTGTTAATTGTAGATCTTAAATGGCATTAAATCGCTAATCCAAGCGCGCTCATTCGTTCATCCCCTTTTTGCCTGTCGCCTTCTACCCACTCTTATGAAGAATGGCGAGCCCCCTCCGCCCATATGCTATTTTCTATTTTCTCGGTATTCTGACCCTGCCACCCGGACCCTGCCACCCGAGACCCCATTGCCCCACGGACGCCGGGGAACGGATGGCGGAGGATGGCCCCGGATCTGAGGAGCGAGAGAGCCAGAAGCTGGTTTCTATTGTTGCGGTCAGCGCGTCGGAATTCGTCAGTCGTAACCAGTTGATAAAGTAAGAGTTGCTTTAAATGAAGAATGGCGAGATGACCCCAAGACCTCGATTCTCCTTCGGCGTCTCCCTCCGCAGCCATGCGGAGTTCGGGTTGGTGTTCGGGATATTTGAGGGTTTGTGGGGTAGCGGGGGTGAAGGTGTTGGGGAAGCCGCCATCGATCAAGACGGTTTCGTCGGTGTAATTGATCTTACTGACGGTTCGGTTGGTGACGATGTAGTCGGTGATGCTGCGTAGGTGGGTGCTGGGAATTGGTGCCATGATCGTTTCCTGTGATGTTTGTTGGCGAATCGGATATACTTGACTTGCGGACGGGGAAGGGTTAACAAGGGGCCACTTTAATGTGAAAAAGGTCCCGCTCTGATGATAAGAACCCATGGGGTTCTCCTCTTCGGAGGTAGTCAAAGCGGTCATTCGCCTCCCTTCATCAAATTCTTCGTGAATTTAGTTGACGGGCACGGCTTGTGTTGTGCTATTTTATCGGTGCAGGCAAGCGCAGGGGTGGTAGAGGCCGTTCTTAACGAATGGCAGCCCGTACGGGTGGGATCCTCGTTTCCTGGGGCCTGCATCTTCAAAGGTCCTCCAGGTTCTTTACCTCGGGGACTTTTTCCTTTATGTCCTCGAATGATCCCGGCCAGAGTTTCACCATAGCCATCGGTCTTGCCTTTTTCTACTCATGTCAATTCAGCTCCATCCAGGTTCGCAGGACGGGGTCGACTCCGCCGGGGGCCTTGCACTTTACGGGTGTAGGTACGTCCGAGGTGCTTATCCAGCTTCTTGCGGATCTCGACGAGGCTATCCGGCTGCTGGCGGCAGACACGCAGGGTGTCGGGCAGACACTGGATGGCGTGGTGGATGGCACTGGCGTCCTTCAAAATCTCGCCGTTTTCCCGCAGGTACTGAAACACTTTCCAGTCCGCGTCGGAATTATCCACGATAAACAGGTCGCCATCACGCTTGGGTTTGCTGTCAGCACTCATGCTGTTAGACAATGGCACAGATCAGAATGAATAACAAGCAAGAGTGGAGGCATCCAGCAATTCTCACTATGGGCGCCAACCCGCGAAGATTCCGGCTAAAGCCGGTACTACAAACACGGTTTCGCCCGGTTTTGGGGCGTTTGTAGTTCCGCCTTCAGGCGGCAGCGCCCATAATGAGAATTGCTGACACGCGAAAACGGGGATTGTTGTACGGGCGGTTTTTGGGTAGATTGTCCCGCTATGCGTAAACGGATCATGATTCTCGATGCCTACAACATCCTGCACCGGCTGCCCTCGTGGAAGCCGCTGCTGGAGGTGTCGCTCGAGAATGGGCGCGAGGCCTTGCTGGCCTACTGCCGCCGCTGGATGGCGCAGCGGGGCGATGTCTGGCTGTTTGTCGCGGTCTTCGATGGCGATTCGGGTGTCATGGCGGGGCAGAGCTCGGCCGGCCCCGGGGTCCGCGTGATCTACAGTGCCACTGGCGAGTCGGCCGACGACCGGATCCTGGCCATCCTGCACGAATTCGGCGAGCGGTTCGATTATGTCGTGGTTTCCGACGACCGCTATGTCATCAGCCGCGCCAAGCTGCTGGGCGCGGACATCATGACGTCGGCCGCCTTCGGCGCGTTCCTTTCCGCCAGCGACCGTCGCGGACCGCGCGCGAAAGGGCGGCCGGCCGTCGCTCACCAGGGGGATGATGCGCTGCCGCCCGACGAGGCGAAGGATATTACCGAATCGCTGCGGCGGATCTGGGGGGGCTAGCCCGTATGCGCGAAGCGGACATGGAAACGGGGCAGGAGATCGATATTGAGGCGCTGGCGCTGATCGTGTTGCCGTCGAATCCGCGCACGGATATCGCCTCGCTGGCGGCGCTGCTGGGGGTGGAGTCCACCGACGCTGCCGTGCGCCAGGCCCTTTGCCGCCGTGCCGCCGCGTTGCCGCTGGTGGTGCTCCACGAGATCAGCGGCGTGCTGCAGGGGCGCCTCTGCCAGCCGTTGAAAGCGTTTTTCGATGACCTGCTGCTGCGGCGCGAGATGGAACCCGACCGTGACGGGCCGCGCACGATCCTGGAGGTCATCCCGCCGGACGCGCAGCCGGCCGTGCCTCGTACGCCGCCGCCGGAGGAATCGCAACCGCTGTCGCCCGAGACGGTCGAGGAACTGCTGGGGGCTGGCGGGGCGTTCGCGAAGGCGTTTCCAAACTACGAGTGTCGCGAGGGGCAGTTGCGCATGGCGCATGGTGTGGTGGATGCCTTCAACCGCCAGTCGCACCTGCTGGTTGAGGCGGGCACCGGCACGGGCAAGAGCCTGGCTTATCTGGTGCCCGCCGTGCAGTGGGCGCTGCTGAACAGAACCCCTGTGGTGGTCAGTACCAACACCAAGAACCTGCAATCCCAGCTCTTCGAGAAGGATCTGCCGCTGATCCGGTCGGTGACGGGGCTCGACTTCAAGGCGGCGCTGATCAAGGGGCGCTCGAACTACCTGTGTCTTCGCAAACTCATCTACCTGCTCGATCATGTCTCGTTCGAGCTGCGCGCCGGGCAGCACGAACTGGCAGCCTCGGTACTGGTCTGGTTGACGCGGACGCAGACCGGCGACTTGTCCGAGCTGGCCGGCCTGGAAGCCCGCGGCAGCGGCGGGTTCGCCGCGCTGCTCTCCTCCAGTGCCGAGGAATGCGCGGGGCGCAGTTGCCGCCATTTCCGCCAGTGCTTCCTGCGGCGCGCCCGTGCGAAATCAATGGCGGCTGATATCGTGGTGGCCAATCATGCCCTGGTCTTCGCCGAGATGCAGGACAAGGGGCAGGCGATCCCGCCGCACGGTCACTTGATCCTGGACGAGGCGCACAACATCGAGGATGCCGCCACCCGCTTCTTCTCCGTCGAGGCGTCGCGTTCGCGTGTGCGCTTCCTGCTGCGGCGTGTCGGCCGGATCCGCCAGAATGGCAGCAGTAGCGGACTACTGGCGGCGTTCCTGCACCAGATGGCCAGCGGGGCGATCACCGGCGATAGCGAGAAGCGCACCGTGATCGAGAAAATCTGCCAGAAGCTCAATCGTGCCTCGGAGCAGGTCGAGCAGTCGCTGGAGCCCTTCTTCGCCGCCTGCGCGGTGTTGCTCGTGGCCGGGGGCGGGATGCGGCGGCTTCTGCCCGATATCAAGGATACGCAGGAATGGCGGGCCGTCGTCGAGGCGGAGCAGGGGCTGCGCCAGGCAATCGCGGCCATGGTCGAGGCGCTCAATGCCCTGATCGAGCAGATGGAGGAACTCGATGCGGGCATGCTCGGGTTCAATGCCGCGTTCATCCAGGATTTTGGCGGGTTGCGGGCCGGGCTGGTGGAACTGCGCGAGGACATCGCCTTCATGATGCCACTGGACGCGCCCGGCATGGTCTTCTGGGTCGAGGCCGATGACCGCTCCCTGAAGGCTGCACGCCTGACCGCCGCGCCGATCGATGTCGGCGAACGCCTGCACGAGACACTCTACCAGCAGAAGCAGTCGATCATCTTCACCTCGGCCACGCTCTCCGTGCGCGGCAGCTACAACTTCCTCATGCGGCGGCTGGGGCTGGACCGGATCGAGCCGGAACGGCTCACGACGCTGGATGTCGGAACGCCGTTTGATTACGCCCGCCAGTCGCTGCTGGTCGTGCCGATGTTCCTGCCTGAGCCGACCGCCTCCGACCAGGCGTATGACCAGGCCCTGGCCGAATTCCTGGCCAAACTGTTCCGGCGCACGGGCGGTCGCGGCCTGTCGCTGTTCACCAGCTACACCATGCTGCAGCGTACCACGGCGTCGCTACGCGAGGCGTTGCACGGCGATGGTATCGACGTGCTGGCGCAGGGGGAATCCGCCTCACGCGAGGACCTGACCGCGCGTTTCCGGCATGATATCAGCTCGGTGCTGATGGGCACACACTCGTTCTGGGAAGGGGTGGATGTGGTCGGCGAGACGCTTTCGTGCGTCGTGCTGGCGCGTCTGCCGTTCGCGGTTTTTACCGATCCGGTGGTGGCGGCGCGCTGCGAGGCGCTTGAAGCGGCGGGGCAGAGCGCGTTTACCGGCTTCTCGCTGCCCAATGCCGTGATCCGGTTCCGTCAGGGATTCGGAAGGCTGATCCGTCACCGCACCGACCGCGGCGTCGTGATCGTCGCCGACCGGCGCATGATGACCAAGCGCTACGGCCACTGGTTCCGCAGCAGCGTACCGGTGCCCGCCGTCAAATGCTTCGACGAGGACTCACTGCTCGACGCCGTCGAGACCTTCCTCGCTGGTGATTAACCGTTGCAATCCCTCTGCGGTTTGTGGCATTCTGTGCGCCATTGGAGGCTTACGCAATGACACACACATCTCGACTCTTGTCCGCCCGTTCTGTCAATCTCGCTGCCATCAGCCTGTTGCTTTCGGCGGCGGCCGCCTTCGCCCAGGAGGAGGATCCGCGCGGGATGAAGGTGCTTTACCGCGAGCCGCGCTCGGCGCTGGTGATCGGCAACAGCGCCTATGCGTCATCCCCGCTGGCCAATCCGGTCAACGATGCCGACGCGATGGCGCGGTTGCTTGAACAGCGCAATTTCAAGGTCACACTGCTCACGAATGCGGACCTGCCGAAAATGGAAGCCGCCGTGGATCTATTCGGACAATCGCTGGGCGCGGGCGGGGTGGGACTCTTCTTCTATGCCGGGCACGGCATGCAGATCGAGGGGCGTAACTATCTTGAGTTGACTAGGGACAGGCCAGTTGTGCGTGTCGCTCATGCTCGGAATTCTGCCTGACGCGAAGCGAGGCTTTCCAAAGGAAAGCAACGACCGCAGGAAGTGGCAACGCGAGACGACAAACGGGTATCAATGTTGCGCGGGGTGTGCCTGTTTGTAGCAGTCTGGCCGCGACTGATGCAGCGGGATGCGCTTACGCTTACGCAAATTACCGTGGATATGCCAAACTACCGTTCGCTTGCAACGCGTAAGCCGCGCTTGCGGCCCAGCCTTCGCCACGGCTTCGGCGGGCAAGCTGCGAGCGGGCTACAGGCAGGGAACAGGGTTCGTGTGCGAGGGTAATGCAGGTGGGCGGGGTGCAGCCAGAGTAGCGGGAGCACTTGTCCACCATAGCTTAAGCGACGGCGGGTCCTGCTCCCGTGTGGGTGTTGCAGGGTAGCGGGGCTTCCTGCTCCCGTGTGGGCGCGTTGTGTTCCCGTTTTTGGCCATGGGGAGGCCGCAGGGCGTTTTATGGGCCGCTTATGGGCTGGCTACGGACGCGGCTCGGCACAGACTCGCCCTCCAGGTGCAGGGATAACGGATTGCCAGATGGGGGGCGAACCTGGGTGAGCCGGTTTTGGCAAGGGCGGGGTGGCCAGCCGGGCGCGGCTCACGAGGACGCTTGCCTCCCTGTTGCGGGGTGGGCAGTCAGTCATTTGAATAAGCAGAAAGTGGAGGAGATGGTTATTCCGCCGTTTGGACGGGGGGCTGATCGCTGATCCAACGGGAAATAAGAGCCACCGTGTCGCGGGCTGAATCCAACACAGCTTCCGCCTCATCGCGCTCGATTACGAGGCACGATTCATAATCACCAAGTTGCCGTTTCTCGAACGCCACCGACAATGCCCGTGCAACCGACTTCGGGAAAGTGCCAGTCTTGATGAAATGTTCGCCAAACAGGGAGATCACCCCCTTGTGCGTGGATGCCGAAAGTTCCTTGTGCAAAAGAGCCGCCTGCACAATGAAAAACATGGCGTAATAGGCGCGCGATACTGCCGACTCGTAATCGCCGGCGTGAATAAGTAATGCCGCGCTGTCCAGGTATTTTCGAGCACGGATACCGAGAGATTCGATCTCAGTCATGCGGCGATACCCTCCCGTCGAAGATTGATCAGAAGCGGACTTTGTCTTGAACGATAATCCGAAGCAGAAACGGGATATACGGAAATAAGCGTATCATACTCAAGATTGAGATCCGTTACGACGTCTATCATCCTGTCAATTTCCAAGCCGGGTTTGACGTTCCCGTCCAGAACCACCGCCACGTCGATGTCGGATTGCTGTGTCTGTGTACCCCTTGCATACGAGCCGTACAGGATTACCCCCCGCAGCCGCTCGCCATAAAGCTCACGAAGTTTATGTTGTAGTCGAATGATCGGTTCCGGCATATTCATGATGGAATGCTAGCACACCCGATCAACGTACGCAAATCGTTTTAGGTTGACTAGGACAGGATGGGAACAGGTTTCGTGTGCGAGGGTCATGCAGGTGGGCGGGGGGGGCATCTCGGAGATATGCACTTACTGGGGATACCGTAGGCACGGATCTCCGAGACGTGTCGTTTTTATTTGTGAGAATGTGAGCTTGTGGTTGCAGGATAGATGCCGACCGGGTGCCAGCTTGCTAACCTCTCCCCAGATGCGAGACCCCAGCCACCGCAAAAGAATTGACGGGCAGACGCCCACCTGAGTGCAACCGGGAAACCCATAGGAAACGAACACAAACCTATTTCGTGAAGTTGAATACAACTCCCCGAAAAGGTTCAGGCACACGTTCGCTCAAGAGATGTCAAGAGATGACAGTCAAGAAAAATGGTGATTCTCATGGCATGGTGTGATATTGTTGTCATTAGCCATATTGGAGGTAATGTAATGAAAAGAGAATTCAATGTTGTGATCGAACAGGATGAGGATGGCTACTTTGTAGCCTCAGTCCCGGCATTACGCGGGTGCCATACACAAGCCAAATCACTGGACGTGTTAATGAAACGCGTAAAGGAAGCGATTGCGCTTTGCGTTGAGGTCGAGGAGCCGGTCGTCAATCAGTTCATCGGTGTCCAGCGTGTTGCTGTAATGGCATGAGCACATTTCCGGCAATCACGGGGTCCCAGCTAATCAAGGCGTTGCGACGCCTTGGATTCGCTGTTATTCGAATCAAAGGCAGTCATCACTTCCTGCAGCATCCTGATGGACGATGTACAGTCGTACCTGTGCATCGTGGCGAAACAATTGGGCGAGGCCTACTCGCTCAGATTCTGAGGGATTGCGATATATCACGCCAAGATTTAATTTGAGGGTCTTCCGCAGAATCTGTGGGTGGCTTCCCGTTTTTCCTGTTCATGTATG
>CAZSRU010000077.1:0-13151 GCA_964609395.1 uncultured Victivallales bacterium
GCCTACAACGGCGTGGCCGATTGCAACGCCGCCGCCATGGTCGCCGGTGGCGACATGCTCTGCGGCTACGGCTGCCTCGGCTACGGTTCCTGCGCGTTTATCTGCCCGGTCGGCGCGATCGAGATCAAGGACAACCTGGCCACCGTCCATCCGGAGCTGTGCATCGGCTGCAAGGCCTGCGTCAAGGTCTGCCCGCGCGGGATCATCCGCATGGTGCCCGAAAGCCGCGGCATCCACGTGCTCTGCAGCTCGAAGGACAAGGGGCCCGTGGCCAAGAAGGCCTGCAAGGTCGCCTGCATCGGCTGCCGCCTGTGCGTCAAGCTCGGCGGCGAGGCCTTCGAGATGGACGGTTTTCTCGCCAAACGCAATTACGACTTCCCCGCCGCCAACGAGGGCGTGATCGAGAAATGTCCTGGGCATTGCATCATCAAGACAGGGGCCTCTGAAACAGTTGAAGCACCGGCGGCCGCACCCGTCGCCGGCGGGGAATCATCCGGGAGCAACGCATGAGGACGACATCCGCACTGTTCAAGCTGCGCGGCAGCATCCATCCAGAATATTTCAAGGGACTGGCGCGCGACAAGGCCATCACGGCCATGCCGCTGCCCGCCCGCCTGAGCGTCTCGATGGCCCAGCACCTGGGTGCCCCCGCCAAGCCCATCGTGGCCAAGGGCGACTCCGTCCTCAAGGGCCAGCGCATCGGCGAGGCCGTCGGCTTCATTTCCGCGCACGTGCATGCGCCGACTTCCGGTACGGTCGTTGCCGTCGAGGATGGGCCGACCGTCCAGGGCACATCCGCCCTGCGGGTGGTGATCGAGCCCGACGGTCAGGATACCCCCGCCAACGCGATGCCGCCAATGCCCGACTGGCGCTCGGCCGGCAAGGACGCGATCCTGCAGCGGATTGCCGATGCAGGCATCGCCGGCATGGGCGGCGCCGGGTTCCCGACCCGCGTCAAGCTCGCCCCGCCCCCGGACAAGCCCATCGACACGCTGATCCTCAACGGGGCGGAATGCGAGCCCTACCTGACGGCCGATCACCGCGTCATGCTCGAGCGCGCCCAGCAGATCTGGCAGGGCTGCGAGATCATGCGCCTTGTTCTCGGCGTCAAGACCGTGCGCATCGCCATCGAAGACAATAAACCCGAGGCCATTGCCGCCATCGAGAAGGTGATCGAGAACGCCGAGGGTGATGTGGCGGTCTGCATCCTGAAGACCGAATACCCGCAAGGGGCCGAGAAACAGCAGATTTTCGCGACGGTCGGACGCGAGGTTCCCTCCGGCAAGCTGCCCATGGATGTCGGCTGCGTGGTCGAGAACGTCGGGACGACCTATGCGATCTGGGATGCGGTCATCAACGGCAATCCGCTGATCGAGCGTGTCACCACCGTCACCGGTCACCCCGTGAAGGAACCGAAGAACGTGCTGGCGCGCATCGGCACCTCTTACGCCGACCTGCTGGCGTTCTGCGGCGGTCTTGCCAGCAATGCCGCCAAGATCATCTCCGGCGGCCCGATGATGGGCATCGCGCAGTCGAACCTGGAGACGACGACCACCAAAACCACCTCCGGCCTGCTCTTCCTCGAACCCTCCCGCGTACGCGAGTACACCTCCATGCCCTGCATCGCCTGCGGGCGCTGCGTGGATGCCTGCCCGATGGATCTGCTGCCTGCCGAACTGAGCAACCGGGTGGAAGCAGGCGATTACGACTCGGTCGAGGCACTCAATATTCTTGACTGCATCGAGTGCGGTTGCTGCGCCTTTGTATGCCCCGCCCGCCGCCCGCTGGTGCAGCATCTCAAGATGGGGAAATCCCGCGTGATCCTGAAACGGCGTCAAGCCCAAACCAAAAGCTAGCCAAACATCATGAACGACGAGAACCAACAGTATTTCATTGTCAGCAGCGCCCCGCACGCCCATTCCGGGGCGACTGTCCAGCGGATCATGCTCGATGTCATCATTGCCCTTGCCCCGGCCCTGCTGGCTGGCTGCTACTTTTTCGGCTGGCACGCCTTGCGCCTGACGGCGGTCTGCGTCCTGGGCTGCGTCGGCACCGAGGCGCTCTGCCGCAAAATGATGGGCCGCGACCTCGGCATCAGCGATCTCAGCGCCGTCGTCACCGGCATCCTGCTGGCGATGAACCTGCCGCCGTCGCTGCCAACCGGCATGGCACTGGTCGGCTGCGTGATCGCCATCGCGATCGCCAAGCAGGTGTTCGGCGGCATCGGCTACAACCCGTTCAATCCCGCCCTGGTGGCCCGCGTCGCCCTGCTGGTCTCCTTCCCGGTCGCGATGACCCGCTGGCACGATGCACTCAACCCCGCCCGCTGGCAGGGGTTTGCTTGGACAGTACCGGACGCCTCGACCACCGCCACCCCGCTCGGGCTGGTCAAGACAGCGCTGAGCATGCAGCAGGCCGCCCCGATCGACTGGAACCAGGGCACGATGCTCAACTACATGCTCGGCAACATGAGCGGCTGCATGGGTGAGATCTCCGCTGCCGCCCTGCTGCTGGGGGCGCTCTATCTCCTGTTCCGCCGCTGCATCACCTGGCACATCCCCGTCACCTACATCGGAACCGTCGCCATCATGGCCGGGATCCTGCGCGTCGTCTCGCCTGAGACCAACATGCCGGTCGGCTTCCACTTGCTTGCCGGCGGCCTGATGCTCGGGGCCCTGTTCATGGCGACAGACATGGTCACCTCGCCGCTGACGCGGCGTGGCCAGCTTATCTACGGCACCGGCTGCGGACTGCTTACCATGCTGATCCGCCGCTGGGGCGGCTATCCCGAGGGCGTCAGCTTCGCCATCCTGCTGATGAACGCGGTCACCCCGCTGATCAACCGCTACACGCAGCCGGGAATTTTTGGACAAGCAAGGAAGAAATCATGAAGGAAATGCTCAGATTGACCCTTACGTTGACGCTGTTCTGCCTGATTTCCGGCGGCCTGCTGGCAGGCGTCGATGCCCTGACACGCGAGCGCATCGCCGAGGTCAAGAAGGAACGCGAGCAAACCGCCCGCAACGACGTGCTGCCCGAACACGACAATGTGCCGGAAGCGGTGGCTGTAAGCCATCTGGACCGGGAATGGGAATTCTTTGTCGCACGCAAGGCTGGTGCCTTTGCCGGAGCGGCGGTCGAGACGCGATCCCCCAACGGATATGGCGGCGAGATCCGACTGATGGTTGGTTTCGGCTCGGACGGCAAATCAACCGGCATCGCCATTCTTGAACAGAAGGAAACGCCCGGACTCGGTGCGAATATAGACACGCCTGATTTCCGTGACAAGTTGACGGGCAAGGATATCGAGAAGACCAACTGGCGTGTCAAGAAGGATGGCGGCGATATCGACCACATCACCGCGGCCACGATCTCGTCGCGCGCGGTGGTCGACGCCGTGCGCGAGGCGCTGGACGCCTACATGGCCAACCGGCAGGCGATTGAAAACGGAGGGAACTGAGCCATGCGTTTCTGGAGAGAACTGATCAAGGGCCTTTGGAAGGAGAATCCCACCTTCCGGCTGGTGCTGGGCATGTGCCCGACCCTCGCCGTCACCACCTCGCTGGAAAATGCCCTCGGCATGGGGGTTGCCGCCACGTTCGTGCTGATCTGCTCGAACATGGTGATTTCCGCCATTCGCAACATTGTGCCGTCGAAGGTGCGCATCCCCTGCTATATCGTTGTCATCGCCACATTCGTCACCCTGGTCGATCTCGTGATGAACGCCTACAGTCCGGAACTCCATGCCCGTCTGGGGCTGTTCATCCCGCTGATCGTGGTCAACTGCATCATCCTCGGGCGGGCGGAAGGGTTTGCCTGCAAGCACCCGATACTGCTCTCGGCAGCCGACGGCATCGGGATGGGACTCGGGTTCTCCTTAAGCCTCAGCATTCTGGGCATCTGCCGCGAGCTGCTCGGTGCCGGCACGCTGACGATCTGGAAAGGCCTGCCGCAACTGCAGGTTCCGGGCGTCACCCCGATTGCACTGATGATCCTCGCTCCCGGCGGATTCATCGCCCTCGGCTCGCTGCTGGCACTGATGAACCACGTCCAGGCAACCATAGCCAAGCGCAAAGGACAGACCATCCCGCCGCCAGTGCATCTCGATTGCCGCCACTGCGTCATCTGCAAATGGGGTCAATAAGCGCCAGCCTGCGAATCATATTCGCGAATTTGAAAATGTGTAATTAACAGCTTATCCACGCCTCCACCACAATTTACGCGCGCAAGGTAGGGCGGGGCTGCTAGACCCGCCGTGACCGTAGGGCGTCATAGCCTTGCCCATAAAAATGCCATTCGCCCCATCATGGCCACTCAGGGGCAGCACCACGGACGCGGCGGGTGCAGCGCCCCCGCCCTACCCAATTGACGATCATAACGGTCTCCTTCGTAGGAATCCCCTCTATTTCATTGACTTTGGCGCAAAAAATGCTTTATTTCTACATGGGGCAATGCCATAAAGGAACCAACGCCATGAAATGGGATAACGGCAGCGACACGGGGGTGGGGAACGCGAAGAGCGGCATGACCTTGGTGGAAGTCATGATCGCCACCCTGCTGGTGGGGTTCGGTCTCGCGACTTTCCTGTCGGCATTCACGGCCGCGTCGCGCACCTCGGAAGCCTCCGCGCGCCGGATCATGGCGGTGCATACCGCGCGCCGCGTGATGGAGGATCTACGTTCCAGACCCTACAGCGCCCTTGCCTTCGGCACCACGCAACTCACCAATGGCATTGCCGTGACGGTCACTGCGGCGACCGGTTTCACGGCAACCAAGAATATCGAGTTGAAGGTTGACTGGAAAAATCCAGGACAATCCAAACCGGGACAGGTCGTCCTTTGGAGTTCGGTGGCATCATGCATACATCCATAAAACGAAGTCATTCCAGGGCAGGCTTCACCTTGGGCGAGGTGATGGTGGCATTCTCCATCCTGGCGATCACCATCACGGCGGCCTCACTGGCGTACACCATGAGCATCCGGATCTGGCGCCAGGCATCCGCCCGCATGAATGCGTCGTCCTCCGCCAGCGTGGCGCTCACGCGCTGTACAATGGGTGTCGGCAGCGGTTTCGGGCTGCGCGCCGCGTTCCTTCCCGTGCAGATCGACAACAGCTCCAGCGGATGGCAGATCCGCTTCACCACGCCAGCCAGCATGTCCGGCGACGCAACGACCGCCAATACCCTGACCTACAATACCGGTGCCCGCACCATCACGTACCAGAGCGGCACGAACTCGCCTGCCGTTGTCGGCAGGAACATTGTCGCCTCAAGTGCCATACAGGCGTCGGGAGCCATCACGCTGACCGTTCGAGCCCAGGCACTCACCGGCTACACCAACATCACCTCCGAGATGTCGACATCCATCAACCCGCGCAACCGGAGCTAGCCATGCAGACAAACAAGAACGGCATCGCCCTGATCACGGTCATGTGCTTCATGATGGTGCTGGCCATCCTGGGAACGGCTTTCTCGATGGCGGTCAGCAGCCATGTGCTGCGGACCTCGCACGAGATGAACCTGGAGAGCGCAATCTCTGTCGCCGAGGCGGGAGCGGAACGTGGTGCCGCCTATGTCGCGGCGGGGGGCACGATCCCCCACACGTTCTCCGGTACACTCGGCAACGGCACCTTCCACGTCACCATTACCGCGATCGACAACGTCGCGGACGAGGAAGAGGGCTTACTGGTAACCGGTAGCATCAATATCAACCCCAACAACAGCAAGGACAACCTCTTTATATTGGTTCTGCCGGACGGCAGCGACATCGACCGCAACGACCTGCACGATGGCTACGGCGGCTATACCGGTGCAGCGACCTCGATCCGTGTCCAGCCCAAGGGGTCCGGCAACCAGAATTCACTATCTGTCGATGGGGCACCCTTCGCCCTCCAAAACGGCACGACCTACCTGATCGAATCCGACGCCATGAGCGTCAACCTGTTCAATGACAATGTCAAGAATGGCAAGGCGATGGGCAAATGGTACATCCTGGTCACCGCATCCAATGCCACCATCACGGAACCTTGATCCGGCACACCAGACAGCATACGTAAACGGGAGTCTAGCAATGAAACCGAAACAGGGACGGTACAGTAGATGCGCAATCACCTTGCTGCTGGGCCTTGCAACCAGCCACGCCAACGCCCAGAGCGGCGCATTTGATGGCCAGGAAGTCGACTACACGATCACGTCCGTCGGCACGGTCGAGGGCAGCACCCGCACGGTCTCGCTCGACAGCGCCCGCCGGATCAGTTGGGCGCAGTACGCGCTCTGGTCGAACAACAACCGCGACCTCTACTTCAAGGACAACGAGGAGTTCCAGGGAGCCGTCCACGCCAACACCGCGCTGTATTTTAGTGGCGACCCCGTTTTCAACGGACTGGTGACATCCGCCGCCACATGGTACGGCGGTAGCATCAGCGCGGTGACATTCAACAGGGGGTTCACGATGGGAGTTCCGTCGGAAAGCTTGGCCAGCGTGGATTTCACGGATCTGGAAAGCAAAGCCGGCCTGGTCCTGTCCGGTACCACCACGGTCAACCTGAGCGGAACCAACATGGTGGTCTCCAACTCTCGCAAGGGATGGAACAACGCGACCGTCCCGCTACCCGTGAACGGGCTGGTCTATATCGAGGCCGCTACCGGCGGATCCGAGTCCACACGCCCTGCAGATCTGAATATCAAGGGTGAATTGAAAGGCCGGGCCACGTTTGTCGCCGAGCGCGACATCAACATCGTCGATCACCTGACCTACAACTCAGACCCCAGGACCAATCCACGATCCAAGGATGCGCTGGGCCTGATCTCCAACCGAGACGTGGTCGTCAAGACCAGTGCACCGAACAATCTGGAGATCTACGCGCATATCCTCGCCACCGGCAACCTGACCACGTCTTCCACGGATGGCAGCTTCGGCGTGGAGAACTTCAACAGCGGATCGCCACGCGGGGTGCTGACCATCCACGGGGGCATTGCCCAGGACTACCGTGGTGCTGTCGGCACCTTCAACATGCAGACCGGCAGGACATCCACTGGCTTCGAGAAGAACTACACGTACGACACCCGATTCGCCAAGAATCCACCGCCACATTATCCGCCGCTGGACAACCGCCTGCATCCCGGTGTATGGCGCGACCGCTGAAAAGTGCGCCCATCCGCTGTGGTGGGGCAAAGCGAATGGCAAACAACCGTTCGCTTACAACACTGAAGACGCGCTCGCGGTGCGAGCGGGCAACATGTAGACCAGTTGCGCCGCAACTGTGGCTTGCCGAGGATAGGGAGAGATAGGTGTGTAAGAGATACAGTAACTGGAGTCGACAAATGAAACATATACAGAACCATACATGGACCATATTGCTGGTGGTCCTGTGCTTGATCCTTGTCACGCTGGTCTCCCTGCATGTCCGGCAGTTGCGGCAATCAAAAGACGCTGTGCCAGCCACTGCGGTTGAAACGCCTGCCCCGGAGGTTGCGCAGCCCGCCGAGGAGACAAAGCTGATCCATGTCACGCCGGAGAATATAGCCGAGATCGAGGCACGTAACCTGACAGCACGCCCGGCCATCGTGCCGGGGGCGCTGGATGCGCCGGTCGAGATCAAGCAGGCCCTTCAACGACAGACTCGCTCCCTTCTCGAGGAAAGCCGCGCAGAACCGGAATCAGAGGAGGACAAACGGGCACTGGCCCTTTCCGAAGAGGAAGTCCTGCAGCTCGAAAAGGAAGGCCGCATGGCCTACTGAGCTTCAGACGGCAAAACCATCCAGCCCACTGAAATCGAGCGTAGCGAACAGGTCCGCCTCGGTTTCCTTGCGCCGGATTTTCGCGATGCTGCCATCCGCCCGCATCAGCAGCTCGGCCGGACGCAGTTTGCCGTTGTAGTTGAACCCCATCGCGTGGCCGTGCGCCCCGGCATCATGAATCACGACCAGGTCGCCGGGCTGCATTCCGGGCAGCATGCGGTCTATCGCGAACTTGTCGTTGTTCTCGCAAAGAGAACCGGTCACGTCGTAGCGATGATCGCAGACAGCCGTTTCCTTGCCCAGCACGGTGATGTGATGGTAGGCACCATACATGCCCGGACGCATCAGGTCGGCCATGCAGGCATCCAGCCCGACGTAGTCCTTGTACGTATGCTTCAGGTGCCGCACGGTCGAGACGAGGAAACCGTAAGGGCCGGTCACCATCCGTCCGCATTCCAGCGCCAGCGCCAGCGGGGCAAGGCCGGGCTTAACGATCATCTCCTCGTAGCAGTCACGGATCCCCTGCCCCACGGCCTGCAGATCCACCGGCTTCTGCTCGGGACGGTAGGGAATGCCGATGCCCCCGCCCAGGTTCACGAACTCAAACGTGATTCCCACCTCGGCGTGGATCGCGTTGACCAGTTCGAAGAGCATCCGGGCGGTCTCGACGAAATAATCGCCATTGAGTTCGTTCGAGGCCACCATCGTATGCAGACCGAAACGCTTCACGCCGCGATCGCGCAATTTCCGGTAGCCCTCGAACAACTGCTCGCGCGTGAACCCGTACTTGGCCTCTTCCGGGTGACCGATGATCGCGTTGCCCTCGCGCAGCTTTCCGGGATTGTAGCGGAAACAGACCCGTTCAGGCAGGCCGACATGGCGATCGAGAAAATCAATATGCGAGACATCGTCCAGGTTGATGATCGCTCCGAGTTCACGGGCCGTTTTGTATTCCGAGGCGGGGGTATCGTTCGAGGTGAACATGATCTCGTCACCACGCAACCCGACGCGCCGGGCCAGCGTCAATTCCGCACCCGAACTGCAATCCGCACCGAATCCATCGGCCTTTAGCAGCTTCATGATGTAGGGGTTCGGCGTCGCCTTGACCGCGAAATACTCGCGGAACCCGGGATTCCAGGCAAACGCCTGCTTCAGCGCCCGCGCATTGGCCCGGATCGCCTTCTCGTCATACACATAGAAAGGCGTCGGCGTGTCCTTCATGATCGCCCGTATCATCGCCTCATCAAACGGCAGTTTCTTGATTCCCATCATCCTCTCTTTCAATACGAATTCATTAACTGATAGACTTGATTCGCCTACCACCACCTAGACTTACAAACAAAGACGTCATGAGCCAGCCACACCGTTCACATTCACCCAGCATGCAACCCCGTGAATCTCATTTTCTTTACGAATTCAAAAGTGTATCAAACACTGAGAGCAACTCCGGCGGGTCCATTGCCGTAACCGAAGATTTTTTGAAATCCTTCAGGTTTCGCGTGGCGATGGCGTCGGCCGATACAACTCGCGCGGATTGCTCGATAACGGCGTCCTCGAAATCGGAAACGTCACTGCCGAGAGCCTGCTCCAGAACAGGACGGTTGACCGGCGCGATCTCGAACAGGTCAAGAAGCCGTTGGAGCGCTGCACGCGCTTCACGAGGCGAAAGAGCCTGTCCGAGAAGGTAATCGACAGTTGTCACGGTTGTCGCACATAGGAATCCTTCTATCCGGGACTCCTCGACAAGCGCGAATACGCGGGCAGCCGCCTTGGAAAAGGGGTGACGATCGAGAAGCACATCCAGGACAACATTGGTGTCTACCAAGACTTTCAAGAGTACTTCTCCCGGAGGTGCTTCTTGTAATCCTGCTCCGAAACAAGGTGGCCCTTCATCACACCCAGGAGGGAGTTAGTAACAGGCGGGAGCTCTTGAATGCGCTTGATTGCACCCAGGGAAGTCACGAATTCGCCAAACATCCGGGAAACCGATTTGCCACGGCTAGCCGCCTGTTTCTTCGCCTCCCGAACGAGCATATCATCCATTCGCAATGTCAGCTTTGTATTCATGACGTACAGTATCCAAATCCATATACGGCTTGTCAACCAAAAGCAACCAGACCTGACTCACGCAGACTCAGGTAACCGTCTTTACTTGTCGTGCCACTGCGGCCCAGAATTACATGATCGAGCACTTTTATGTCAACAATCCGCCCGGATTCGATCAACTGGCGGGTGATCTTCAGATCCTCGGCGGATGGCGACGGGTCGCCGGATGGGTGATTATGCGCCAGAACAACCGCCGCCGCCGCGGAACGGATAGCCTCGCGGAAAACCTCACGCGGATGCACAAGGCTGGCATCCAGGATGCCGGCGGTCACATCAACCGGTTGGCAGATCAAAACGTTCTTTGCATTCACCAGCAGTACCCAGAACATCTCGCGCCCCAGCGTGACCGCCTGATGACGCAGCAACCGGTAGACATCGGCCGGGGTCGTGATCTTGACACGTGCAGGCTGCATCTCAGACCCCAGGCGGCGGCCAAGCTCCAGGGCCGCCTTGAGCATCTGCGCCTTGACCGGGCCCATTCCCTTGACGCTAGACAGGTCGGCCACCGATGTTTCCGCGATTGCGCTGAGCGAGCCATACCGTCGCATCAGCCCCTTGGCCAGGTCGACCACATTGATGCCCTTTATGCCGGTGCGCAGCAGCAGCGCCAGCAGCACGTCATCTGAGACATTCTCGACCCCGAACTGTGCGACAGCCTCGCGCGGACGGATCTGCGCCGGCATATCGCAGACACGGCAAACACTGCTGCCGCACTTGTACCCGGGGTCCGCCAGTCCGCCACCTCCGCCCGTTTCGTTCTGCTCATGCCATGCTTGCACTGCCATGTTTTCTCCATACCGTCCGAACCCGGTGCGCCACAGACTCCAGTGTCTCGCCCGGTTGCACCTCGATCCATTCCACTTGCGCCTGGTGCCGGAACCAGGTGCGCTGCCGCTTGGCCAGCCGCCGGGTACGTGCCGCCGTCAGTGCCATCGCCTCCGCTCGGTTGCTGCGCCCCTCGATCACGGCAATCGCCTCGGCATAGCCGATCGCCTGCCGCGCGGTTGCCGAAAGCCCCCGCGGATCAGCCAGCAGCCCGATCACCTCCTCCAGAAGGCCGGCAGCATACATGGTCTCCACCCGTTGTTCAATGCGCTTGTTCAGCAACGCCGGTTCCATCGACAATCCCGCCACGATCGGACCTGCCGCCGCCCCGCACCACGACGGGGCTTTTTCGGTCGTTTCGCCGCCAGCCTCGTGCCTTTCGAGCGCACGGATCAGGCGCCGGGGATTGAGCGGATCGCTCAGGCTGGCCAATGCGGCCGCGTCCCGCTGCTGTAACGCCTGTTGCAACCCTTCCACCCCCTGGTCGGCAAACAGCGCCTCCCAACGGGCTCGGGAGGCAGGTTCAGGGCCAGCCGCCGCCAGGCCCATCGTCAACGCCTTGACATAAAGTCCGCTTCCGCCGGCGACCAGGACGTCCTGTTCCGGCGGCACCCCGGCCAGTTGCGCTGCTACGGCTTCGCGATACGCCCACACACTGAAGGATTCACAGGGGTCCGCCAGATCAATACCCAGGTAATCAACCCGTTCACGAGCATCCTGATCCGGCTTGGCCGTGCCTACATCCATCCCCCGGTAGACCAGCATGGAATCCGCCGAAAGCACCGCCGCCCCGTTTTGCTCGGCCATGAACTGCGCGACCGCGCTCTTGCCGGACGCCGTCGGCCCCACCAGCACTTTCAGCGCACGCCCGGCGACCGCGTTCACCGCGGCACTCCCGCGGATTCACGCTCCTGCCGCTGACGGCGCGCCATCAGGATCTGCGCAATCATATAGAGAGCCACGCCACAGCAAATCGCGGCATCGGCCACATTGAAGGCAGGAAAGTGATGACCACGCCAATGGAAATCCAGGAAATCGATCACGTATCTCAACCGGACCCGGTCGATGAAATTACCGACAATGCCACCGATAATCAGCCCGAAGGCGACACGATCCGTCAATCCAGCCGCGAAGAAGGAACGCCGGAACACGACCAAGGCCACCAGCACGAGCACGGAAAGCATCGCCAGCCAGGACTGTCCACCGGCAAAGAGACCCCAAGCCGCACCGGTATTGCGGATGTAGCGGAGAGTAAACAGTCCCGGAATAACAGGGACCGACTCGTATAAATCGAAATTCCAATCGACCAGGAACTTTGTTACCTGATCAAGCAGCGTGATCGCGATGCCTAAAAGCAGCGGTAGCATAAGCCTTCTTGCATTGCGCGGCGGATCACCCACCCCCCCGCCGGTTAGAAATAGCGCCGGTCATCCACTGTGCGTTTCTTCTCGGCAACCCGCTTGCACTCGACGCAGCGTCGCACGAACGGCAACGCCTTCAGGCGTGCCGAATTGACGATACAGCCGCAATCCTGGCAAATCGCATAAACGCCATCCTTGATGCGTTGCAGCGCCTCATCAATCTCGAAAATGGCGTCACCCTCGTTTGAGGCCAGCTTCAGGGCGAGCTGACGCTCAAAGGCGTCCGACCCGTCTTCCTCGGGATTGACCTCATCCGAACGCGTCAGCGAAGCCCCACGCAGGAAGGCGATCTGACGGCTCAATTCGTCACGCAGGCGCAACAGCATCTGCTCATAGACCTTCGATTGCTCTGCCGTCAATTTCTTGGTTGTCTTGGTGTGCGAAACCGCCAGTCTGGGAAAACGTGCCAGGTTCTTCGCCTTGGCCGCCGCCTTGCGGGCCTCGATGCCTTTGGCTATCGCGGCATGGCCTTGCATGATCGTCGAGAAGGTACGCGGGCCATCCTCGCCGCCAGTACTGATGGTGGACGCCGTCTGATGGACATTGTCATTCGGCGGCGAAACCGCAGCCCCCCCTGCGGGCTTGCCTCCCTTGGCCGATTTCGGCGGCGTCACGGCAACTGCTTTGACCGGGGGCTTCCCTTTTACTGGGGCTGACACAACCGGCTCCGGCTTTTGCGCAACAATCTTGGCGGAAACAGGTGATTTCGATGGCGGAGTCGCCGTCGGCTTTTTCGCCGCAGGAGCTTTCGACTTCGACGGTACAGGCTTGGATGGTAAAGGCTTGGATGGTAAAGGCTTGGATGCCGCTGCAGTCGATTTGACCGTCTTCGCGGTCGCTGGCGCTGACTTCTTCGCCGCTACAACCTTGTTTGCCGATCCGTTCTTCTTCCCCGGTTTAGCCTTGGGTGCCGCGGTTTTCGCGACAGGAGCGGCCTTGGACGCCTTCACCTTCTTCACTGCCATATTGAATACCCTCAAAAATCAATTAAAAGAGCTTTTTCTTATATCATCGGCCCATTTGATTGTCAATGAAACATTTACAACATCCCCTTTTTTTTA
>CAZSRU010000078.1:0-13119 GCA_964609395.1 uncultured Victivallales bacterium
TCTTGCAGACCCCTCACCGTGCCCGCTTGAAGCCGGGCACGGCGAGGGGTTTTGCAAGAGCCTCCTTAATCTATTGGCCTATGCTTTCACCCTAATCGCCAAAGATCAAGGTGAAAGATTAGGGTTTTGAGGGGTCTTCCGCAGAATCTGCGGGTGAGAAGAGCCTTGCGGATTGCATGATGTGTTGTATTCTGGGGCAAATGCTGGAATTGAAAACAAAGGGTTGGCAATCACAGGCATCCGAGCTATTATCCCGCGCATCGTGTTTTGCGGCGGCCTGGTACGGCCTTAGGAAACAAGCGGGGTGGATATGCCGGACGTTCCGTTGGTTCGGAGCTGAAGCATTATACTTTTCAATTTTATCTGTCATTGCTGTTGCGCCGCCGCGCACTTCGGGGTAACATGCACGCCAATTCCTGCTGTACGCCTGTGCCGCCGGATGAAACGAAATTGTGTGAACGACCGGCCGCCGGTGCAAACAGCGGCGCGGGCGGCGTTATGGATAGATGTTGAGATAAGGATATAGCATGGCCAATGAAGCACCTCCCCGGCAAGTGCCGAAACCGAAAAGTCCCTCACCGCCCCCACCGGCGATGAAAGCCTTCCTGCCCTGGCTGCTGATGCTGGCCGTGATCGGCGGGATGCTGCTGTATGTGGGCAACGACAAGACGAAGGTCGCCGAGATCCCCTACACGTCGCCCTCGCCCGACAAGCCGAACCTGATCTCGCTGGTCGAGGGCGGCAAGGTCGGGAAAGTCAAGGTGATCCGCGACATGTCCGGCACGCTCTTCGTGCAGGGCACGCTCAAGGAGGGGGTCAACGTCGAGGGGGTGACCGGCGAGTTCAAGACGTATCTGGCGGTGGTCGACCGCGAGACGCTGGACTGGCTGCGCCGCAACGGCGTGGAGGCCGACATCCCGCCGCAGAGCCCGCTGCTCTGGAACATCGTCTCGAGCGTGCTGCCGGTGCTGCTGATCTTCGGACTGCTCTACTTCCTGTTCGTGCGGCAGATGCGGGCGGCTGGCCATGGGGCCATGAGCTTTGGCAAGAGCCGCGCCCGCCTGCTGAACCGCGAGAAGAACAAGGTGACCTTCAAGAATGTCGCCGGCGTCGACGAGGCCAAGGAGGAGGTGCAGGAGATCATCGAGTTCCTGAAGGATCCGAAGAAGTTCCAGACGCTGGGCGGCCGCATTCCCAAGGGTGTGATGCTGATGGGGCCTCCGGGCACGGGCAAGACGCTGCTGGCCAAGGCGATCGCCGGCGAGGCGGACGTGCCGTTCTTCAGCATCAGCGGATCGGATTTCGTCGAGATGTTCGTTGGCGTGGGTGCCTCGCGGGTACGCGATATGTTCGAGCAGGGCAAGAAGAACGCGCCCTGCATCATCTTCATCGACGAGATCGACGCGGTCGGCCGCAGCCGGTTCACGGGCATCGGCGGGGGCCACGACGAGCGCGAGCAGACGCTCAACGCCATGCTGGTGGAGATGGACGGTTTCGAGACCTCGGAGGGGGTGATCATCCTGGCGGCGACCAACCGCCCGGACGTGCTCGATCCGGCCCTGCTGCGGCGCGGGCGCTTCGACCGCCAGATCGTCATCGACCTGCCGATGATCGACGGGCGCGTGGACATCCTCAAGATCCACTCGACCAACATCAAGCTCGGCGAGGACGCCGACCTGCGGCGCATCGCGCGCGGTACCCCGGGTTTCTCCGGGGCCGACCTGGAGAACCTGCTCAACGAGGCGGCGCTGCTGGCGGCCCGCCAGGGCAAGAAGGCCGTGGACATGAAGGACCTCGAGGAGGCGCGCGACAAGGTCATGTGGGGTTCGGAACGGCGCAGCCACGTGTTCGACGACAAGGAAAGACGGCTGACGGCCTATCACGAGGCGGGGCACGCGGTCGTGCAGCAGCTTGTGGAGGAGGCGGAACCGCTGCACAAGGTGACGATCATCCCGCGCGGTATCGCCTATCTCGGCGCCACCATGTCGCTGCCCGAGAAGGACTCCTACACCAAGACCCGGACCAAGCTGCTCGGCGAGCTTTGCGGGGCGATGGGCGGGCGGTCTGCCGAGGAGATCGTGTTCGGCGAGATCACCACCGGTGCCTCGCAGGATCTCAAGGTGTCGACCAGCATCGCCCGCATGATGGTCTGCAACTGGGGCATGAGCGAGTCGCTCGGCCCGCAGCGTTTCGGCCAGAACCAGGAAGTCATGTTCCTGGGGCGTGAAATCTCGCGGCAGCAGGACTACAGCGAGGAGACGGCGAGGCGCATCGACACCGAGGTCTCCCGCCTGCTGCGCGAGGCCCACGAGCGGGCCGTGCGTATCCTGGTGGAGAACCGCGAGAAGCTCGAGATGGTCGCCCAGCGGCTGCTGGAACTCGAGACGATCGACGGGCGCGACGTCAAGGATATCGTCGAGCTCGGCCGTGTACGCACCCCCGAGGAGCGCGAGGTGATCGACAAGGAGAAGGAAGCTCAGGATAAAACCAAGGCACCGGCGACGGCAGCCATAACGGCAGCCGAAACCACACTGGACGCCAAGCAGGAAGAGGACTGATGCACTGGCAGTGCCGCGAACATCAACTGAGCATCGGCGGACAGCCGCTGATCATGGGGATACTCAATACCACGCCCGATTCCTTCTCGGACGGCGGTCGTTATCTGTCCATTGACGCCGCACTGGCCAAGGGACGCGAGATGCTTGCCCAGGGAGCCGACATCATCGACATCGGCGGGGAGTCCACCCGTCCGGGTGCCGAGCCTGTCGATGAGCGGACCGAGATGGACCGGGTGCTGCCGGTGATCGAGGCGCTTTGCGCCGTGCCGGGCGTGCGGGTCAGCATCGATACCGCCAAGGCGGCGGTCGCCCGCGAGGCGGTGCGGGCCGGGGCCTGCATCATCAACGACGTGACCGCGATGGAGAGCGATCCGCGGATGGCAGCGGTGGTCCGCGAGACCGGGGCGGGCGTGGTGCTGATGCACATGCGCGGGACCCCGCGCACCATGCAGGATGACCCGCAGTACGCGGATGTGGTCGGGGAGGTCGCCGATTGGCTGGCGACCCGGCTTATCGCCGCCAGCGTGGCCGGTATCGCGACGGAAGCCGTCGTGCTCGATCCCGGCATCGGGTTCGGCAAGACCGCCGCGCACAATATCGCGCTGATCGCGGGGCTTGACCGTCTCGCCCGACTCGGGCGTCCCGTGCTGGCCGGGATGTCGCGTAAACGTTTTATCGGGGTGCTTAGCGGCGTGCCGGAATCGGCGGACCGCATGGCCGGCAGCCTGGCGGCGCTGACGGCGGCCATCCTGCAGGGTGCGTCGATCCTGCGTGTACATGACGTCGCTGCCTCCGTGCAGGCCGCGCGCGTGGCCGCCGCCGTGCGTGATGCGGCCCGCCACCAAGCCGGCACGCAAGGGAGGATGGCCGCATGATCGAGTACATCCTTTCAATTGGCTTGGGCGGGCTTTTCCAGGCATTGGTGCTGACCTGCGCCTTCTACTATGTCTTCCTGTTCCTCCAGGGAACCCGCGGCGCGCAGGTGCTGGTGGGGATGCTGCTGGCACTGGCCATCCTGCTCGGCCTGACCTATGCACTGAACCTGACGGAACTGAACTGGGTGCTGCGTAACATCTCGGTGTATCTCGCCGTTGCCTTCCTGGTGATCTTCCAACCCGAGATCCGCCGCGCACTGGCCGAGCTGGGGCGGCAGCCGGTATTCAATCCGGGCACGGACCGGCGGTCGGCGATCGACAGCGTCGTGCAGGCGGTCACGCATCTCTCGACGCACAAGGTGGGGGCGCTGATCGCGATCGAGCGCGAGATCGGCACCCGCGCCATCCGCGAGACAGGGATCAAGATCGATGCGCCGGTGGTGTCCGAGCTGCTCGCCAGTATCTTCTTCCCGCATACGCCGCTGCACGACGGGGGGGTGATCATCCAGGGCAACCGGATCATGGCGGCCAGTTGCGTGTTCCCGCTCTCGCAGCGCGTGGAGCTGCACAAGAGCCTCGGCACCCGGCACCGTGCCGCCGTCGGGCTCAGTGACGAGACCGACGCGGTGGTGATCATCGTCTCGGAGGAAACCGGCACGATATCGGTCAGCTACCGCGGGAGGCTCAGCCGCGGGCTGGATGGCGAGCGGCTCCGGCGCTTCCTCAACGCGCTGCTCAAGGGGCAGAAGGAGGACAGCACCTTGCGACGCATGCAGGAACAGTTCGACCTGACACCGGAGGGTATCGCCAAATCCGAGAAGCGGGCTGAACAGGAGGGAACCGATGGCAACTAAACGTGAACAGGTTACCATGTTCTTGAGCGAGAACCTCCGGCTGAAACTGCTGGCACTGGCACTGGCCACTGCCTCGATCTACGCCATCCAGCGCATCACCAACCAGCAGGAGGAGTTCGAGATCCCGATCGCGGTGCAGATGGAAAAGGGTGTCGCCGTGCTGCGGCAGGATGCGCGCACAGCCGTCATCACCTGCCGGGGATCGTTCGACGACCTGAAACGGTTCGATCCGGCGCAACTGCGCTTGATTGCCGCCCCGCGTGTATCGGGCGTCGCCGGCAATGCCCAGGTTCCGATCGGGCCGAAGAATGTGAGCGGCCCGCTGCGCGGCGTCAGCGTGATCCGTGTGCGACCGGGAATCGTCAACCTGACCTTTGATCGTGAAATCACCCGGACAATCGCCATCGCCAAGCCCGAACTGGCAGGCAAGCCGCTGCTGGGAAGGGCCGAGGTGGATTACGAGCCGAAAATCGCCTCCGTGCGTGGTCCCAAGACGCAACTGACCGACCTGAAGATCCTGCGGACCGGTCCGATTGATATCAATGGGGCGGTGGATTCGTTCACGCAGCGCATCCGCATCCTGACCGATACCGAGAGCGGGGTCTGGGCGGTGGAGCCGGCCGAAATCTCGGCTCGGGTCAGCATCGTGACGGAGGCGATCAGCCGCGAGTGGGAAAGCCTGCCTGTGCTGGCACTCCAGCAGACCGGCACCGGCATGCAGGTGCGGTTCACGCCCGCGCGCGCTGATCTGAGCGTCCTCGGCAGCCCGCAGGCGGTCAATCGCATCGAGCCGAACGACATCCGGATTTTCGTGGATTGCCTGGAGATCATGCAGCCGGGCACCTACACGGTCCCTGCCGGGGTGCACCTGCACGACGGCGTGGAGGTCAGCACGGCCGTCAATCCCCCGATGATCACGGTCACGATGCTGCAGCGGGAGACGGACAGCGGCATCCGTCCCGGAGCCCAGGAAGCCCCGGTGGCCATTCCCCCCGCGAATGAAGAACTGGAAATCCCGCCAAGCGACGGGCAATAGAGGCAGATGGCATGGCGGACGAAACCACCCAACATGAATATCCTTCACCGGCCCGGATGATTGCCGGCGCGTTGTTCTTCCCGCTGGCATTGCTGATCCTGCTCAGCCTGGTCTCGTATGACTGGCGGGATATCGGGATCCTGAACACACCGCCGAACACGCCGCCCGGCAACTGGATCGGAGCCGCTGGGGCCTGGACCGGGTTTGCCCTGCTGATGTCCATCTGGATCGGGGCCTGGCTGGTGCCGGTGTGGTGCGTGGCGACCGGCCTGCTGCTGGTGCTGCGGCGCGGCGGGGTGCGCGTCCACAGTCTCTGGACGGCACTCTGCCTGATCCTGCTGGCATCCCTGCTCGACCTGCACGCGGTGTTCGATGTGCAAGCCGCCGCCAACATCACCGATAACGGGGGGGTATTCGGCTGGCTGATCACCCACGGGCTGCTGATCCGGTGGCTCAGTCCGATCGGTGCGGGTGCGCTGTTATGGTCGTTATTCCTGTTCGTGTTTGTCATGGCAATCGGCTGGCATAACCTGCTCACGGCATTCCGTTATACGGCCGCGACGGCAGGGTTGCTGGTCGACGTGGCGCTGCGCCGGCATTCGGAAATGCGGGACAAGCACCTGTTGCTCGAACGCGAGGAGCGCGAGCTGCGCAGGAAGCAGGCCCGGCTTGAGCGCGAGCTGCGCAAGAAGGAACTCGCGGAGCAGATCCGCCGGCGCGCGGCCGGACCGGCAGACGAGGCAGACGAAGGCGATGACGAGGCGGAGTTGCCTGCCGAGCCAGGCAAGAACCGCATCAGCGCACTGCTGCACCGCGAGCCGAAGGCGCCCAGCCGGCGCACGGCCGCCGCAGCCCCGGCGCCCCCCGCCCCCCCCCCGCCGGAACCGCTGCCGGCCCCGGTCATTGATCCGGACAAGACCCGCTTCCCCGGCTATCGCCTGCCGCCGATCACACTGCTCGATACCCTGCCGCCCGGTCATGCCAAGGGCGTGAGCTGTGACAATACCGCCACGGCGGCAACGCTGGTGGAGACGCTCAACGAGTTCGGGATTTCCGCCGAGGTGACGAGCATCAAGCAGGGGCCGGTCGTGACCCGCTACGAACTGCTGCCTGCCCGCGGGGTGCGTGTCGAGCGCATCGCGGCGCTGGCCAATAACCTGGCCTTGTCGCTCAAGGCGCACAGCCTGCGCGTGCAGGCCCCCGTTCCCGGCAAGGGCGTCGTCGGGATCGAGATCCCGAACGATATCGCCAAAATGGTGGTCATCCGCGAGGTGCTCGAGAGCGACGAGTGGACGTCGGGCACGGTGCGCCTGCCGCTGGCACTGGGCAAGGATGTCGGCGGGCGCAACGTGGTTACCGACCTGGCCAAGATGCCGCATCTGCTGGTGGCCGGCGCGACGGGTTCGGGCAAGTCGGTCTGCATCAATGCGATCCTGGCCGGGCTTTTCATGTCCAAGACCCCGGATGAGCTGCGGTTGATCCTGGTGGATCCCAAGATCGTCGAGTTCTCGATCTACAACGACCTGCCTCATCTGGTGGTCCCGGTCATCACCGATCCGAAGAAAGTGGCGCTGAGCCTGCGCTGGGCGATCACGGAGATGGAGAACCGCTACAAGATGTTCGCGAAGGCGAAGGTCCGCAACATCGAGAGTTTCAACAACCGCCATGCGGTTGTCCAGGGTGAACTGTTCGGTGACGAAGCCCAGCCAGCGGCGGAGACGAAGTCCGACGAGTTCCCCACGTCGGTGCCGTATATCGTGATTGTCATCGACGAGCTGGCCGACCTGATGCTGGCCGCCGGGGCCGAGATCGAGAACAGCATCGCGCGGCTGGCCCAGTTGTCGCGCGCGGTCGGGATCCACATGATCATCGCCACACAGCGTCCGTCGGTCAATGTCATCACCGGCACGATCAAGGCCAACTTCCCGGCACGTATCGCCTTCCAGGTGGCGCAGAAGGTCGATAGCCGCACGATCCTGGACCAATCCGGGGCGGACAAGCTGCTGGGCCGCGGGGACATGCTCTTCCTGCCTCCCGCCACCAGCAAGCTGATCCGCGTGCAGGGGGCCATGATCAGCGACCAGGAAGTCGATCGGATCATCCAGCACATCAAGGCCCAGGCGGAACCATCGTTCGAGATGGAGATCCAGAACAAGCTCGAGAAAGCCGACAGCAACCCGGAATCGATGGACGACGGCGGCGACGACGAGCTGGTCGAGCAGGCGATCGAGATCATCCGCGAGACCCATCGCGCCTCCACCTCGTCCCTGCAGCGGCGCATGCGCATCGGCTACACGCGCGCCGCGCGCGTGATCGACATTCTCGAGGAACGCGGGCTGCTCGGTCCGCCGCGCGGTTCCGAGCCGCGGGAAATCCTTATTGATTTAGATGTCGATATGGAAAATACTGTGAGGCCGTCGGATGACGGGACCGAGGAGATCGACGAGGAGATCGACGAAAGGGATACGTAACGCATGGCCATCGGACCCACATTACAGGAAGCACGCCTGAAGAAGAAGCTCACGACCTCCCAGGTCGCCGAGATGACCCGCGTGAAAATGCAGATTGTCGATGACCTCGAGAACGACGATTTCCACCGCATCGCGGCCACCATCTACGGCAAGGGATTCATCAAGCTGGTTGCCGAGTGCGTGGATCTCGACCCGGCCCCGCTGATCGCCGATTACATGCGCATGATCAATGGCGTGACCGGACACGGGACACCCGCAGCAAGGGAAATATCCGCGGATCCGGAACCGGCCCGATCCCCCGAGCCTTCCGCCCCGGCGGAGGTGGAGGCCCCTTCGGCCGACCTCTTCGAATTCGCCAGCTCTCGGCGCCGGCGTATCACGCCCACGCATTCAACCCGGCCAGCGCCAGAATTCCCCGCCGCGCCGCCTGCTCCTGCCGCCAAGCCCGGGCCCGTCCTGGCGCGACACCACACCCGCAGCGAAAGCCGTACGCTGGCCGTAACCATCCGAACGCTCTTGAAACCGCTGCTCAATCGCGGCACCATGCTTGCCGAGATCCTCAAGAACCGGCTGGCCAATCTCAAATGGAGCGACCGGATGCTCAAGCCCGTGGGCATCGTGCTGGCCGCCCTGGTGGTGCTGCTGGTGCTGGTTGCCGTGATCCGCTCGGTGGCCGCCCGTACCGGCACCCGCCCCCCGGCGGATCACGAGCTGCTGCTCTTCATCCCTCCGCCGGAGCCGTACGTTGAGTAAGCCCGTGCCGCCTGCCACCACACTGTCGGTCGGGTTCATCAGCCTCGGCTGCGCCAAGAACCTGGTGGATTCCCAGTTGATGGCCGGACGGCTGATCGCCGACGGGCTCACGCTTTCGCCCGCCCCCGAGACTGCCGATATCGTGATCGTCAATACCTGCTCGTTCATCGAGGACGCACGCGCGGAATCCATGGAGATGATCCTGTCGGCCTGCGAACTCAAGAAACGCGGCCCCTGCCGCGCCGTGCTGGTGGCGGGCTGCCTGCCGCAACGCTACCGCGAGCGCATCGGCGATGCCCTGCCCGATGTGGATGCCTTCATCGGCCTGGACGATCTGGACCGCATCGGCGAGATTGTCCGCTCGCTGGACAAGGGCGAGCGCGGTATCATGGCCATTTCCCCGACCGCGCGGCGGCTATTCGAGCCCGCTGCACCCGTGGTCTTCAGCAGCGGCGCCAATGCCTGGCTGAAGATCGCCGAGGGCTGCAACCACCGCTGTGCATTCTGCGCCATTCCAGCAATCCGCGGCAAGCACCGCTCGCGGCCGCGCGAACGGATCCTGGCGGAAGCACGGGATCTGGTCAGCCGCGGTTTCCGCGAGCTGGACATCATCTCGCAGGACATCATGTCCTACGGCCGCGACCTGCCCGAACCCGACGACCTGCCCGCGCTCATCCGGGCACTCGGCGCGCTGGAGGGCGACTTCTGGGTGCGGCTGCTTTACGGCTACCCCTCGCTGGTGACCGACGACCTGCTCGACGCCATGGCCGAGACCCCGGCGGTTTGCCGCTATCTGGATGTGCCGGTGCAGCATAGTCACCCGGACATCCTGCGGGGCATGCGCCGCGGCGGCACCGCCCGCGCCGTGGCGACCATGACCCGCCGCATCCGCGACCGCCTGCCGGACGCCGTGATCCGCACCACCTGCCTAGTCGGCTTTCCCGGCGAGACCGAGGCTCATTTCCAGCACCTGCTCGACTACTGCCGCGAGGCGCAATTCGACCATCTCGGCGCGTTTGTCTTCTCCCCGGAGGAAGGCACCCCCGCCTTCGATATGCCGGACACCCCGCCCCAGGAAGAGGCCGAAGACCGTTATGCGCGGCTGATGACCCAGCAGAAGTCCATCGTCGCCGCCAAGCACCGCCAACTCAAGGGCAAGACCGACCGGGTGCTGATCGAGCACCCCGCCGGACGCGACGGCCTCGCCCGCGGCCGTACCCGCCGTCAAGCCCCCGAGGTCGATGGCGAGACCCTCGTCCGCGGACTGCCCGCCAACACGCGGCGCGGCGATTTCGTCGATGTGGTTTACACCGGCGCACGTGACGTGGATTTACTGGCGCGTCTGGTCTAATAGCCTGAAGTTAATTGACATGTCATGCAGACGTGCTACAGTACCCCCATGAACAATACAGCAACAGTCCATGCGCGAATCGACGCGAAGACCAAATGTGCGTCTGAACGTGTTTTACACACAATCGGCATGACCCCGACAGATGCCGTCCGGCTGCTTTACAGGCAGATCGCCCTTCGCAAAGAATTCCCTCTCGAGTTACGAGTGCCAAACACGTTGACGGCAAGCACGCTTGAAAAAAGCGACCGAGGAGAGGACATCGAGACCTTTGATTCCCTGGACAAACTGGTTGCGAGCTGGAACGAATGAATCTCTCGCAGACAGCACAGTTCAAAAAAGACGTTAAACGGCAACTGCGGCAGGGAAAGGATCAGGCAAAGCTCATTGAGGTTGTGCAGGTTCTCCTCGCAGGATGTGATTTACCCTTGAAACACCGGGACCACCCATTGAAGGGGGAATGGAAGGGTAGACGAGACTGTCATATCGAGCCTGACTGGATTCTCATATATAGAATCTCGAAGGATGAATTGCTTCTCGAACGAACCGGTACCCATTGCGATCTCTTCTGACCCGAGGGTCACGGTTGTCTCCAAATCTTGTGAATCGGGAACCAGGGCCATGACAGGCACAACAACAGACACAGCGGCGATTGACGCCTTTATCGAACGCTGGGAACGCTCGGGCGCGGCAGAGCGTTCCAACCACCAGCTTTTCATTTCCGAGCTGTGCGACCTGATCGGCGTGCCTCACCCGAATCCGGCAACACCCGACAACAGCCAGAATGCCTACATCTTCGAGCGGGCGGTCACCTTCCAGCACGGCGACGGCAAAACCAGTTCCGGCTTTATCGACCTGTACAAGCGCGGCTGTTTCGTGCTCGAAGCCAAGCAGGGCGCGGATGCGCCGGATGACGCAGAGACGCTGTCCGAGGCCGCCCGCGAACTGAAACGCAAGCTCAAGACCGGCCACGGTCGGCGGGGCAGCGGCGTCTGGGACGACGCGATGCTGCGCGCGCGCGGCCAGGCCGAGCAGTATATCCGCGCCTTGCATACGATTTAACCATGCAAGCCTCACCGACGCCGAGATCCTCGAGCGCCTCGTCGCACTCAACGCCGAACGCGCCGCCGAAGAAGCCCAGGGCAAAATCCGCTGGCTACGCCCCGACTTCCAGAACAAGACCGCCACCCAAACCACCATTGCCCTCGGCGATCAGATGACAGATAACAGAGGACTGATGACAGACCTCCAATCTCCGCCCTCTGTCCTCCGTCCTCTGTCGTCCGGCCTTCCCTGGCCGAGCTCACTACCCGACCAGGTGCGCGTGCTGCGCGAAGTGCTTGCCGCCCAGTCCGGCCCCGCCAGTGCCGAAACCATCGCCCGTCAGTTCATCCGCGCCCGCAAGGACCGCGTCGAGGAACTGCTGAAAACCCTAGTCGCCATGGGCCAAGCCCGCGAAATTACCACCGGGCAGTTTCTGGCGGGGTAGCCGCTCTCGGAGTAGAATTCCGGGCCACCGGTAGGACAGGCACCCTTGCCTGTCAACCCCGAGCATAAGCCGACTCTTAAGAGACCTTCAGCATGGCACACCGCTCACGTCGCCTATCATCGCGCTTAGAAGGATAAGCTTCCAGAAATATACGAAGTGGTTCACCTTGAAATGCATTCATGCGGGTGTTATCTTGCGAACAAGAAATTGATCATCCAGCTTGGGACGATAACCGCATTAGGGGCCGTGCTTGGCAAATGACGGCGAAAATAGAGGCGGCAAGCTTGAGTCTTAAGTCGTTTCGCAATTCTACATTTGGCGGGGTTGGTCTGGTGGTTTCGGGCATGGAATGCCGGGAGATGGTCAGTACGAAAGGTCTAGTGGATGCCAAAGATTTATGAATATTTCGGTCTGATCGTCCTGTTTTATGCCAACGAACACGATCCTGTGCATGTGCATGGCGTATATCAAGGGGCGGAATGCCGGGCAGAACTCGATATCCAAAATGGAAGCGTCATCGGAGTGTCCTTTCGTGACGTCAAAGGACGCCGATCGCTTGACCCCGTACAGCTTTCCAATTTTAAAGCGCTGGTGTCAGCTTATGCCGATGACATCGTTCGAAAGTGGGTAGATTTTTTTGTGCTTCACAAGCAAATTACCCCGGAACGTATAACGAGGAGACTGTAATCATGCTTACTCCTGGAACGGAAGTCTCCATTACCTCTGCAAGCTCGCTCGGCGGTTACCGCCTGCGAATCTGTTTTACCGACGGGCACGTCTGCGATATCGATTTCGAACCGTTTCTGCGATCGTCCAGGCACCCTGCGGTCCGTAAATTCTTTGAGCCGGAACTATTCTCGGCTTACCGAATCGAATGGGGCAATCTTGTCTGGGGCGATTATGACTTGTGCTTCCCGCTGGAAGACCTTTATGAAAACGTCTTGGCAGAATCGCCCTTGCAGGCGGTAGCCGAGAGCCACCCTCAGTATGGGGCATGACAAAGTGTCATTCGGGACTTATGTAGATTCAATGCCCGCAGATGAAAACAACTCGCCAAACGAAGTCCCCACCCACCGGCACCCAGGAGTGGGCGGCGAGCAATGTCAATATCCAGGATGGATGCGAGCATGATTGCCGGTACTGCTATGCCAAGACGATGGCGATCCGGTGTTAGCCTACCTGAGGGACTTTGAGACCAGCGTATCTTGCGAGCCCATGCTGGATGCCAGCATTGACCGCGTCATTGAGGCTGTCTACCCCTACGTCACCGATTCCATCTGGCTGGGAAAATCAACCGGCTGCGAAGCATTCTTCCGCAAACCTGCCCTGGCGATGCAGACGCCATGCGCAAGGGCAATGCGCTCATGGCACTTCAGAATGACGACGCCATCCGCGCGCTCTTTGCCCGCTACAAGGACGATCCCAAGATCAAATGGAAAGACAGCATCAAGCAAGTCGTCGGTCTCCAGCGCCCAACCACAAGCGGGATGGATGTATGATGCCAGCTGAGGATAGACACGTGGAAACTCAAAAAGCTTCCCCTTTCGCGGCAATCAGGTTTTGCTCATCGGATGCTCCCGCCACTTTCTGCATTGATCCTTATATAAACCATTGGCATGATTAAAGAATGGGTCTTCCGCAGAATCTGTGGGTGGCTTGCCGTTTTTCCTGTCCATGGTTGATCGACGAAGCGGGTGGTTTAAGCGTAACCAAGTAAGTGTGAAACTAAGGATGA
>CAZSRU010000079.1:0-12944 GCA_964609395.1 uncultured Victivallales bacterium
CCCTCGTGGTGCCCGGCTTCAAGCGGGCACCACGAGGGGTTCTGCAAGTCCCTCCAGTAGGTAAAGTGCTTGGAGAGCCAGGAGGCGGCGCGTTCGGTGGCCAGGATCCGGCTGCGAGCGGTGTAGATGATGGGAATGCCGAATTTGGCCTCGATCGCGTCGTAGGTGCCACAGACCGCGTTCGGGAGGGCTTCCGTCAAAAAGACTATACGGCTGCTGCTCACGCGTATCCACCAGCACGACCGGTTTCGGGATCTTCCAGTCGCGCACAACAGCATGACCGTCCCGCATCACGCAGAGGCGGCGGGTGCCTGGCGGCGCGAAAGCGTGGTCGCTATAGGTTTGAGTTGATCGACCCCGAGGGAAAAACATGGACGCGCCTGATCAAAGGCATCGCTGATGGCTTTGGAATTGACAGCCGCAATCTCTTGGTCGCAGGCTTGAAGATTAGCGTTGCGGCAGGGCTTTCATCCGGGCATTATCGTAGCCATGCGAAGATGGTGGCACATACGACGATCCGGCATCCCCCTACTGGCAGCAATCCTGCTGTTTGGCGGGGTAGCCGCGTTACTGGCTCGCCTGCTGTCGCTGCCGCCAGTGCCGGAGCCGGTGCCGGACGGGCGACCGGCGGTCACCACTCGGTACGTGCAGCCCCCGAGCTTGCCGCGACCGGCCTTTCCCGGAAGACCAGGCCACGCCGTAACGGCGTCAGCACCTGATGACGCGTCTGCCAGCGGTGGGATTCCCGCCGCGGACGCGATCGAGGGCGAGTACGTGCTGACGTTCTTCAATGCCCGCGACCGCGAGGCGTTCGAGGCTCTGGCGGCACGCCTCGGCATCCGGATCCTCGACCGGCTGGCGGCCGCCAACGCCCTGCGTATAGCCGTCCCCGATGCGGCCACCCTGCGCACCCTGCTCAAGTCGGCACAGGCACCGCTAAGCCTCCTGCCGAATATCCATGTCCGCCTGCCACCGCTGCCCGAAGGCCCTGCCGCACAGGCCCCCGCCACGCCTTATGCCGGGTTCGGCACCGGAGTGCTCGACTGGCTAGGTGTAGCCGATCCGGGCCCGGAATGGGGCAGCGGCATCCGCATTGCCGTGCTGGACACAGGCATCCCCGCCGGTTTCGGCGGACGCGTCGCCACCCGGCTGGACCTGACCGGCGAGGGACTTGGAACGGCCACGCACGGCGGCGCGGTCGCCTCGCTGATCAACGGTTTGCAGGGCATGGTGCCGGGATCCGAACTGCTCGATATCAAGGTCCTGCCCGACAGCGGCACCGGCGATGCCTTCACACTGGCCAAGGGTATTATCGAGGCCGTTGATCGCGGAGCGCGCGTCATCAACATCTCGGCCGGCACACGTGGAGACAGCGAGATCCTGCGGGCGGCGGTCGCCTATGCCTTGGCACGCAACGTCATGCTGATTGCCGCCGCCGGCAATGACGGACTGCCCGGCGTGACCTACCCCGCCGGCTACGACGGCGTGGTGGCGGTCGGCGGCGTGGATGCCGCCGGACGGCATTTGTATTTCTCGAACACAGGGTCCGCCGTGGATCTGAGCGCACCGGGAGTCGGGATCGCGGTGCCATCGGCAGGCACCGACGGCGGTCTGGCCACGTTCTCGGGGACCTCGGCGTCCACCCCGTTTGTCAGCGCCGCTGCCGCCCTGCTGCTGGCGGAATCGCCCGCTCTGACGCCCGCGGAAGCCCTCGCGCTGCTGCAACGCTACAGCAACGACACCGAGGCACCGGGACGCGACGACACCACAGGGACGGGCATGCTGGATGCGGGACGGCTGCTGGCACGGAACACCCCCGGGGTGGTCGACATGGCTGCAATCAGGCCCTATGTGCGGCGCGAAGGCGATCGCGTGTACCTGGACGTCTTCGGTCAGAACCGCGGCACGGTCGCCCTGCCGGAGGTGGCGATGGACATCATTCTTGACGGACGCACGCAGACGCTGCGTTTCGCCGGTGTCGGAATCGGGGCGACCACCGTGCACACGCTGGAATTGGCCGTCGATGTGTTCGATCGCGATGGCGTGGATATCACCGTCCAGCTTCGCCCGATCGGACGGACCGACATCCAGCCACAGAATAACGCCATCCGGGCAGCCATGCTGCCGCTGGGGCACTGAGCGTTTCTGGCTTCTGCCCCGCGCACCCCACGGCGGTTATGTTTCCGTCATAATCAGAATTACTGTCCGCAAACTTTACAAACGCCGCGACCTCCATTATCCTGCCGCCGTTGTTGTCTCCGTTCTATTTCGACTTTCAGCTTTCGACTTTACCAAAGGAGTCCGTCATGCCCGTTTCGTTCGGCCTGCTTAATTCCGTCATCCTGGGTGTCTATCTGGCCGCCATGGTGCTGATCGGCCTGTGGTTCATGCGCCGCCAGCAGACCACCGAGGACTATTTCCTGGCCGCGCGCGCCATGCCCTGGCTGCCGGTGGCGATGAGCATGTTCGCCTCGCTCACCAGCGCGGTCACCTTCATGGGACTTCCCGCGCGCGCCTTCGAGGAGAATGTCTCGCTGCTGGTGGTCTGCATCGTCAGTCCGCTGCTGGTACCGGTGCTCGTGCTCGTGCTCTACCCCGCCTACCGGCGCCGGGGCGTCACGACCTCCTACGAGTTCATCGGCCTGCGCTTCGGACCCGCCGGGCGCACCGCCGTCTCGCTGCTGTTCGTGCTCGCCCGCCTCGGTTGGATGGGCACCGTGATCTACGCCCCGGCGCTCGCCCTGTCCGTGGCCAGCGGCCTGCCCCTGACCATGAGCATCCTGCTGATGGGCGGGCTGGCCACGCTCTATACCGCGCTGGGAGGGCTCTCCGCCGTGCTCTGGACCGATGTCGTACAGTTCGTGCTCCTCGTGGCCGGGGCCTTCTGGGTCGCGATCGACCTGGTGCTGCGCGCGCCGGAGGGGATTCCCGGCATCCTGCGGATCGCAGGCGATGCCGGGCGCCTGCAGATTGCCGGCGGGGGACTGAGCCTGTATGAGATGAGCGGGCTGACGGTCGGGATCGCGTTCTTCCTGCAGATGCTTCAGGATTACGGGACCGACCAGGTGACCGTGCAGCGCATGCTGGCCATCAAGAAACCGGGCGGGGTCGTCAAGGCCACCATTTTCAACGCCATTACGGATGTGGTCATGGTCGCGCTGCTGCTCTTTATCGGTCTCGGTCTCTTCGCCTTCTACCAGGCCAATCCGCAGCTTGCTCCGACCGACGCGGATACCGTGCTGCCGCACTTCATCATGCACAGCCTGCCAGCAGGCGTCTCCGGCCTGATGATCAGCGCGATCTTCGCCGCCGCGATGTCGAGCATGGACTCGGGCATCAACTCGCTGTCCACGGTGATCGTAAACGACCTGATCAAACCCTTCCGCCGTCAGGCGCGCAGCGACCTCCACGACGTGCGCCAGGCGCAGTTGCTGACGGTGGTACTTGGGGCGCTGGCCACGGCGCTGGCCTTCAGCGTATCGCGCATGGACAACATCATCGAGGCCTTCTCGACCTACATGGGACTTTTCAATGCGCCGGTGCTAGCACTGTTCGTCCTCGGTTTCGTCTCGCGCAAGGCCCGTTTCAGCGCCTGGTGCATCGGCGTGGTCCCGGCGGTGGTCGCCACCCTGGCCATCAGGGACGCCGGCATCCACTGGGTCTACTACTTCCCGCTCTCGTTCACCGTCTGCTTCACCATCGCTTTACTGGCCACACAGCTACAGCGAACGGGGCAGCGTCCGAAATAATTATGCGCAGCCCTCGTAATCCGTAATCGTCGCCCGCTCTCGTCAACCGATTCCCATAACATCGTCGATCACGGTAGCCCGCTCGCAGCTTGCCCGCCGTAGCCTTGGCGAAGGCTGGGCCGCGAGCGTGGCTTCTGTGTTGTAAGCAAACGGTTGTTTGCCGTACGTGCGCGGATTTGCAAAATCGCCCGCGCATCCCGTTGCCTCAGTTGCGGCGCAACTGGGCTACATAAAGTTCCCCATTCCTTTTCGTCCGGAACCCCGGGGGGCATGCCTCATCAGTACTGGCCTCAGATACCCAGCAGTGATGAGGTCGACGATTCCGAGATTTTCCGGATTGCCGCATTCTCAAGCAGGTGCCGGTTCATGCGGAGCCGCAGAAACCCGCGAAGCGTGATCGAGGAACCCGGGGTCAGATAGCGCTCCGTACCGATATAGAGACCGACATCACCCATGGTACGCGCATTAACGTTTAAACGCTCTTTTCTCTGCTTGGCGCGCGTCTCGAACGGCTGTATCGAGATTTCGGCGAACAGCCCCCCCTCAAGCTCGATGCGCAGGGTGTTACGATCCATACCGGCCCGTTCAATGCGCCGGATCTTCCCGGCAACATCAATACTCTGTCCGATAAACTCGTCGACAAACGGAAGCAGTTTTTCCGCTATGTAGGCCCCCTCGGCATTCTTTTCGGACTCCGGTTTGGCTGGTGCAACCGGGAGCGTCGGCATGGTCGGAGCGAGTGGCTCGGACTGGCGCATTGGCACGCCCGTGTGCGTTGGTATGGACGGGCTCGGCGGCATGGACGGAGCGGGTGGCTCATCCGGCACGCTTGGCACGGCCGCCGTGGCTGGCGCGGCCGGCGGCAGCGATTCTATGAATGCCTGGCGATGCTGCATGACGGACGTTGCCGCAGCGATATTCCCCTGCTGTGTCAGTCGGCGCTCAAGATCCTCAAGCGCCGCGTGATAGCGCAGCGCCAAGGCAGGCGACTCGCGCTGGTATTGCGCATCGGCCTTCTGGATATGCTCCTGGCAGGTTGACCAGAGCGCCCTGATCGAAGCATCCGTCGGCGGTTCCGCGGGCACCCCTTTTTCTTCCGTCAATCTTTTCTGCTCACCGAGTACGGTTTGGAATCCGGCCAGATCGCCTGCCTTCTGGAACTGTTCACGCATCCCTGCCAATTTCGCGGAATAGTGGCGCGCGACTGCACTTTTCTGTTCCGTTCTGTTATCGCGTAGCGCACGCTGGGCATCGTCGTACATCTTCTGCATCCGCTGCGCCTCATCCGGCAAGCCTACAGATGCGACGGCAATCCCCGCTGTCACCATCATGCCGCACAACACAAGGCAACGAAAAATACCTATTGTGTTTTTTATTTTCATTTAGGCATCCTAGTTGCGGACACCTCGGCTGTCAACACTAACAGCCGGAAGTATCAAAGCCCAAGCACCACCCAAAATTGCGGACTGAAGATTGTTGATTGCAGATTTTTAAGACAGGCTTGGAGCCAAGCGCGATGTGCGAAATTCAAGTCATCAGGGAGGGCTTGATAATCATAACCGGTGCATTGTCGCGTAAAGCGCTTGCCTTCAACAATCAATCGAAAATCACCAATCCGCAATCCCTGGCACCAACTCCTGCCTTGAATCCGTCCGATGAACCGTATAGGTTTGCGCTAATGATCGCCGTGAAGCACGCATGACGTCTAAGCAATAAAGAGGTAAACCATGGATAATGAAAAAGCACTGGCGGTTTTCGAGAACTTCAAAATACGCCGCGCCTGCACGGGACAACATTGAGTCTGGCCTTTTGTGAATGGTGCGGTATGATGCCCCCATGAACTCGAAGGTTCAGTTCCGCGGTCTCGCTATTCGCCCACATCCACGGTGGCCAGCGCTGGAACGTAGCCAGCGCCTGCTCGACGGTTTCAGGTGCGCCGGGCAGTTGCTTGACAAAGCGGTTGACCTGGTAGCAGCTCGGCCAGTCGCCCTCGACGGCGACGAAGCTGAACCCCTTCTCGGCAATGAGCCGCTTGGTGATCTCGGCCCGCCAGGTGTAATACTCCGCCGTGCCGTGGGACGCCTCGCCCAGCAGCACGATGCGGGCATCGCCGATGCGCGCGATCAGGGGATCAAGATCGGCGGCGCTCGCCAAGGGGCGAGCCTGCGCCTTGAGGTAGGCCAGGATCGTCTCCCGCCCGAAAACCGGCTCACGCGCAGTGCCAACCAACGCCATCGTCAGCAGTATCAGAAAAAGTCGATTCGTCATCCAACCCTCCCGTCATCATCCTCGCATCCTAACGCGGCATCACGCTTGCCGATGCTGCATTATAGACAACCATAGCCATTTGGCCAGACCAGAGTGCCTTTGTTTTCAAGAAGAACAGCCAGAGCAAGACGGTAATTCGAGAACCCGGTTCTGAACGCCGGGAAGGGCGGAGTGTGCCCGAAAATCACGATTCCCTCCCAGCAGAGGGCGCAATAACTGTCACGCGCACAGAATCCGCCATTTTTACTTACAGAACCCCTCGTGGTGCCCGGCTTCAAGCGGGCACCACGAGGGGTTCTGCAAGTCCCTCTGGATAATTACAATTCGATCATGACCGGCTCGGTCTCCGTCTCGGCGGGAGAAGCGGGAAGCTGGAAGGCGGGGTTGATCCGGAACAGGCGTGCGTAGGCGTCGAGGGGGAGGCGCAGGAAGGTGTTCGTGCGCACCCAGACCACCGGTCCCATCACCACACGGAATGTACGACCCGTCATGCCAAACCGGTAGAGCGGAGCCGCACTGGTCAAGTAAAGCGAGAAAATGACCAGCGCCGCCGTAGCCAAGCGCAGGCTCCTCCGCCAACGGAAATGCCGCCGGATGCGCAGGCGCAGCAGATCGGCATCCGCCGACGGCCGGCCCGCGATCTCGAACCCCAGCCGCAGCGCATAATCCCAGTGCCCGGCATCGACCGCGCTGCGCAGCCGCTCCACATCCCGTTCGAACTGGAGCCGGTCGAGCGATTTTCCCATGTCGTCGAAATCACCATCGAAGGCCAGCGTATTGTATTCCTCGATGTACTGGCGGACCTGCTCGAAGTGGTGCGCCTGCATCTCGCGCTCGATCTCCGCGCGAAGCGCCGTCCGCCGGCGCAATGCCGTGCGCGCCTTCTCGCCCAGCTCGCGCACCTGCTCGACCAGCCGTCGACCGTTGACCCCCTGAGGACGGAACCCCGAGATATGATGCTCCTCCTGCCCGACCAGCGCGAATTCCTTGCGCTCGATGTTCAACTGCATCTGCTCCAACACCCGCCGGGCCGTCTCGTACGCCTTGGCATCCGCCCCGCAGACACCGCAATACTGCGTGCCGAAGCGCGACTCGGAGCCGCACTCCGCACAGAACTCGCCGCCATCCCAGCCGCATTTGCCGCAGAACCGGATCAGGGTCGGATTGACCGTGTCGCACCACTTGCAGCGCCACGTCACTTTTCCCGTCGACACCGTGGTGTCGTTCGGTGCCTGCGCCAGCATCAGTGCCGTCCGAAACGCCTTGACCTCCGTCCAGCGCTGCTCGCGATCAGTCTCCAGCGCCTTGACGATCGGCATGCGCAACACTTCCGGCAGATCATTCTGGCGGAAATAACGCGGGTTCTTGCCGGTAATGCAGAAATACAGCAGCGCACCGAGCCCGTAGACATCCGCCCGTTCATCGGCCAGACTCGCATCCGCCTCCTGCTCGGGCGCACCATACCCTAGCGACAGCATCTTCTCGCCCGGCTGGGTCAAGGGGGTCACCTGGCCGGTACGCACCCGCGCCAGCCCGAAATCGACGATCTTGGGCTCGCCGCTTTCATCCAGCAGGACATTTGTCGGCTTCAGGTCCCGGTGCACGATTCCACAGGAGTGCGCATACTCGATCGCCCGGCAGAGCTTCTCGACCAGTCCGATCGCCAGGTCCAGCGCCATCGGCCCCTCGCGGTGGACCCGGTCGGCCAAGGTGAATGGCGGGGATGGCTTGCGCCCGGGCGGATCCGATTTCGGGCCGGCAATGTATTCCATGACGATGAAGGGACCGCCGACATCCTCGCCGAGCGCGTAGATATGCACGATGTGGATGTGGTTGAGGGAGGCCACGGCGCGCGCTTCCTGGAACAGGCGCTCCTTGAGATGCGGCTCGGACAGGCAATGCGCATTGAGCCGCTTGATCGCCACCACGCGGCCCAGCCGGCGATCACGCGCCAGATACACCACGCCCATACCGCCATCGCCGATCTTGTCGAGCAACTGGTACTGCGATTCGAGCGCCGCCGCGTCCATGCGACGGAAAACCGTCGAATTTCCGGCGGTTTCCGCAGCGGCCGGAATCGTCATGCGCACGGTATGGGTCAACCCATCCTGCACGCGGTCATCGCTATCCGTAATATGCGCCATTGTTTTATTCTCTCCCGCTCACAAAACCAGACTCAACTTACAACGCTGCGGACGGGGTGGAACCCGTCCCTCCATTTCTGCTTTTCCAATTTCTGCTTTCTGCTTTACTTCAGCAACAGCTTCGCGGCGAGCCCCAGCAGCACGATACCGAACACCAGCAGCAGGCTGGAGGCCTCGGATCGGGTCAGCGAGAACCAGTTGCAAACCGCGCCACGCAGCCGCCGGAAGGGTGAAAGCCAATCCATCATGATGAAACCGCGATATTGACCAGTTTCCCCGGCACCACGATGATCTTGCGGATCGTCACGCCGGCCGTCCACCTCGCGACATCGGCGTCCGCCAGTGCCGCCACCTCGATCTCCGCGCTCGTCGCCGACGGCGGCAGGGTCAGCCGCGCGCGCACCTTGCCGTTTATCTGCACGGGAATGACCAGCTCCTGCTCGCGCGCCGCCGCCGCATCGGCCTCCGGCCAGCCGCAGGCGAAGATGCTGCTGGCATGGCCCAGCCGCTCCCAGAGCTCCTCGGAGAAATGCGGCACGATCGGCGCCAGCACCCGCAGCACGACCTCCAGCACCTCGCGCAACACAGCCGGATGCACCTGGTCGCCCGCCCCGCGCAGTTGCGAGAGCAGCTCGTTGCAGCGGGCGATCGCGGTATTGAACTGGAACCCGCCCTCGATCGCCTCCGTCACGCGCATGATGCACTGGTGCGCCTTGCGCCGCAACGCCGTGTTCACCTCGTCGAGACCGGCCGGCACGGACGTGCCCGCCGGGGCCATCGCCGGGATGCGGGCCATCACCAGGTCCCAGAGCCGGTTGAGCAGACGCCAGGATCCGTTGATCCCCGCCTCGCTCCAGACCTGCATCTTGTCCGGCGGGGCATCGCTGACCATGTAGAGCCGCACGGTATCGGCCCCATAGCGGTCGAACATCGCGTCGGGATCGACCACGTTATACTTGGACTTGCTGATCTTGGTCATCTCCGCGCGTACCGGCTGCCCGCAATGGGCGCACTTGCCATCCGCGATCGCATCGCCCTCGCGACGCCCGTCCACGACCTGGTCCTCGTGCAGCCACTTGTGCGTCTCGCAGTAGTAGGCCGTCTTGCAGACCATGCCCTGGCAGAATAGCCGCGTGAACGGCTCCTCGAAATCGACCAGACCGATGTCGTGCAGCACCATGGTAAAGAAGCGGGCATAGATCAGGTGCATGGTCGCATGCTCGATGCCGCCGATGTACTGGTCCACCGGCATCCAGGTCTTTACCACCGCCGGATCAAAGGGGGCGGAATCGTTGTGCGGGTCGCAGTAGCGCAGGAAGTACCAGCTCGAATCGACGAAGGTGTCCATCGTGTCGGTCTCGCGCCGCGCCGGCTTGCCACAGGCCGGACAGTCGCAATGCACGAAGCTCTCGCTGGCGGCCAGCGGGTTGCCGTGCCCCTCGCGGAAGGTGACATCGCGTGGCAGCAGCACCGGAAGTTGGTCCTCGGGCACCGGCACCGTGCCGCAGGTATCGCAGTAGACGACCGGGATCGGCGCGCCCCAGTAGCGCTGCCGGCTGATCAGCCAGTCGCGCAGGCGGTAGTTTATCGTTCCCCGGCCATGGCTCTTTCCCGCCAGCCACGCGATAATGTCGGGCATCGCCTCGCGGTTGTTGCGCCCGCTGAACGGCCCGGAATCGCGCATGGTCCCCGTGGTCGTGTAGGCTGAGGTCATGCTCTCGGCGCACAGCGGTTCACCGTCGCGCTCAATGACCACGCGCACGGGGATACCGTATTTGCGCGCGAACTCGAAGTCGCGCTGGTCATGCGCAGGCACGGCCATCACCGCGCCGGTGCCGTACCCCATCAGGGCGAAGTTGGCCACCCACAGCGGTACCTTGTCGCCATTGACCGGGTTGATGACATGCGCCCCGGTCCAGATACCGACCTTCTCGCGCTCCGCCAGGTCGCGCGCACTGGTGCCCTGCCGCCGCATCGCGGCCACCGCCGCCAGCACGTCCGCCTCGCGCGCGGTGCCGCGGACCAGCTCCGCCACCAGCGGATGCTCGGGGGCGATGCTCATGAACGTCACCCCGAAAAGCGTGTCGGGCCGCGTGGTGAAGATGGGCAGCGGAGCGCCGGTCTCGGCCACGGTGAAGTTGACCATGGCCCCTTCCGAACGCCCGATCCACTCCTCCTGCATCGCCAGCACGGCGTCCGGCCATTGCCCGCGCAGCTTCGCGTGCCCGTCGAGCAGCCGCTGGGCATAGCGGCTCATCGTGAAGAACCACTGCGACATGTCCTCCTGGCGGACGGCGGTACCGCAGCGCTCACAGGCCCCGTCGTGCACCTGCTCGTTCGCCAGCACGGTCTCGCACGAGTCGCACCAGTTCACCGGCGCGGTCTTCTTGACCGCCAGCCCCTGCTTGTAGAACTGCAGGAAGAACCATTGCGTCCAGCGGTAGTAGTCCGGATGGCTGGTGGCCACCTCGCGCGACCAGTCATAGCCCCAACCCGCGCGCTTCATCTGCTCGCGCATGCGGGCGATGTTGCCATCGGTAAAGGGGTGCGGATGCGTCCCCGTGCGGATCGCCGCGTTCTCGGCCGGCAACCCGAAGCTGTCCCACCCCATCGGCGAAACCAGAGTATGCCCGCGCAGCCGTTTGTAGCGGGAAATGATATCGCCCAGCGTGTAGTTGATCACATGCCCCATGTGCAGCACCCCCGAGGGGTACGGGAACATGGTCAGGCAGTAGAATTTATCTGCCGCTGCCTGCGGGTCGGCAACAAACAGGGCATCGTCGGCCCAGCGCTTCTGCCATTTCTTTTCCAGTGCCTGAAACGGATATTTATCGCTCATTTTCCACCATTCCCGGCAGCCGGTCCCAGATACCGGTTGGCTGCCCATTGTCCCACATACGTCTCGCCGGCGACGGTGGTGTAGACCCCCGTGCCCGCCATCCGGTCGTCCTTCCATTCCCCCTGGTAGCGGTCGCCATTTGCGAACACATACGAACCGGTCCCCTGGATGAACCGCCCGTCCTTCCAGGTGCCCGACAGTTCGCCACCATTGGCATAACGATAAATACCCTCGCCATTCCGCTGGCCATCCTTCCACGCCCCCTCGTAGGCATCCCCGCCGGGGAGCGTCTGCACCCCACGCCCTTGGCGCGCCCCCTTGTGCCACTTTCCGCGATAGCGCTCGCCATCCCCGTAGACCACCTCGCCCTCACCATGCGGACGGTCCTTCACCAGTTCCCCGGTATACACGCCGCCATCGGCCAGCTTGACCGAGATCGGCCCTGCTGCGACGGGCACCGGATCCAGCTCGTTATCCACGGGCTTGACCCGCTCGGTGATCAGTGCCTCGAACCGCTTGCGGAAGGCCGCATTCTTAATCCAGAACACCGGCGTCGTGCCGTTGGCCGCCTTGGCGAAGATATCCGCGCCATTGGCGATCAGAGCTGCCATGACCTCGTAGCCCTCCGCCTGTACCGCCCAGTGCAGCGGGGTCGATCCGTCGTCAGCCTGAACGTTGACCTTGGCACCGGCCTCGATCAAGAGCGTCGCAACATCGGCCGCGTTGCCCATCGCGGCCCAGTGCAGCGGAGTATAGCCCTTGTTGGTCTTTATGCGGAAATCCGCACCGCTTTCGATCAGCATGGTGACGATCCGCGTCATGTTGCGCCGCGCGGCCCAGTGCAGCGGCGTCGTTCCGTTGTCAGCCGGGCGATTCACATCAGCCCGGTGCTTGATGAGGGCGGCGGCCACATCCGGCAGCCCGTAAAGGGCCGCCCAGTGCAGCGGCGTCGAACGCCCTTTGTCAAGCGCCTCGACATAGAGCAGCGGTTCATGGAGGATCAGCCGCACGGCCTCCTCGCTGTCGCGTGACTTGATGGCCGTGAAGATCGCCTCGTTCGCGCCGGCCACTTGCAGGCAGGCCAGCAGAGCCAGGGTTGCGATCGCGATTGTTTTTCGTTGTTCATGCATAATAGTCACCTGTTAGGGCCATCCGTAAGTACATCCGGACGAGCCCACGGAATGAATGCGGAAGTGTAAATCCTCCCGCCCCCGAATGCAAACCTAATGTCGGCATTGACATGCGAGGCCAAGCCTCCTGCTATTCCCTTGGGCCTGTCCCTATTAATCCTACCGAAAAACCGGTAAAAATCAGATAAAACTTGCATTTTCCGGAACAAAACCGCAAAATTCAATTTTGCCTTGCCCGGGTGGTGAAATGGCAGACACAAAGGACTTAAAATCCTTTATCCGCAAGGGTGTGCGGGTTCGACTCCCGCCCCGGGCACCAGCCTAAAACCTCAATAAACAGCCGTTTTCCTAGGAAATTCGCTGTTTTATTACTTTCAACCATGCTGCAACTTGCTTTCAACTGTTTTGCATTGCTAGGCCTGTGGTCGGTTGAGTTAAGCAACCTTAAGCAACCACATTGCCAAAACGGATCAACCGTCCGTTGTCAAAATTCGGACTTAAGCAACCTTAAGCAACCCGCCGGGTGCCCGTACTGAATCGCAAACACAAAAAAGCCGCCTGCCAGCATCGCCAGCAGACGGCCCGGATGATCCCCGTTGCGCCTGATACCTAGAACACACCCAGCAAGGCCTCTGTGCGGCCCTGTAGCGCGTCGGTGGTTCTATCCGGCGTCGTTACACCTTAGCCGCTGCCTAACGGCTTCAACGTCCAGACGGCAACCCTCCGCAAGCGCAACGAACCAGCCGCCGCCAAAGAATACCCGCGCATCCTCCCGCTGCCGTGGTTTACCATAGCGGTAATCTTCAACGGCTCT
>CAZSRU010000080.1:0-12903 GCA_964609395.1 uncultured Victivallales bacterium
TTTGTGGGTTTTGTGCCTTTTTGTGGCTAAAAATTACCTTTTCGGATGGGGTCTAGCCAACCTTGGCCAGCCAGAGCTTGATCGGCTCGGCCTTGGGACTGGGAACCGATTGAATGATGCGCAGAAGTGTTTCTGGATCAGCCACATCGGTAAGGCGCATCTTGCCGTCATCGGCAACCATTTTCAACTGGTGACAATTTGTCACCGATTGACTTCCTTCCTTACGAAGACGTTCCTTCAACTTGTTCCAGTACTTTCTAGCGGTCTGGTAATCCGGCTGCTGGATAAGCGCCGCCACAATGTCCACTACGGAGAAATACCAGGTTTCTGTCTTCTCGTCGTAGGTGCGGCGGATTTTGAATTCCTCGAAAACGGCCAGTGCTTTTTCATTATCCATATGCGCAAAATTACACGGTTCGCCGGTCTAATTCAAGGCTGGAATCGCAGGCTTAATGAGTCTCGGCGATGTGCCGGCGGAGATCGGCGATGGCGCGGTCGGGGTCGGTGGATTGCAGGCGCGGGAAGGTGCCGCTGTCGGTAAGGTACTCCTTGCCGTGACGGATCATGATGCGCCCGTCGCGGACCTCCAGGATGGAGATGCCCTTGGCGGCGGCCAGCACGCGCAGCTCGGCTATCGCGAAAAGGCGCTTGACCGAAGGGGGTAACGGACCGAAGCGGTCGGCGATCTCGGCCTGCAGATCGACGATGGCCTCGGGTTCTGTCGCCTCGGCGAGGCGGCGGTAGACCGCCACGCGCAGCCGTTCGTCCGGGATGTAGGCGTGCGGCAGCATGGCGGAGGCACCCTTGTCCTTCTCCTGTGCGGGACGGATGAAATCAAGCCGCAGTTCGGTCGAGAAGAGCGGGGTCACCGCCTCGCCCTTAAGACGGGCGATCGCGCGTTCGAGCAGCCGGCAGTACAGGCCGAAGCCGACGGCCGAGATGTGCCCGCTCTGGGCCGAGCCCAGGATGTTGCCCGCCCCGCGGATCTCCATGTCGCGCACCGCCAGGTTGAAGCCCGCCCCCAGTCCGGCATGGCGGCGCACGGCCTGGATGCGCTCGCGCGCGTCGCTGTCGACCATGCCGTGGGCGGGCAGCAGCAGGTAGGCGTAGGCCTTGCGGTCGGACCGCCCGACGCGCCCGCGAAGCTGGTAGAGGTCGGCAATCCCGAACCGGTCGGCCCGGTCGATCAGGATGGTATTGGCGTGGGGGATGTCGAGCCCGCTCTCGATGATGGTGGTACAGAGCAGCACGTCCACCTCGCCAGCGGCAAAGCGGCGCATCACGCCGGACAGCGCCGAGGCCTTCATCTGCCCGTGGGCGATCTCGATCACCGCCTCGGGCACGAGGGCGGAAAGGCGGTCGCGCAGGCGCTGGATGGACATCACCCGGTTATGCAGGAAATACACCTGCCCGCGGCGGGCCATCTCGCGGCGGATGGCCCCGCGGATGACCTCGTCGGTGGCGTTGGTCATGATCGTCTCGATGGCGACGCGCTCGCGCGGCGGGGTGCGGATCAGGCTCATGTCGCGCGCACCGGTCATGCTCATGTAGAGCGTACGCGGGATCGGGGTCGCGCTCAGCGTCAGCACATCCACCTGCTGCCGGACCTTCTTGAGCCGCTCCTTGTGGGCCACGCCGAAACGCTGCTCCTCGTCGATGATCACCAGTCCCAGGCAGGCAAAGCTGACGCCCGGCTGCACAAGGGCATGGGTGCCGATGATCATGTCGATCTCGCCAGCGGCGAGCGCCTGCAGGATCTCGCGCCGCCGCGCGGGGGTCTGGAAGCGGCTGATCACGGCGATGCGGACATTGAAGCCCGCCATGCGTTCGGAGAACGTCTGGTAATGCTGCTGGGCAAGGACCGTGGTCGGCACCAGCACGGCAACCTGATGGTGGTCCTGCACGGCCTTGAAGGCGGCACGCATGGCCACCTCGGTCTTGCCGTAGCCGGCGTCGCCGCAGATCAGGCGGTCCATCGGCCGGATGGATTCCATATCGGCGCGCACATCGCGGATGACGGTTTCCTGGTCGATGGTTTCCTGGAAGGGAAAGGCATTCTCGAACTCGTGCTGCATCGGGGTGTCCGGCGGGAAGGCATGACCCTGCAGCAGGTTGCGGCGCGCCTGGATCTCGAGCAGTTCCGCTGCCAGGTCGTGCACCGCCTTCTGGGCGGCCCCTTTCTCGCGAGCCCAGCGGGTGCCGCCCAGGCGGTGCAGGACAGCGGTGCGCCCGGCCATGCCGACGTAGCGGCTGAGCAGGTGGGCGTGGGTGACGGGCACATACAGCATGGCCTCCTCGGCGTATTCGATGGCGAGGACTTCCTGGAGCTGGTTGTTGAAGGTGATTTCCCGCACGCCGAGATAGCGGCCGACGCCGTGATCGACATGCACGACGAGGTCATCTTCCTCCATGTCAGTGAAATCGGTGATGCGCGACCCTGCGTAGCGTCCGGCGCGGCCGCGTTTTTCACCTGCGGGCTCGTGGCGGCGCAGGGTGCGCCGGCGGCCGTAGAGGTCGGATTCGGCGACCACGGTCAGTCGCAGGGCCTCGGCGCAGAACCCTTCGGAAAGCTGGCCGATGCGCAAGTCCATCGCGCTGATGCTGTGCTCGCGCGCCAGGTGCAGCCGGAAATGGTCGAGCGAGCCTTGGGTGTCGAAGAAAACCGTGATGTGGTGATGCCGGCGGGCACGGGCATCGAGATCGTCGAGCAGCCGTTGGCGGGCCTCGTCGAGCTGCGCGGCTCCGGCCGTGGCGGGCAGAGCAACGGCGCACGGCAGCGGCTCGAACGCGACTGCCGGGTCAGCGTTGTCCGCGCCGATGTCGATATGCCGTATGTCGCCCCGTTGCTGCAGGCGATCGCGAATCTCCCTGGTGGTCAGCAGTCCGGCATCGGGATGGTCGATCGCGAGGTGTTGGGCCTGCATCTCGATCGCGGTGGCATCGCTCCAGACGACGGTCAGCGGCCCGTGGACATGATCCGGCAGGGCGGCGGCCGCCGGCGTCCCGTCGCTGGTGGCGGCCTCGCGGGCGGGCGTGATCCGGAATGAGGCGGTTTTCTCGACGGCCCGCTGGGTGAGGGGATCGAAGAGCCGCAGCGACTCGACGGTATCGCCGAAAAGCTCAATGCGCAGCGGCCAGGGGCTGTCCGGCGGCCACAGGTCGATGATGCCGCCGCGGCGCGAGGCCTGCCCTTTGTCCACGACTTCGGACTCGAACGCGTAGCCGGTGTCCGATAGCTGTTGCAGGAACGCGCCGGAATCGAGCCGCTCGTCGACGGCGACAAGCTGGGTGCGGGAGGCGAGGCTACCGGGGCTGGCGGTCGGCTGCAGCAGGGCGGCGGTGCAGGTGATGATGACCGCCGGAGTCGCTGCCGGCAGTTCGGCCAGGCGGTACAGCGTATGCAGGCGCTGGCCCGCGATATCGGGGTCGTCGCCGCCGGCATCCGCGCTTGGCCCGCGTCCGGGGGCAGGGGGGTAAGGCAGGATGAACGGTTCCAGGGCGGGCGCCAGCGCATAGAGGTCCCGGCATGCCTGCTCGATGGTGTCGGGGTCGCGCGTGACCCATAGCACGGTGCGCTGGCGCGGGGCCGCCAGGGCCGCGATGGCAAAGGCCTCGGCGGCAGCCGGCAGCGGCGGCAGGCGCGACTCAGCCGTCTGCCGCTCGAGCAGGACGGCGAGATGCTTGATGGCGTTGGTCACGTTCACGGCGGATTCAATCCCGTTTGCGCAGGTGCGAGGGCGGTATGCCCGTCATGTCGCGGTACTTGGCCACGGTGCGTCGCGCGACCGTGATACCGCGTTCCTTGAGTATGGCCATGATGGCGATATCGGAAAGCGGGTTGCTGCTGTCCTCGTCGGCGATGATCGAACTGATGATGTCCTTGACGGTCTTGTTCGAGATGTCGTCGCCACCGCTGGTCCTGAGTCCCGGATTGAAGAAGTACTTCATCTCGAACGTGCCGACCGGGGTGCGCATGTATTTCTGGTTGACCGCGCGGCTGACGGTGGTCTCGTGTACCCCGACCGCATCCGCCACGGCCGCCATGGTCAGGGGGCGCAGGTGCGAGACGCCGTGCTCCAGGAAATCGGTCTGCTGGCGCACGATCTCGGAGGCGATCTTGAAGATGGTGCGCTGCCGCTGGTCGATACTCTTGAGCAGGAACGTGCTGGAGCGGAGCTTGTCGCGGATGTAGGTCTTGACCTCGCGCGTGGTATCCTCGGCCTCCATCAGGTCGCGGTAATGCTTGCTGATGCGCAGGTGCGGCAGGCGGTCGTCGTTGAGGATCACCACGTACTCGCCTTCGACCTTGCGGACGACCACTTCGGGTATCACATAGCCCGAGGCGGACTCCGAGAACACGCGTCCCGGTGTGGGGTCTAGCGTGGCGATGAAGGCCGCTGCGGCCTTGACCTCGTCGGGCGTCACGTGCAGCAGTTTGGCGATTTTGTCGGTCTTGTGGCCGGCCAGCAGTTCGATATGGTCGCGCACGATATCGCCCGCGATCGAATCCGCCTTGCCGATCCGCTCGAGCTGGAGCAGCAGGCAATCGCGCAGGTCGGAGGCCCCGATCCCGATCGGATGGAAGTCCTGGATCGTCAGCAGTACATGCTCGATATGCGCGGTGGGAAATGGGGTTGTTGCCACCATGTCGGCGACCGAGGTGGTCAGGTAGCCATCATCGTTGATGCTACCGATGATCATCTCGCCGATCTGCTGGTCGATGGGCGAGAGGTCGGACATGGCAAGCTGCTGCATCAGGTGTTCCTGCAGCGATTCATGCTGCGGCAGCGAGTCCATCAGGAACTGGTGCTTTTCCTGGTCCTCGGTAGTGCCGGGGCGGTTGTCGATGTCCTGGAAGAAGTAGTCGCGCCATTCGTCGTCGAGCTTGGCGAGCACCGCGAATTCCTTGTCGAAGGTCATCTCGCCGGTATCAACCTCCTCGCCCGCACTGTGCTCCACCTCCAGCTCGGGGCCTTCCGGAGCCAGTTCCTCCAGCGTCGGGTTCAGTTCCAGTTCCTTCTGGATCATCGTCCGCAATTCCATGATCGGGACCTGCAGCATCTCGAGTGACTGACGCAACTGGGGCGCGAGCACCATCTGCATGCGCTGGCTTTGATTTAATGAAAGTGATTGTGTTGGCATGGCTTTTGCTGTTGACCTGATCAATACGCAACTAATCTAGCCGCTGTCGCATGGCGGGTCAATTAGGAATGTCCGATTTACCGATTTACCGCAGCAGATGCAGCCGGAAGGTACTGCCTTCACCCAGTGCACTCTTGACCGTGACGCGTCCCCCGTGCGCCAGCGCGATATGCTTGACGATGGACAGCCCGAGCCCCGTGCCGCCGAGCTGGCGGCTGCGGCCCTTGTCCACGCGGTAGAAACGCTCGAACAGCCGCTCGAGATGGCGCTGCTCGATCCCGCGCCCGGTATCCCGGACATCAATGATCACATTCGGCCCCTCGATTGACGCGGTGACGTTGACCGATGCTCCGGATTCACTGTACTTGATGGCGTTTTCCACGAGGTTCGTCACCGCCTGTTCCAGCAAGTGCGGGCTGATCCGGGCCTTGAGGTCCTCCGGGCAGGAAACCGTGACCGGGATCTGTTTCCCGGCCGCCTGCACGTTGCAGACCTCGACAGCGGACTCGAGCATCGGCCGCAGCGGCAGCGTTTCCAGCGTGATCTGGTGCTGCCGTGTCTGGTGCTCGACGGAGGATAGCAGCAGCAGGTCGGCCACGATCGCGTTGAGGTGCTCGGCCTGCTTGGCGATGATGCCGAGAAAGCGCGTCCGGGCCTGCGGGTCGGCGTCCGCCCCGTCCTGCAGGGTCTCGACAAACCCCTTGATGGAGGTGATCGGGGTCTTCAGCTCGTGCGACACGTTGGCGACAAAATCCTGCCGCATCTGCTCGAGCTGCCGTACGCGCGTGATGTCCTGCATGACCGCCAGGGCTCCGATCCGGTCGCCGGCGGGGTTGCGCAGGGCGGATACCCGCACGTTCAATATCCGGGAGGTATCGCCGTTGATCTGGATCTCCCCCTCGACGGGGTTGTCACTGTCCGTGGCGGCGGTCAGCAGGCGGTGCAGTTCGGTGTTGCGCACCCGTGTTTCCAGCGGCTGCCCCTTGGTTTTCTCGATGTCGATATCCAGCAAGGTTCCCGCGGCCCGGTTCAACTCAACGACGACGCGGGACTTGTTGACCGCCAGCAGCCCCTCGGTCATGGAGTCGAAAACGGCCAAACGGGTATTGCGTTCAGTAAAGAGCTGTTTGATCCGGTCGTCCATCTGGGCGGCCATCTGGTTCATGGCGGCTGACAGCGCGGCCATTTCCTCCGATCCGGTGACTGGCAGCTTATAGGAGAGATCGCCCAGGGCGAAACGCAGCGCCCCCTCGCGCATCTGCTTCAAGGGCTGTGTCACGCGCCGGGCCACCCAATAGGCAAAGACGCCAGCCAGAAGCGCGACGAAAAGGCCGGCAACGGAAATACGGTTGATGATGGAGCGCATCGCCCGGTCGATCTCGGCCAGGGGCATGGCGACCCGCACGAACATCTCGGTCTTGCCGTTGACGTTCACCGGTACCGCCATGTAAAGCAACCGCTGGCGGACCGTCGAGCTGTAGCGTGCTTCCGCTTTCGGGGTGCCCTGTGCTGCCGCCCTCACCTCGGGACGGTTGCGGTGGTTCTCCATCACCGCGGGATTCTCATCCGAGTCGCCGATCACACGGCCATTTTCCAGCAGAACGGTGACCCGGACCGGCAGGAGCTGGTCAAACTCGCGGCAGAGCTGGGCGATCCGATCGGGGGAGAGCAGGCTGCCATCACCGGTATGCAAGGTTCGTTCCAGCAGCAGTGCCTGCGATAGCAGGTCGCGCTCCAATTGTGAACGGTGCAAGGCTTCCGTGCGCCGCAGCGCGTACCAGGATACGATAAACAGCGAGACCAGCATGATCAGCAGGTATGTGGGGTAGATCTGCCGAAGTAAGCGCCTTCTTCTCATGCGGCTCCTGTCTTTGCCTGGGTGGAGAACCGGTAGCCCACGCCGCGTACCGTCTCGATGTGCTTGCCGTATTTCTTCAGTTTCTTGCGCAGTCCGACGATCTGGACATCCACCGAACGGTCGGTCACCGGATAGTCCTCACCCTTGACGGCATCGACGATCTGGTAGCGGGTGAATACGACCCCCGGACGGCGGGCGAGAGCCTCAAGCACGCGGAATTCCGTCAGCGTCAGTTCCACTGGCTTGCCGGCGAGGCGGACCTCGTGATGCAGGTTGTCGATCTCGATGTCGCCGCGCCGCATGACCTCACCGCTATCGTTGTCTGATTCCCCCGCGCGTCGCAGGGTCGCCCGCACCCTGGCAAGCAGCACGCGCGGGCTGAACGGCTTGGTGATGTAGTCGTCTGCTCCCAGTTCGAGACCGGTCACGACATCCGCCTCGCTGCCCTTGGCGCTGACCATGATCACCGGCACATGGCGGGTGTTCTCCTCCGCCCGGATCCGGCGGCAGGCCGTGAGCCCGTCCATGCCCGGCAGCATCAGGTCTAGAAGGATCAGGTCCGGCAACCGCACGCCCAGGGCCTTGAGACCATCCTCGGCGGTTCCCCGGCAACTGACCTTATAGGCTTCCTTTTCCAGATTGAACCGGATCAGTTCCTGGATATCCTCGTCATCCTCGATCACCAGAATCCGCTCGCCAGCCATAAACACCTCCTTGATGGTGCGTCAACGTCCAACGCCAATCATCGAATAACCTTCGTCAATCAAGGATTTACCGAAAGGTTGTTAGCATCGTGTTAGCCGACGGTATCGTTTCAGTTCAGCCTTGGCACCAGTTAACCGCTTGCATAGCGCATGGTTAGAAGAAGGTTGCAATTTGCAGCAAAACCGTCAATGATAATCTGTGTGCGCACGAATACATGGCGGGATGCAGGGTCGTATGCTTTCGGTCGGCTTGAACGAAACGCCGAGGAGCTGGAACGTCTGAAGCTTCAGGCGACAGTGGCCTTGTCGCTGGAGCAGGAAGTCTGGGAGCAGGTCGGACTGCGGGCAGGGATGCAGGTCCTTGATCTGGGCTGCGGCCCCGGTTTCACAAGTTGCGAGCTGGCCCGTTTTGTCGGGTCCGGCACGGTGACCGGGCTGGATATCAGCGAGGAACTGATTGCGGTGGCGGAGCAGGTAAAAGCAGTTGAAAAGGTCGAGAATGTATCCTTTCGCAACGGTAATATCTATAATCTGGATCTACCGGAGAACGGATTTGACTTCGTCTATGCGCGGTTTGTCTTCCAGCACCTGAAGGATCCGTCGCTCGCGCTGCGCAATATCCTGCGTGTGCTCAAGCCGGGCGGTATTCTTTGCGTTCTGGATATTGATGACAACTGGATCGTCTTCTCGCCAGCCAGCGATGCATTCCTGCGATTCATCCGCAAGGCGGGGGCGGGGCAGCGGCGCAAGGGCGGGAATCGCCAGATCGGTTCCGCGCTTTATGGCCTGATGCGACGTGCCGGGCTGGTGAACGTCTCCGCCACCATCCATCCGCTCACGACTGCGGATCTCGGTGTTCGCATGTTTCTTGGCGTGGCGGTTCTCTTCCGTCTGGAACTTCTCAGTAAACTGCAGAAACTGCTGATGCTGCCGCCGCTTCGCAGAATCAAGGCTGCCGCATCGGATCCGCATGCGTGGGGGGCTGTCGGTATCTTTGCTGTCTCCGGGCAGAAGGGGCCGGACTAGCGTCCGGATTGCTCTCAGGATATGCCGAGTTTCTGTATCCGGTATTGCAGTATCCGGCGGGTTGTTCCCAGTCGTTCCGCCGCACGGGTGTTGATACCGCCGGATGCCGCCAGCGCCTGTTCAATCAGGTTCCGTTCAAAGGCTTCAACAGCCTGTTTTAATGGTACGGAACCCGTCTCCGGGGCGCACTGGCTGTCGGCGATCTGCTTTCGTAGTTGCTGAACCTCGCGCTCCAGGTCGGCCGTGTGCAGGGCTCGGGCAATTGTAATCCGCAGTTCGTGGACATCGAAAGGTTTCCGGACAAAATCGGCGGCCCCGGTTTCCAGCGCGGCGATGACAGTCCGGATGGCCGCTATTCCACTGATCATGACAACCGGCACCAGTGGATACAGGTGCCGCACCGTGCGCAGCAGTTCAATGCCGCCGGTGTCCGGCAGGAGAACATCGAGAAGAACGACATCGGGTTGGCATCTTTCCATTTGATCCAATGCATGCGCGCCGGAAAGAGCCGTTTCCACAGTGTAAAGCCCCTCAAACACAATCGCGAGTGAATTGAGCAGGTGGGGATCATCATCCACGATCAGAAGCCGTCTCATGCCGGGTCGCTTTCGTGGTTGTCCTGGCAGGCAGGCACTGTCAGGCGAACGACGGTTCCTGTTGCCCCGCTATTAATGTCAATCAGACCTTCGTGGTCAATCATGGTCCGGCGGACAATCGCCAGTCCGAGGCCGACACCGCGCGTCTTCGTTGTGTAGAAAGGGGAGAAGACCTTGTCTGCCAGAGCATCCGGGATACCGTGTCCATTGTCTTTGACCTCGATCAGGACTGCCGGGCGTCCGGTCCCGATCTGGCCAGGGGTGGCGGTCATGGATATCCGTGGTTCCTTCCCCCCCTCGATCGCCTCAAACGCGTTGTCCAGCAGATGGGCGATGGCGCTTGACAGGACATCTGAATCCGCCCGGAGCAGAGGAAGGTCAGCCGCCAAGCTTGTGCTGACATCCAGCTTGGTCCCTTCCGCTGTTTTGGCCTTGATCAGTGCGGCGTTCAGCAGCGATGCCGCATCCGTCGGGATAAACTGGAGAGTGGGTGGATTGGCGAACAGGTCAAGCTGGTCAATCATCGCGTTGAGCCGTTCAACTTCCTGTGTGGTCAGGTCACGGAACTGCGTGCGGAACTCCTCGTCGGCGTAACGTTCCGGCAGCAGTTGCGCGAACGTGCTGATGGCCACAAGGGGATTGCGCACTTCGTGCGAAATCGCACTGGCCAGTTCGTTCCAGAACTCCGCCCGCTCGAGGTTGCTCTGTTTTTCGCGGAACAACCGCTCCTCGGTCAGATCCTTCAGGACGGCCATGGCTCCCATGCACAGCCCGTTCTGCTGCAGGCGGCGAGCCTGAATGGAGATGTCCCTCCGGTTGAGGGGGTCCTTCCATTCGACTGGATCGATCATCTTCTCGCCGGCGATGCACCGGTTAAGCAGGGAGGCGATCCCCACGGGTAGCCGTCCCGCATGGCTGTCAATCAACGATTCTGCAGCGACACCGAGCAATTGTTCCGCGCCGTTGTTGAACCAGCGGATATCGCCGCCGGGGCCGATAGCGACGATTCCGGCGGGGATGGCCTGCAGCAGATTTTCCGCCAGTGCCTTCTGAACGGCCAGGTTGTCATGCAGCAATGCGTTCTCGATAGTGACCGACACCTGTTCGGCAAGCATGGAGAGCTCTTCGATATCGCGCTGCTCGAACGGTACGCCGGATGCCGGCCTGCCAAGGGAGAGCCAGCCGATGAGGCGCTCCCGGCCGAACAGCGGGAGAATGACTTCCGCCCCCTGCAGGTCGAGGGTTTCCTCGAGCATCGCGCGTTCGTCAATAGTCTCGCAATGGCGGAGCATCGCGCGCGAGATGCTGTGGGCATGAATCTGCAGCCACTGGATGATCGGATCCGAGTCATTATACGCCAGCATACGGGACGGTTCCATGCATTTCACACCAGCCCGGAAGCGGTAGAGTCCGGATGCCGTGATGGAGAATACGGCGACACGGGAGACACGGGCACAGCCGGCGACTCCTTCCACGATGCTTTCCAGCATCATGCCGATATTGTCAAAGCGGCGCAAGGCGCCCGTGAAATGGTAAAGGGATGGCGTGATGGATTCCCGCGGCGGCGTGGCGGCTGTGACCGGTTGCTGCAGTTCATCCCGCAGCATACGGTTTTCCGTCCGGAGCTTGATGTGCATCTGCACCTGGTCAAACAGGGTCTGTATCCTGAGCCGGTCGGCATTGGCGTCCTCGATGCCGTAGATTCCGGCACCGGCCGCCATGATGCCGGGATCGGAGCGGGCGTCTCCCAGTGCGACAACAACCGTTTCCGGGAAGTCCCTTCTGAGTGCAGGCAGCATGGTGGCACAGGAGGGTGCGCAGAGATCGGCATACAGGAGCACGGAAGGGTGCCGCTGCAGCAATAGCCGAAGTTCGGAAGGATCCTCGACCGGCTGCACGGTGCTGCGTTCAAGAAGAAAGCCGTCCAGGCGCTGCCGCAGCAGGCGGTCCCGCGAGTACAGGATACTGATGGATAAGCCGTTCATTGATGGTCCTCCGTTTGCGATGTTTCAAGCAAGGGGAAAAGAAACCTGGAAAAGGGTTCCGATGTTCTGGCGGCTCTCGACATGGATAATGCCCTTGTGTTCCCCTATAATCCCGTGGGATACAGAAAGCCCGAGTCCGACACCATGCTCTTTTGTGGTGAAGAACGGATCGAATATCCGGTCCAGGTTTTCAGGCGGGATTCCGCATCCGGTGTCCTCGATATCGAGCCGGATGCAATAGCCGTTGCGCCATCCGTTGAGGGACGGTGCGTCGGGCGGCGAGCGGTGGAGGGATGTTCGAACGGTCAGCGTTCCGCCGTCCTTCATGGCATGCACGGCGTTGAGGAGAAAGTTGATGAAAGCCTGATTCAACTGATTGGCGTCGGCGCTGATCCTGTGCCGGACTGCATCCAGGTGCCGTTCCAGCGTGATGCCATTCTGGGTGAGCTGCTGGGCGATCAATTGGAGGGACCCGTCAACCACGTCATGCAGCGACAGCGGCACGAGGGTGGCAGTGGCAGGCCGTGCGAAATTGAGCAACCGGTTGACAATCGTGTCAATCCGTTTCACTTCCTGTCCGACCAGATTAAAGAACGTCTGGCGGAATTCCTCGTCCTTGTACTGGTCCGGCAGGAGCTGTGTGAACGTCTTGATCGTGACCAGGGGATTCTTGATCTCGTGCGCCATGCCGGCCGACAGGGTGCCGATGCTGGACAGGCGGTCCGATCGGCGTATCTGTGCCTCCATCTGCTTGATTTCCGTCAAATCGGTGAAGATGACCAGCGCGCCGAGCAGTTGACCGGTATGGCTGTGGAACGTTTCGCCGCTGACCCGGATGGGGATCATCCCGTTTACGGTCTGGATGGTGGTATCCCGGTTGCGGAAACCCGTTTGTGTATTCAGGATGGTGCTCAGGCATTCACTGATTGCTTCCGGAAGGGCGTCCATGGACTGATTAGTGATCTCATTCTCGGATAAACCGGTAATCCGCTGGGCGCACTGGTTGAAGACCGTGACGTTACGTTCCATGTTTACGGCGACAATTCCGCTTGTTAGCGCATCGAGCAGGATATCATTATAAATCTTCGCGTTCTCCACGGCGGTGTAAAGACTGGCGTTTTCCAGCGCCACCGCGAACTGGTCGCACAGGATCTGCAGGGTGCGCTGATCGCGCAGGTCGTAGATGCGTCCAGATTTCCTGGTGTGAAGCAGCAGAACGGCCTTCATTTTCCCGCGCATGAACCCGCCAACCGCCAGATCCATCCCCTTTGTCTGCAAGGTGGCAATTGCATCCGCCACGGACGTTGTCGGGCGCATGCGCTCCAACATGACGGTCGTGATGGCCTTGCGGTCGCTGCTGAGCAGTTTCAGCAGCGCATCGCGGGGATACATGACCATCGGATTCCCGCTATTCGGATAAACCTGTAGAAATGTCTCATCGGGCTGCTGCCTGAACAGAACCGCATGCGGGCATCCGAAGGCCTCGCGGATCAGCTTCGTGAAATTGGCATTCAAACCAGCTTCGATGGGGATTTCCCTAATCATGGTTCCGGCTCGGGCTAGGAGTCCGTCTCCACTGAATTTATTGTAGA
>CAZSRU010000081.1:0-12832 GCA_964609395.1 uncultured Victivallales bacterium
AATGGAGCCAGTTGACGGGCTCGAACCGACGACCTGCTGATTACAAATCAGCTGCTCTACCAACTGAGCTAAACTGGCATTAAAAGCGAGGGAAGTCTACGCAGGCTGGCCGCGATGTCAACGCCGGAAATGACGCGACGCGTTATTACCGGCAGACCGAGTTGAGATGCGCGTACTTGGACTTTTCCATCATCGAGACCCGGTAATCATGCGATTCGAGGTAGCGAATGGCCTTGATGACCGTTTTCTCGCTAATGGCGGATTGCGACTCGACATCCAGGTAGACCAACTTCGATTCAGGCTCGAATTCGGCCTGTGCAAAAAACTCCTCGACCGTGAACACCTTGTCGTTGACGACGAAGTTCTGGTTTGCATCAACCGTGACCGTGGTAACCTTCATCGCCGGAACTTTTTCAGGTGCACATTGCATCGGACACCGGCAACCACTGAACAAAACCACCGTCATCGCCAGCATTGTCAACATAACCGTTTTCATTGTTTAATACTCCCTGTGTTTCGTAGTCGGACCGTAGCGAACTCTACCCCATCAACACGCCCGATTCAAACAGAATCGGACACCCTATTTCTTGACGGCTGGCACCGGGCGGCCAAGAAAACCGAGCACGGTTTTCAGGTCTTCCCAGACGGGATGCTTCATCGCCGGATTGCGCAGCAAGTAGGCAGGGTGATAGGTCGGCATCAGCGGGATGCCCTCGAACTGCAGCCACTGGCCGCGCACCTTGCTGATGGTATCGCCTTCCGGCAGCGTCACCAGCCCCTCGACGGCGGTCGCCCCCATGGCAATGATGACCTTCGGCTTGAGAATCGCAATCTGCCGTTTCAGGAACGGCAGGCAGGTATCCATCTCCTCGCGGGTGGGCTTGCGGTTGTCCGGCGGACGGCATTTGTTGATGTTGGCAATGAAGACATCCTCGCGGGCAAAGCCCATGGCCTCGATCATCTTGGTGAGCAACTGGCCGGCACGGCCGACGAAGGCCAGGCCCTGCTCGTCCTCGTCCTTGCCCGGGGCTTCGCCGATAAACAGGATCTCCGGCTGCGGATTCCCCTGCCCCGGCACGGTGTTGGTGCGTCCGGCATGCAGGCCGCAGCGCGTGCAGACGGCGATTTCGGCAGCGAGGGTTGACAAGGCGGGCGGGATGGCGGGGGCCGACGGGGGGAAAACCTTCGGTTCCATATGCACTGCGGACGGGGTTGAACCCGTCCCTCCAGGCTTGGGCGACGGGGCGGAACGTGTCGGTTCGGGTTTTGGCGACGGGGTGGAACGTGTCGGTTCGGGTTTTGGCGACGGGGTGGAACCCGTCACGCCTAGGGATGGGGTGGACAGGGCGGCGAGGATGTCGGGCGAGGCCTCTACCGTTACCGTGCCTTCCTCAAGCTCCCAGGCGATATAGTCGCCGACGTCCTTGAGAATCTCATTCAACACTGGGGCGTCCTCCCTTGCGCCGCGGACGGCGCCGCCGGCGCCGCAACGGATTGGGAGACTCCTGCTCGCTCCCGTTCCTCTCCTTGCGCGCCTGGTGGATGGCCACCCCCTTCACATACATCGGCCCGAATATGGCATAGGCCAGCCCCAATACCAGCATGGCGACCGCGACCCAGATGGAATATTCCTTCGGCAGCAGGACAAAGAGGAAGACCAGGATCACGCAGGGGATGAACAAGGCGGCTTTCTTGGTCGGTTTCGGATACCGCACGTTCGACACCTGCAGGCTGATGAAGATCAGGATGCCGATCAGGAACAGGATGGCGAACCATCCCTGTTGCAATGAGAACAGATCCACCTTGCCAGTATGAGGAACCTGGCTGATGAACACAAAAAGGGCAACCCAGCCCGCATTGGCCGTAATCGGCAGACCGCCATAGCCTCCCTGCCCGCGCAGCGGATCAGCCACTTTGAAACGCGCCAATCGCACGACCCCGGAGAGTGCCACCGCCGAGGGTAACAGCACCCGGATCCAGTCAGGGGTGCCAGCTTTCATCGCCACCGCAAAGACCAGGATCGCCGGCGCCAGCCCGAACGCCGTCATATCGACATACGTATCGAGTTCGGCTCCGAATTCGCTGGTACCTTTCAGCCAGCGGGCGACATTACCATCAATGCCGTCCAGGATCATGGCCAGCATGATCAACCGGGCGGCAATGCCGAATTCATTGGTCAAATCCGGACCGGCCTTTACCCCCTGCACGACATAGACAATGCTCAGGAAGCCCGCCAGCATCGCGCCGAGCGTAATAACCGTTGGAATAATCTGGCGCCAGTTAAGGAAGCGCAACATCCGTTCTTTCTGTGTCGAATTCAACATCCTAGCGATACCTCCCGATAACCGTTTCCCCGGCCGTGACCCGGTCGCCTTCCCTGGCAAGCAGATCGATATCCGCCGCCGGAAAATACATATCCATTCGCGACCCGAACTTCATCATCCCGAAATCAGCCCCCGCCTTGACGTCCGTCGCCCGGTCGTGGGGCAACCAGTAGATCACGCGCCGGCAGACCGGCCCGACAATCTGGTTGACCAGGCAGCAGGTGCGCTCGTTCTCGATCAGGATCGAGTTGTGCTGGTTGACATCCGATGATTTCTCCTCGAACGTGAACAGGTGCTTGCCCGGGAAATACCCGAGAAAACGCGATTTCCCGCTGATCGGCACCCGATTGACATGCACATCGAACAGGCTGAGGAAGATGCTGACGCGCAGCACATCCCCGGCGCGGAACGCCGCCGTGTCGTCCGGCTTGAGGCCGGCGAGCATCGTGATGGAGCCGAACTGTTCCGGCGTGAAGGTGGCGATCTTCGCCACCACGCCATCGGCCCCCGCCAGGATGACATCCGGATCCGCTGGCGGATTACGCACCGGATCGCGGAAGAACCAGCACAGGTAGCCGCACAGCACGGCCAGCAGCACCAGCGCCGCCCAGCAGGCCGCTACCGACGGGAAACACGGGACCAACAGCAGCAGGCCGCAGACTGCGGCACTGATCACGATGCTGGCAACCACAAAAGGCATAATCTCGGACCGGATACGAATCATCTTTCCCCTTTTGCTCCAAACTTTCCTACTGGCTTACATCGCCGCGGACGGGGCGGAACCCGTACCTCCAGTGCATACGCAGCTCGCTCCCCCTAGCGCCTAACGCCTAATCCCTAGCCACTTCTACTTCTCGCTCAGTGCGGCATGGGCAGCGGCCAGACGGGCGATCGGTACACGGTACGGGCTGCACGAGACATAGTCCATGCCGGCGCGTACGCAGAACTTGACGCTCTCCGCCTCGCCGCCATGCTCGCCGCAGATGCCGATCTTGAGGTTCGGGCGGGTCGAGCGACCACGCTCGATACCCAATTTCACCAGTTCCCCCACACCGCTCTGGTCAAGGCTCTGGAAGGGGTCGGCCTTGAAGATGCCTTTGCCGCCTTCCTTCTCCGGCATGACATAGACCGGCAGGAACCGGCCAGCGTCATCGCGCGAAAGCCCCAACGTCATCTGCGTCAGGTCGTTCGTGCCGAAGCTGAAGAACTCGGCGACTTCAGCGATCTCGTTCGCCAGCAGCGCCGCGCGCGGAATCTCGATCATCGTGCCGACCATGTACCGCACCTTGCTCTTGGCGCGCTTGATGATCGCATCAGCCACGCCGCGCGCCTGGTCCGTCAGGATCTTGAGTTCCTTGCGGTCGATCGCCAGCGGGATCATGATCTCCGGCAGCACCTTGCCGCCCTTCGCGACAACCTCGACGGCGGCCTCGATGATCGCTGTAACCTGCATGTCAAGAATCTCGGGATAGGTAATGCACAGACGGCAACCGCGGTGACCCAGCATCGGGTTGCTCTCGTGCAACTGCTCGCAACGGTGGCGGATCTTGTCGGCACTGAGTCCCGTGATCGCGCTGAGCTTGTCAATGCCGGCCTTATCTTTCGGCGTGAACTCGTGCAGGGGCGGATCAATCAGGCGGATCGTCACCGGCTTGCCGTCCATGGCCTTGAAGATGCCCTCGAAGTCGGCCTTCTGGAAGGGCAGCAGCTTGTTCAAAGCGGCCTTGCGGGACTCCAGAGTCTCGGCAACGATCATCTCCTGGATCGCCAGACGACGCTCTTCGGTATCGAAGAACATGTGCTCGGTACGGCAAAGCCCGATGCCCTCGGCACCCATGCGGATGGCGTTTTCAGCGTCGTAAGGCGTGTCGGCGTTCGTGCGGACCTTGATCTTGCGCAGCTTGTCGGCCCAGCCCATCAGCGTCGCGAAGGAAGCTGGCAGTTCCGGATCCTTGAGCGGCAGTTCGCCGTTGTAAACCTCGCCAGCCGATCCGTCCAGGGTAATGCAATCGCCTTGATTGATTCGCTGGCCACCCAGCGTCATGAACTTTTCCTCGTAGTTGATGTTGAGTGCCTCGCACCCGACAATGCAGCACTTGCCCCACCCGCGGGCGACAACCGCCGCGTGGCTGGTCTTGCCGCCCGTGGCGGTCAGGATTCCCTGTGCCGCATGCATGCCGCCGACATCCTCGGGACTCGTTTCCTTGCGCACGAGAATGGCCTTGATATCCTTGGCTGCGAGCGACTCAGCTTCGGCGGCCGTGAAGACCACCTGACCGCATGCCGCGCCGGGAACGGCATTGATGCCGCCACCCAGACGAACATCCTTGAGCCGCTGGAGCGAAACACGCCTGGTATCGATGACGGGATAGAACAGGCGCTCGATGTCGTCGGACGTGATACGGGCTACGGCTTCCTCCTTGGTAAGGACAAGGCTGGTGGCAACATCGGCCCACTTCTTGGGCAAGTAGCCCTTCTTGACCAGGCGGCTGGCCTCGGCCTTCGAAAGCAGCGCCTTGGTGGCTTGGTCCACCGCGATCGTGAACGAGGCAGCCGGACTGCGCTTGCCGGTACGGCACTGCAGCATGTAAAGCTTGCCGTCCTCAATCGTGAATTCCAAGTCCTGCATCTCGTGATAGTAGCTCTCGAGAATCGCGCGTACAGCCAGAAGCTGGTCGTAGACGCCGGGCATCTGATCCTGCAGGGTTACCAGCTTCAGCGGGGTGCGGATACCGGCAACGACGTCCTCGCCCTGGGCGTTGATCAGGTAGTCGCCGTAGAACTCGTTGGCACCGCTGTTGGGGTCGCGCGTGAAGCACACGCCCGTGCCCGAACCATCGCCCTTGTTGCCGAACACCATCTGCACGACGTTGACAGCCGTGCCAATCAGATCGGTGATCTTCTCGACGCGGCGGTAGGTGACGGCTTTCTCGGCCTCCCATGAATTGAACACTGCCATAACCGCGCCCCAGAGCTGGTCCACGGGATCCTGCGGGAAGGCATCACCCTTCTTTGCGGCATAAAACGCCTTGAACTGGTCGCATAGCTTCCTGAGCTGTTCCGCCGTCAACTCGGTATCGAGCTTGACGCCGGCGTCATGCTTCATCTTGTGCAGCAGATCCTCCATGTGGTCTTTGGAGAGACCCATGGCGGTGGTGCTGAACATCTGGATAAAGCGGCGATAACTGTCGTAAGCGAAGCGAGGATTGCCGGTCTTGGTTGCGAGGCCTTCGACGCTGACGTCATTGAGACCCAGGTTCAGGATGGTTTCCAGCATGCCGGGCATCGAGCGCGCGGCACCCGAGCGCACGGATACCAACAGGGGATCCTTGGAATCGCCAAACTTCTTGCCGGTCGCCTTTTCGAGTTTGGCAAGCGCCTCGCGCACTTCGCCGGCGAGGGTCTTCGGCAACTTGCAACCGAGACGGTAGTATTCAGCGCAGGTCTGGATGCTGATCGTGAATCCGGCCGGCACAGGAATGCCGATGCTGGTCATTTCCATCAGACCGAGACCCTTGCCGCCCAGAACGTTCTTGGTGAGATTCTCGCCCTTCGCCTCGGCCTTGCCCGCGCCGAAGAAAAACACATGCTTCATGACCGCCGGGGCAGCCGCTTTCTTGCCCACCGGGGGGGCCTCCTTCTTTACCGCCGCCTTCTTTACTGCTGCCATGATCGAGTCTCCTGTTTATCACGCATTCAAACCCTGACGGGAAGGATGCATCCTGTTAAAAGCACAATTCGCAAAATTCACAAACGTTCAAACGCTACCAGACGGCACTGGAATGTCAAGAAAACGAAACGAGAAAACAGCGAAAACAGATTGGAGGAAACATTGACGGAAACAGGTCTTGACATTGCCTGCCCTTTTTCATAGATTTCAACGGTTTTTTGTCACAGGAGCAGTTCAGCAGGGAGCGGGAAGCCGCAAAGGAAGATTATCATGGAAGCATATGCAGTTATTGAAACCGGCGGCAAACAGTACCGGGTTCAGCAGGGCGATACTCTCAACGTCGAGAAGCTCGACGCGGAAGTCGGAGCAACGGTGGAACTCGACCGGGTTCTGGCGGTGTCGAATGGCACGGACCTGACGATCGGCGCTCCCACCGTGGATGCCGCGAAAGTCGTCGCCAGCGTGAAGGACCAGATCCGCGGCGAGAAGATCTTCAACTTCAAGAAGAAACGCCGCAAGGGCTATACCCGCAAGGTCGGTCATCGCCAGTCCTTGACGGTACTGACGATCGAAAGCATCGCCTAACCGGCACAACCCAACCTCCAGGAGACGAATCATGGCACATAAGAAGAGCAGCGGTTCCGCCAAGAACGGGCGCGACAGCAACCCGAAGATGCTGGGCATCAAACGCTACGCCGGCCAGGTGGTGACGGCGGGGTCCATTCTCGTCCGCCAGCGCGGCACGCGTTTCGCGGCAGGCATGAATGTCAAACGCGGCAAGGATGACACCCTTTTCGCCCTCAAGGACGGCAGCGTCCGTTTCGAGAAAGACGGCAAGGTCGTGACCATCGTTGCCGCCGCAGCCGCCGTCAGCGCGTAAGTACCCGCATTTGAAAACACGCAAGTTCGTTGATCATGTCACTGTTTTCGCCACTGCCGGCAACGGCGGTAACGGATCCGCTAGTTTCCGTCGCGAGAAGTTTGTCGCGAGAGGGGGTCCCGACGGCGGAGACGGCGGACGCGGCGGGCATATCATCCTGCGCGGCGACAACGACACCGATTCATTGATCGCGCTTTACTTCGCGCCACTTCTGCGTGCCGGCCATGGCGGCAACGGTGCGGGCCAGAAGAAGCACGGGCGTAACGGCCTGGACAAGCTCATCAAGATCCCTTGCGGTACCGAGATCTGGGATAAGGAAACCGACACGCTGCTTGGCGATATCACAACCCACGGCCAGGAACTGATCATTGCCCGCGGCGGCAAGGGCGGTATCGGCAACGTCCATTTCAAGAGTTCGACGCACCAGGCCCCTATCGAGCACACCGACGGGGAACCGGGGCAGGAACTGACCTTGCGGCTGGAACTGAAGATCATGGCCGATATCGGCCTGGTCGGCTTCCCGAACGCCGGGAAATCCTCCTTGCTGACGGTCCTTAGCGATGCCCATCCGAAAGTCGCCTCCTACCCGTTCACCACGCTCAATCCGGTGCTCGGCACGGTGCTCTTCGAGGACTACACCAAACTGCGCATCGCGGACATCCCCGGCATCATCAAGGGTGCGCATGAAGGGATCGGCCTCGGTGATGCGTTCCTGCGGCACATCGAGCGCTCGCGGTTCCTGCTGCTGGTACTCGACATGGCGGGCGTCGATACACGCGATCCCGTCGACGACTACCGCAACCTGATCAACGAACTCGAACTCTACGATGCCGAGCTGCCAGAGCGCCCGCACCTGGTCGTCGCGAACAAGATGGATCTGCCGGAAGCCGCCGATAACCTTGCTGCGTTTATCAAAGAAACGGGGATCACGCCGCTGCCGGTATCGACCATGGACGGCACCGGGGTCGACGAACTGAAAGCCGGACTGCACACGCTCTGCCGTAGCAACGCCTAGAACGCGCCGCCGATCCCGACCCGCACGTATGCCGCCGGATCCACATCGGCGGTTCCGCCTCGCCCGAATTCGATCTCGCGCCCGTTCAGTATCCCGAGCTCACCCGCGATGCGGAATTCCGGGGTGACTTCGCGCGTCAAGCCAAGCGCCAGCCGCTGGGATTCGAGGGTGACGCGCTTGCGATCATCGCGATCGTCCGGCAACTGGTATGACATGCTCTCCCAGGCCCAGCGCGCATGCACAACCCAGCCTGGCTGCACATGATAGACCACGCGACTTTCCGGAATCAGCGCCTCAAGCCGCAAGCCCGGCGTAGGCTGCCAGACGATTCCCGCCACAGGCATGAAAACGCGCTCGAACTCCAGGCGCAGGGCCATACCGGCAACGGCGGCAAGACTCGAATCGAGCGTCTTGATCCCCGTGAACGTCATCGGCATGGCAAGTGATTGCAGGCTAAGCGAATCCAGTGCCGAATAGAAGCCCGGCTCAAACCGCCACTGGAACGCCGTGCCGTTGACATAGCGCCATGTCCAGCGGTTGTCGAACCCAACCGCGAGCAGTTGATCCGGCAGACTCAACCCTCCCCCGTTGAGCGGGACAGACGACTGGAACTGCAGGCGGATATCCAGATCCCCCAGCAGCACATCACGGAAATAGAGCATGTCGGATTGACCGTCCCATTCCATCAGCGAGAAGGCCTTGCCATTCTCCACATCCGCGGGCAAGACGAACCCGAGATCGAGCGTGTAGCTCGGATCGCTACGCAGATCGAGAACCGGACAGCGCGTCGCCCCCCGGTACCAGGACTCCGAAGGCGATGCCGCAATTGCCACCCCCGCCAGTCCCATCAAAATAGCCATACGTAAAATGTTCATACCCGCCAGACTACCCTGACACGCACGTCCGTGCAAGTTCCTTCTCGTTGCGTGTATGTTTTGTGCGCTTGATCCTGCATCGCGCACGCGGTATAATGGCCGCGTTAATCCATTACGGTCCCGACATAAACCTGCCAGCAAGGAGACTCGCATCTATGAAAACACTGCCCACCCCGTTCAAGGCGGCCATGCTCACCGCCATGCTTCTCGCCAGCGGCTGCTCCGCCTTCCGACAGTCAGTCACCAACGAGGATCCGCGCAGCGCCTCGACGCTGACCGCTAAATTCGACCAGCGCGACCTGCTGGAGATGGCGGGACAGCTTGCCGCCGATGTTCTCGCCCACCCCTTCCCGCCGGCGGACAGCGCCGCCCCCATCGTCGCCTCGCTGGGGATCAACAACAACACGCGCACACACCTCGACGTCGTCTCGCTGGAAGACACGCTGACCACTCACCTGCTCAATTCCGGGCGGTTGCAGTTTGTCAACACGGCCCGTCGCGACGACCTGATCAAGGAGCAGGGCTACCAGCTTGCCAACGCCACGGAAGCATCCCGTGTGCAGGTTGGGAAACAGCTTGGTGCCCGCTACATGCTGACCGGCGCGATCACCGAGATCGGGGCGGAGACCGGCAAGCAGGTAAGGGCTTCCAAGCAGAAGGATGTCTACTACCAGCTCACACTGGAGATCACGGACCTTGAAACCGGCCTGATTGTCATGCGCAAGCAGCGCGACCGGCTGCGCCGCAAGAGCACTCCCGTATTCGGATGGTGATGCAACTCCCCGCCAAGCCTGGATCAACCCCCGCCACGAGCGGCACCGCGGAACCTGCCCGTCGACAGGTCTCGCGTGCCGCCATGCCCGTTCGGTGGCTGGCGTCCGGGCTGCTGGCCTTGTCGCTGGCGGGGTGCGCCGCCCCCGGCATCGGCCAGGCGCGCCGCCAGTTCTACGCCGGACGCCTGCCGGAGGCAGTCGCGTCGCTCGACGATATGGAAAACACCGGCAAGGACCTTGTGCTGGCCCTGATGGAGCGTGGTATGATCCACCACGCGGGCGGTGATCACGCCTCCGCCATAAACGACTGGCTCGACGCAATCGCCCGCATCCAGGAGCTGGACTATGTCCGCCTCAGCGAGAAGACCACCAGCATGGTCATCAACGACCGTACCGAGACCTACACCGGACGCCCCTACGAGCGGGCACTGCTGCACGCCTTTACCGCGAAGAGCTATTTCGCGCTCGGCCAGTGGCGCGAGGCCGCCGTCGAGGCCAGGCTCATCGCCGACGGCTTCGAGAACCTCAACGGGTTTCCCGACGATGCCTATACGCGCTACATCGCGGGACTGGCCTTTGAGCTGATCCGCGACAGCAACGGTTCACGTATCGAGTACGGGCACGCCGACCGACTGACCCCGCTGCTGCGGATCGATCCCGCCAGCGGAAGCATCGCCCCGACCAGTGCCCCGCCCGCCAGCATTGCCGCTGGCACGGGCGGCAGCGAGCTGATCTGCCTGATCACCATCGGGCGGACGCCCACCTATCCGGCGCAGGCGCAGGCCATGCATAACACCAACTGGGGATTGAACCCGTATGCCGAGATCATCCACGACGGGAACGTTATCGGGCGCAGCTACACGCTGGACACCACCGGCAACCTGGCCGCCCGTACCGAGCGCCGCCTCGCGGCGATCAAGGTTGCCAAGACCGTGACCCGCATCGTGGTCAAGGAATCGATCGCCAATGCCGTGGCCGATAACAACCCCCTGCTCGGCGAGGTCCTGCGGTTGCTGCTCTTCGCGCTCGAGATGCCGGACACCCGCCAATGGGAGACCCTGCCGCACTGGCTGCAGGTCGCCCGCGTCCAATGCCCGCCGGCACTCGGCACCGTTGAAGTCGTCTACAAGAACGCGTCCGGCCGCACCCTGCGCCGTACGCCTGTCCCCGCCTCCGCCTTTGTGCGCAGCGGCGACAAGACCATTGCAATCCTGCGTGTCTGGTAAATGCTACGAGGGATCGGCCGCCGCCTGCCGGGCGGCGGCAATGAACGCGCGCACCGCCTCGTGCGACTTGCGTCCCGGTGCCGACTCCACCCCGCTGGACACATCCACCCCGAGCGGACGTACCTGGCGGATTGCCGCCGCGACGTTCGCCGCCGTCAATCCCCCCGCCAGCATCAGCGGGACCCGCGTGGCTAGGACGGCGGCCAGCTCCCAATCCGCCAGCGTCCCGCTGCCGCCGTAAAGGCCGGGGGCCGCCGCGTCGGCGATATAACGCGCCGCCGGCCATGCAGCAGGCTCCGGCTTGCAGCCGTACGCGCCCACGGATAAAGACCGCCACACCGGCACCGGCATCGCGCAGAACGCGTCCGGCGACTCGTCCCCATGGATCTGCACCGCCGCCAAACCGCAGCGCAACGCTGTTTCACGCACAAACGGCGGCGATGCATTCACAAACACCCCGACCGCCCGCACCCCGACGCCCAATTCATTTACGATTGAGGCCAGCGCATCCACCGGCACGGCGCGGGGCGACCGTTCGTACAACACGAACCCCAGGTAATCCGCACCGGCTGCCAGCGCCACACGGGCATCCGCCAGTGAAGTCAATCCGCAGATCTTGATCTCGATCCTCATGATGGCACCGTCGCTAGATAAAACACGAGACTCAGCAGATAGCCCGACAACCCCGTCAACAGCAACATCTGCGAGCGGGCTTGCAGCAAGGCGAAGTTCTCGCGCAGGAAACGAAAGACGGCACTCGAATCCCCGCCGTGGATCTCCTTGATAAACGCCGCTTCTTCCTCGGCACTCAATTTTCGCAGTTGCATCGCCCTGCCTCCTTTTCAGCCCCTTGTTGACAGACCCCGCGAGTCTACCCGGCCACACACAATAAACAAGCGTAGATTTCCGACGCATCAGGCATCGTGCAGACCCCTGGGAATTATTCGCGCTTGTTTCCAAAGACCGCCGTGCTAACCTTCGTACGACATGCAGACCATGCCACATATTATCGCGTGGGAAGTCACGCGGCGCTGCGGCTTGAAGTGCCAGCACTGCCGCGGTGCTTCGACCGCCGGAGGCTATGACAACGAATTCTCGACGGCCGAATGCCTGAAGACCATCGCCGCCATTGCCCGCGTTGCCCGTCCGATGATCATCCTGACCGGCGGCGAACCGCTGATGCGCGCGGATATCCTCGACATTGCAGGCTATGCCACCCGGAGCGGTTGCCGTGTCGTGATGGCAACCTGCGGTCATCTGCTCACCCCCGTGATTGCTGAAAAACTCAAATCCAGCGGCGTCATGGCGGTCAGCATCAGCCTGGATGCGGCAACGGCAGCCGAGCACGACGCCTTCCGGGGGGTGACGGGTGCCTTTGACGCCTCGCTCAGGGGGCTTGCCTGCCTGAAGGCGGCAGGAATCCCGTTCCAGGTCAACACCACCGTCTCCAGACTCAACGCCACAGACCTGCCCCGCATCCTGGATCTGGCTGTCGTGCTTGGCGCATCCGCCATCGACTTCTTCTTCCTGGTTCCCACCGGACGCGGCGCGGCGATTGCGGATCTGGAACTTGACGCCGCCGAGCGCGACAACGCCTTGCGGTGGATCGCCTCGAAGGAGCGGACCAGCCCGCTGCGCGTCCGGACCACCTGCGCGCCGCAGTACAAGCAGTTCAGGCTGCCGGATGATAATCCTGAACGGCCATCACCGCCCTTCCACGGCTGTCTCGGGGGGCGGGGGTTCGCGTTCCTGTCGCATACCGGTACCCTGCAACCCTGCGGGTTTCTCGACATCCCGTGCGGCGACCTGCGCAGCGTCGATTACGACTTCCCCCGCCTGGTGAACGAGTCATCCGTCTTCAAGCGGATGCAGGCGTCGAATCCATACGACGAATGCCCCGCGCGAAAACATGCCCGCGCAAATCCGGCGCGGACTGGACCGACATCACCAGCCTGATCGAGGCCATCCTGAAAACCGCTTACTGAAAGGCGTTCTGATTCCACATTGTGAAGCAATCGGGAGCTGGAAGCTCCCGCCACTTTATCCAACCGGATGTTGCTGCGATTTTT
>CAZSRU010000082.1:0-4419 GCA_964609395.1 uncultured Victivallales bacterium
CAGTTTGACAGAACCCCGCGAACATACATACCCACAGATTCTGCGGAAGACCCAAGTCTGATTCCCCGTAGTCGGCAATGGGTAGAGCGTTCGGCCCGGAAACAACAAGACGAGAACATCGCCGGTCTTCCTTTCGATGAACAAAGACGGTCTTCGGGGCAAGCCATGCAGATGATGTGGTTCCGTCATCCAGCGTGCACAAGACATGCACTTATTCTGAGCGTTGCCGCTGCTTGCTGACCGCCCCATTGCCCCTGTATCCAACAAGGAAAGATCAATCACCAGGGAGGGAGGTTGCCGAGCGGGAGGGTGCCGGGATACCCGAAGGTGGCGGTGCGGAAGCCGTTCTTGCTTTGCTGCAGGTACCAGGAGCCGGGAGACGCGAGGCCCGGGATGCCCGTCGGATCGTAGCAGCCGAAGTCATCGGTGTCGTCACCGTCGTAATCCCCCGCGACAGCCCGCGTGCCCTTGTAGCCGAAGGTGGCGGTTCGGAAGCCTTTCTTGCTTTGCATCAGGTACCAGGAGCCGGGAGGCGCGATGCCGGGAATGCCGACCGGGTCGTAGCAGCCGAAGTCGTCAATCCCGTCGCCATCAAAATCCCCGACCACCGGCAAGGTGCCCTTGTAGCCGAAGGAGGCGGTCTGGAAGCCTTTCTTGCTAAGCTGCAGGTACCAGGAGCCGGGGAGCGCGAGGCCCGGGATGCCGGCCGGATCGTAGCAGCCGAAGTCGTCAATGCCGTCGCCGTCGAAATCCCCGGTCACGGGCAGGGTGCCCTTGTAGCCGAAGGTGGCGGTGCGGAAGCCGTTCTTGCTTTGCTGCAGATACCAGGAGCCGGGTGGCGCGAGGCCCGGGATGCCGGCCGGATCGTAGCAGCCGAAGTCGCCAATGCCGTCGCCATCAAAGTCCCCGGTCACAGGCAGGGTGCCCTTGTAGCCGAAGGTGGCGGTACGGAAGCCGTTCCTGCTTTGCTGCAGGTACCAGGAGCCGGGGGAGGCAAGCCCGGGGATACCGACCGGGTCGTAGCAGCCGTAATCGGTAAACCCGTCGCCGTCGAAATCCCCGGTCACGGGCAGGGTGCCCTTGTAGCCGAACTGGTTCTCAATGGTCCAGCCACCACTGTTCTTGAAATGCCATTTACCCTTCGTCGGATAATAGACGCCGATGTCACTGATCCCGTCGCCGTCAAAGTCGGTGCTCGGCGGACGGGTATCGACCGCACGGGCGTATTTCAAGCTCTGGTCGTCGTAGTAGCTGATGGCGGGCAGGCCGTCGGAGGTAAAGGCCAGGGAGGGGTAGATGCCGCCGCCGGCATCGACGGTCCGCAGCACCCACAAAAGGCCATTGAACACCGCGTATTTAAGGCCGTCCCGGGTGATGTCGTGATAACTGATGGCGGGCTGGCCGCCGGGGGTGAACGCGATCGAAGGGTAGGCACCGACCGCGCCGCCTGCATCAATGGCCTGGGGCGAGATCAGTCCGCCGCTGCCGACCGAGACCATCTTCAGGTCCATGTTGGTATTGTCGTAGTAGGCGATGTAGGCCACGCCGGCGGGCGAGAACGCCAGCGAGGTGTGGTAGCCGACGTCGCCGGTGCTGTCGAGCCGCATGCGCGCCCAGGTGGTGCCGTTGTGGACGGCATATTTCAAGTCCTTGGCGGCGATATCGTAATAGCTGATGGCGGGGCGCCCGCTGGCGTTGAACGCCAGCGAGGAGAAATACCCCACGTCAGCGGTGTCATCCACCACGCTGATGTCCCAGACCAGCCAAAATGTGGCCTCGAACTCGGCATACAGCAGCCGGCCGTTGCTGGCATCGTAGAAGCTGATCGCGGGCCGCCCGTCGGGCGTGAACGCGAGCGAGGGGTGGTAGCCTGCGTTGCCGGTGCTGTAGATGGTGCGCGGGGTCCAGACGCCGGAGACGAGATTGGCGTATTTAAGGTCGCCGTTGGTCGCGTCGTAGTAGGCGATCGCCGGCGTCCCATCCGGGGCAAATGCCAGAGAGCAGAACGCACCGACATCACCGGTGCTGTCGACGGTCTGCGTGATGTACATGCCTCCGAAGCTGCGGATGCACTTGAGGTTGCCGTTGTCCGCGTCGTAATAGCCGATGGCCATCGCGCCGCTGGAGGAAAAGGCCAGCGAGGTGTGCATGCCGGTATCACCCGCCTGGTCGAGGGTTGAGCGCTGCCAGGTGTTGTATACGCTCCTGGCGTCGGAGCGGCCTTGCATCAGGAACGCCGCCAGGACGGCCAATGCCCATAATCGGTTCATACGCGCCTCCCTGTTTACGGCGGACCTCGCCTATGCGTGACCGGGCAGGTATCCACCTGCCGGGACCGGTCTGGAATAATCACTGCCACGTTGCAAATCTGTCAAAATCGAATCGCCCTGTCAAGAAACCTGCGAATGCGGGGTTGATTTGCGGGAGCCAAGCCGCTAGCCTGTTCGTGCTGGTGTGTTGCCAGGGGTTGCCGGGTTTCGGGCAGGAGAGGTGAGTATGGAGCGGAAAGTCAAGGTCGGGCTGGTGCAGATGCGCTGCACGGCGGATAAGGCGGCGAATCTGGCCAAGGCGCTGGAACGCATCGGGACGCTGGCCGCCAGCGGGGCGCAGGTGATCTGCCTGCAGGAGCTTTTCCTGTCGCTGTATTTCGCCGACAAGGAGGACCTCGCCAATTTCGCCCTGGCCGCGCCCGTGCCGGGTCCCGATACCGCCGCGCTGCAGGCGGCCGCCGCCCGCCTGGGGGTGGTGATCATCGCCTCGCTCTTCGAGAAACGGGCCGAGGGGCTTTATCACAACACCGCCGCCGTGATCGATGCCGACGGGCAGGTCCTGGGGCTCTACCGCAAATCGCACATTCCCGACGATCCCGGCTATTACGAGAAATACTACTTCACCCCCGGCGATACCGGCTACCGGGTCTTCAACACCCGCTTCGCCCGCATCGGCGTGCTGATCTGCTGGGACCAGTGGTATCCCGAAGCCGCCCGCATCACGAGCCTGATGGGTGCCGAGATCCTGTTCTATCCCACCGCGATCGGCAGGGACATGAAGGCCCCCGAGGCGGCCGGACGCGAGCAGCACGACGCCTGGCTCACCATCCAGCGCGCCCATGCCATCGCCAACGGGGTACACGTCGTCACCGTCAACCGCACCGGTATCGAGGGCGACCAGTGCTTCTGGGGCGGTTCGTTCGTGACCAACCCCTTCGGCACCCTGCTGTATGAAGCCCCGTCCGATGAGGAGGCCCTGCATGTGCAGGAACTCGACCTGGGCGACTCCGACCGCTACCGTACGCAGTGGCCGTTCCTGCGCGACCGCCGGATCGATACCTATGCCCCGATCACCGCCCGCTGGCTGGATGGCGTATGAAGACATCGAAGAAGAAAAAGCCCCATCATTTTGTCATGCCGCCCGAGTGGGTAAAGCACCATGCAACCTGGCTGAGCTACCCCCACACCGCCTCGACCTGGCCCGGCGGCATCGGAAAAATCTTCGCGCCCTATAATGAGTTCATCCGTGTCATCAGCCAGGGCGAAACCGTGCATATCGGCGTGCAGGACCGCAAGGCGGCCCTCAAGCTCGAGCAGGCGCTGGCCGCGATCGGGGCGGTCATGGACAACATCGTGCCGCATGTTTTCCCGACCAACGACGCCTGGTGCCGCGACCACGGTCCCTGCTTCGTGTTCGACTCCGATACGGGCGAGAAGGTGATCGTCAACTGGGGCTTCAACGCCTGGGGCGGCAAATATCCCTTCCTGCTCGATGACCTTATCCCCTCGCAGGCGGCGCGGTATCTCGACCTGCCGCTGATCGAGCCCGGATTGATCATGGAAGGCGGCGCGATCGAGGTCAACGGCGCGGGCTGCCTGCTGACGACCGAATCCTGCCTGCTCAATCCCAACCGCAATCCCGCCTGCTCGCGCGCGGACATCGAGGCGGCCCTGCTGCGCTACTACGGCGCCAGCCAGGTGGTCTGGCTGGGCGAGGGGATCGCCGGCGACGATACCGACGGGCATGTCGACGACCTCACGCGCTTCGTCTCCGAGACACGGGTGGTCACCGCGGTCGAGACTGATCCCGCCGATGTCAACTTTGCGCCGCTGCGGCACAACCTCGAGGTCCTGCGCGGCGTGCGGCTGGCGGGGAACGTACCGCTGGAGATCGTGGAGCTGCCGATGCCGGATCCGGTTTTCCACGGCGGCGAACGGCTGCCGGCCTCCTACGCCAACTTCTACATCTGCAATGCCGCCGTGATCATGCCGACCTTCCGCTGCCAGCGCGATGCCCAGGCGCAGGCCATCCTGCAAGGCTGCTTCGACCGCCCGGTCATCGGAATCGACGCCACCGACATCATCCAGGGCCTCGGCAGCTTCCACTGCCTCAGCCGCCAGGAACCGGCGGGCAATCATTTGTCGTAGA
>CAZSRU010000082.1:4519-12409 GCA_964609395.1 uncultured Victivallales bacterium
GAATCGTTGTTCGAGAATTACGCCCGGAAATACGACCAGGAATGCTTTGTCCAGGGGACGGCTGGCGAATGCGATTTCATCGAGCAGGAAATCGGCCGGGACACATCCCGCAGGATCATCGATATCGGTTGCGGTACCGGCCGCCATTCGATCGAGCTGGCAAGCAGAGGATACCACCTGACGGGAGTCGACCTGTCCGAATCGCAGCTTGCAAGGGCGCGGGAAAAAGCCGAAGCGGCGGGCGTGACGATCGACTTCCAGCAGCAGGACGCCAGGAACCTTCCGTTCCAGGCCGAATTCGATCTGGCGATCATGCTCTGCGAAGGCGGCTTTCCCCTGATGGAAACGGACGAGATGAACTTCGAGATCCTCAAGAACGCAACCCAGGCCCTGAAAGCCGACGGCAAGCTGATCTTCACCACGCTGAACGGCCTTTTCCCGCTTTACCATTCCGTGGAGCAATTCTGCGCCGAGGCCGGGGGAAACGGCAACGCCACGTACAGAAGCAACACCTTCGACCTGATGACATTCCGGGATCACAACCTGACGGTTATCGAGGACGATTCCGGGAACCAGATGGAACTCAAGTGCAACGAGCGCTATTACGTCCCCAGCGAGATCACCTGGCTGCTGAAGACGCTGGGGTACAAGACGATCGACATCCTCGGTGCCAAACTCGGGGCCTACTCGCGCAACGACAAGCTGACCACCGAGGATTTCGAGATGCTAGTAGTCGCCAGCAAATAGCCCACCCAGTCATCCGTCATCAGTCATCCGTCTTCCGTCATCAGTCATCCGTCATCCGTCTTCCGTCTTCCGTCATCCGTCTGTACACCTCCCCTCCAGTTTCCCCTTTACCCCCGGACAGGTAGCAGGTACTCTCTGCCGACAACTGGAGCCGCAAGAACGACACTGGAACGCCGCAGGAACAGGACCCCGAATGCCCGATAAGGAAGCCACAGCCCGGATCAAGATCAACAAGCTGCTCGAAGCAGCAGGCTGGCGCTTCTTCCCGGAAGACGGCACCCCCGCCAATATCCGCCTCGAACCCGGTGTCACGCTCAAGTCCACCGACCTTGACACGCTTCCTGTTCGAGATGGCCACCGGCACCGGCAAGACCCTCACCGCCGCCGCCGTCATCAAGCTCTTCCTGCGCACCGGCAATGCCCGGCGCGTGCTGTCCCTGGTGGATCGCCTGGAACTCGAGGATCAGGCCCAGAAGGCGTTCAACAGGGTGCTGGCCAACGACTACAAGTGCGTGATCTACAAGGAGAGCCGTGACGACTGGCGCCGCGCGGAGATCGTGGTCACCACCGTGCAGTCCCTGCTCTTCAACAACAAGTACCAGCGGCTCTTCTCGCCGACCGACTTCGACCTGGTCATCTCCGACGAGGCCCACCGCTCGATCGGCGGCAATGCCCGCGCCGTGTTCGACTATTTCGTCGGCTACAAGCTCGGCCTCACCGCCACCCCGCGCGATTACCTCCGCCGGTTCGACAGCACCAGGCCGGGAACGCGCGACCCGCGCGAGACCGAGCGCCGCCTGCTGCTCGACACCTACCGCACATTCGGCTGCGAGAACAGCCAGCCGACCTTCCGCTACTCCCTGCTGGACGGCGTCAAGGAGGGCTTTCTCATCAACCCGACCGTGGTGGACGCCCGCACCGAGGTCACCACCTCGCTGCTTTCCGAAGAGGGCTTCGTCGTCGCGTTTACCGATGACGCGGGCGAGGATCAGCAGCAGGCCTTCAAGCAGCGCGAGTTCGAAAAACGCTTTTTCGCGGATTCCACCAACCAGCTCCTGTGCAAGACGTTCCTGGAACACGCCCTGCGCGACCCGGTCAGCGGCGAGCTCGGCAAGTCGATCATCTTTGCCGTCAGCCAGAACCACGCCGCCAAACTGGCGCAGATCCTCAACCAGATGGCCGACCGCATGTACCCCGGCAGATACCAGTCCGATTTCGCCGTGCAGGTCACCTCCCAGATCCCCGATGCCCAGCAGTTCACCCTCAACTTCAGCAACAACAACCTGCTCGGCTCGGGCAACTTCATCCCCGCCTACAAGACCAGCAAGGCGCGCGTCTGCGTGACCGTCGGCATGATGACCACCGGCTACGACTGCGCCGACATCCTCAACCTCGGTCTTTTCCGCCCGATCTTCTCGCCCACCGATTTTATCCAGATCAAGGGACGCGGCACCCGCAAACACGACTTCCGCGAGCTGCTCTTCGACGACACCCTCAAGGAAAACCTCCGCAACCCGGAAAAAACCGCCTTCAAGCTCTTCGACTTCTTCGCCAACTGCGAATACTTCGAGGAAGACTTCAACTACGACGAAGTGCTGAAACTGCCAAAACCCAGTCGCCAAGATCCGACCGATCCGACCGATCCGACCGATCCGTCGGATCCGTCCGATCCGTCCGCCCCCCTCACCTACGAGCACCGCGGCACCGACATCCTCTCCACCGTCAAGGAGGCCGCCATCGGCGTCGAGGGCATGAAGATCGACCGCATGTTCTATGACGCCTTCGAGGACACCATGCGCGCCAATGCCGCTGTCGCTTCCGCGGTCGAGGCTGGCGAGTGGGATCGCGTGATCGACTACATCAACCGCGAGGTCTTCGACAAGCCCAGGGAATTCTACACACTCGACAAGCTGTGCAAGGCCGCCGCCGTGGATCGCCGTGTCAGCCTGCGCGAGATCCTGGAAAAGGTCTTTGGGCTGATCCCGCGCTTCAAGACCAAGGATGAGCTGCTGGAGGAGGAATTCGCCAAGTTCGTCGCCGACCGCGTGCCCGAGCCGCCCTCGGCCATCCCGGCCATCCGGCACTATTTCAAGGCCTACGTCACCGACGGCCATGTCCGCGACATCATCGAGAGCAGGCAGTTTACCGACCTGGCCACCAACCCGGAATTCTCCACGCGTGATTTCAAGGCCGTCCCCGAACCCTTCCGCACCCTCGTGCCGGAATACATCAAGGATTACGTGCCGCTGACCCAGTTCGCGGCCTAAAGGAGATACCATGGGAAAGATCAGAGCCAGCGGCGGTTACCGGGAATTGCGCAGTTTTCAGATTTCCACCGTCATCTACGATGCGACGGTCTGGTTCTGCGAGAAATTCCTTGATCCACGGTCACGTACCGTGGACCAGATGGTGCAATCCGCCCGCAGCGGCCGCCAGAATATAGCCGAAGGCAGCCGCGCCTCGGCCACCTCGTCGCAGACCGAGCTGCGCCTGGTCAACGTCGCCCGCGCCAGCCTCGAGGAACTGCTCCTCGACTACGAGGACTTCCTGCGCCACCGCCGCCTGCCGCAGTGGCACCCCGATGGTGCCGAAGCGCTCGAAGTCCGGCAAATCGGACGGGATCGGACGGATCGGTCTGATCCGTCAGATCCGTCTGATCGGGCAAATCCCCCGGACCAGGCGGCGACCCGCGTTGCGGATGACGCCCACTACGCCCTTTACGCACCCTGGCTCGACCACGCCGACCCGGCCATCCGCGCCAATGCCGCCATTTGCATCATCAACCAGGCCAACACCCTGCTTGACCGCCAGATCGAGGCACTGGAAGCGCAGTTCATCGACGGCGGCGGCTATAGCGAGCAACTGGCCGTTGCCAGGCTGGCCAAACGCAGCGCCGACCGGGCCGGCGCGCCCGAAGCCATTCCCCCCTGCCCGCAATGCGGCAAGCCCATGGCACTGCGCACGGCCAAGACCGGCAAAAACGAAGGCAAACAATTCTGGGGCTGCACCGCCTACCCCGAATGCAAAGGAGTAGTCAACATCTGACCGATCGGTCAGATCCGTCAGATCCGTCCGATCAGTCAGATCCGTCCGATCCGCCCGACCCCCAAAGGAACCCCATGCTCGACTCCTCCACCAAACGCCGCATCGATACCGCCCGCGACATTCTCGTGGGCAAGGTGCCCGACCCCAAATCCCAGGTCGAGCAGATCACCATCGCGCTCATCTACAAGTTCATGGACGACATGGACGCCGAGAGCGAGGAGCTCGGCGGCAAGCGCAAGTTCTTCACCGGAGAGTTCGCCCGCTATGGCTGGGCCAGGCTCATGGATCGCCGACTCGGCGGACACGAGATGCTCGGTCTCTATGGCGAGGGCATTGCCAAGATGCCCGAGAACCCCGGCATCCCGCCGCTCTTCCGCGACATCTTCAAGAATGCCTATCTGCCGTACCGCGATCCCGAGACGCTCAAGGCCTTTCTCAAGATCATCGACGAATTCAGCTACGATCACAGCGAGCGCCTCGGCGACGCCTTCGAGTATCTGCTCTCGGTCCTCGGCAGCCAGGGCGATGCCGGCCAGTTCCGCACCCCGCGCCACATCATCGACTTCATGGTCGAGGTGCTCGCCCCGCAGAAACACGAAACCATCCTCGACCCCGCCTGCGGCACCGCCGGCTTCCTGATCTCCGCCTACAAACACATCCAGCGAAAACATGATCCGTCAGATCAGACCGATCAGTCAGATCGGTCAGATCCGGCGGATGTTCCCCCCAACCCCCTCACGCCGGATGAGCGCGGGCGGCTGGCCCGGAACATCCGCGGCTACGACATTTCGCCCGACATGGTCCGCCTCTCGCTGGTGAACCTGTATCTGCACGGCTTCAGCGCCCCGCACATCTACGAATACGACACGCTCACCTCCGAGGAACGCTGGAACGAGTACGCCGATGTGATCCTTGCCAACCCGCCATTCATGTCGCCCAAGGGCGGCATCAAGCCCCACAAGCGCTTCTCCATCCAGGCCAAGCGCAGCGAAGTGCTGTTCGTCGATTACATGGCCGAACACCTCACGCCCAAAGGACGAGCCGCCATCATCGTGCCGGAGGGGATCATCTTCCAGAGCCAGACCGCGTACAAGCAGTTGCGCAAGATGCTGGTGGAGCAAAGCCTTGTCGCCGTCGTGTCGCTGCCGGCCGGGTGCTTCAACCCGTACTCCGGGGTGAAGACCAGCATACTCATCCTCGACCGCGGATTAGCCCGGACCGCCGACACCATCGCGTTCTTCAAGGTCGAAAACGACGGCTACGGCCTCGGAGCCCAACGCCGTGCCATAGAGAAAAACGACCTGCCGCAAGTGAAAGCCGACCTCGCAGCCTACCTCCAAGCCCTGCGCTCCGGCCCCCCCCACCAAAAAAATCCCCAAAAAGATCCCCCAGATCCCCAAAAAGATCCGTCAAAAGATCCCCAAAAAGATCCGTCCGATCCGTCCGATCTGTCCCCTTCATCCCCTTCTTTCCCTGCATTCTCCACCGCCCAGATTGTTGCAAAAGCCAAAATCGCCGCCAACGGCGACTACAACCTCAGCGGCGAGCGGTACCGGGAGAGCCCCGCAAGCTCCTCCACATTTCCGATGGTTGAATTGGGTGAGGTTATAACTCTCCAGCGTGGTTATGACCTTCCAAAACAAGCTTGGATAGACGGGCCTCACCCAATCGTAGGGTCCAACGGAATAATTGGTTACCATGCAGAGTGGAAAGAGAGCGGTCCGGGCGTCGTAACCGGCCGCAGTGGTACCATCGGCAAGGTTCATTTGATAGAAGCTGCTCACTACTGGCCTCACAACACATCATTGTTTGTGAAGAATTTTAAAGGCAACGATCCGAAGTTTGTGAAGGTATTGCTTGAAGCGATTGATCTCAAGTCGCTAGGAGCACAGACTGCCGCAGTGCCGTCGCTAGACAGAAAGAACGCCCATAGAATAAGAGTCCCCCTCCCGCCGCTTGAGATCCAGAGGGAGATCGTGGCGGAGATCGAGGGATACAAGAAAGTCATCAACGGCGCCCGTGCCGTCCTCGACAACTACCGCCCCCACATCCCCATAGATCCAACCTGGCCGATGGTGGCGCTGGGGGAGGTGTGTGAGGCCATCCTTACGGGACCATTTGGAAGCGCGTTACACCAGAGCGACTACGTTGATGAAGGCATCCCCGTTATTAATCCTGCGAACATCGTTGATGGAAGGATCAGTACTGATGGTGTGAAGATGATTTCGCCAGTCACCAGGGACCGTCTCAAGGAGTTTACCGTCCGCAAAGACGATATAGTTATCGGGCGCCGCGGCGAAATGGGAAGATGCGGTGTTGTTACGGCAGCGATGAACGGCTGGCTATGTGGTACCGGTAGTTTTGTCATTCGCCTCAAGGATGAGTGCCTTGCGCGGTTCGCGTTCTTTCAAATTGCTTCACCGAAGGTGAAACAGTATCTCGAAGAACAGGCGATAGGCGTTACCATGAAGAACCTGAATCAAGGCATCTTGGCCTCGATTCAAATCCCCCTTCCGCCCCTCGCCACACAGCAAGCGATCGTGGCAGAGATCGAAGCCGAGCAAGCGTTGGTCGCCGCCAACCGCGAACTCATCACCCGTTTCGAGCAAAAGATCCAAACCACCCTCGCCCGCATCTGGGGTGAATCAGAATAGATCCCCCCAACGCAATCATTTACCAGTTGCCCAGCCGCCCCTATTGCGCTACCTTTCCCGCCTAGATGTAGCAGGCTTTCGCTCTTTGACGCATTGCATGCCTTCTTTTTGGCATGCATACCGTCAAAATGCGTGTGTAAGTTATTGATTGTCAACAAAGCTATTGGTGGATTCACGCTAAGCAGGGATGCTATTTTTGACGGCTAATATTATGTTCTGCGAGAGAAGATGAATGATCTGAAGACGATCTACGTGTACCTGGAGGACGAAGGGACTGACGTCTGGCGTCCCGTCGAGGCGCAGGATCTTGGGGCCTCCAAGTTCCGAATCGTCTCGGTCAATGCCGATCCAGAGGATGAACACTGGAGATTCGCGACGGGTGACATCGTGCGGTGTGAAAGCAAGAAGCTCTCCAGTGGCATGTGTCTCGTGGCGGTTGAAAAGGAAGATGAACGGACCGCAGAACAACAGGGTGGTGGGTATTCGCCGCCCGCTAAGGTAGGTTATTGTCCTGGCAAATGTATGGGGGTTACTTTATGCCGGAAATATGCCGATTTTTTGGAATCGTGATTGCCGTCTTCTATAATGAACACAATCCGCCGCATTTTCATGCGCGCTACGGTGAGTACAAGGCTGCCATCGATATACTATCTTTACGGATTCTTGAGGGCTCGCTGCCACCTCGTGCTTTGGGGCTGGTGGTGGAATGGGCTGCGCAGCATCAAGACGAGCTGATGCAGGACTGGGAATTGGCGGTGCACGAAAAGCCCCCTGTTCAAATCGAGCCGTTACGCTAAAGGAGCTCTAGTTATGCACGATGTCATATCGGCGGTGTATAAGGGTGGATATACGATTGAGGTGACGTTTGAGAACGGACGGCGAGGCGTCGTCGATTTCTCGGACTATCCGGCACGCAGCGGTGTTTTCGCGCGCTTTGCCGATATGGATTTTTTCCGCCGGTTCGAGGTGAATCGCGAGCTTGGTGTGCTTTCCTGGGGTGACGAGGTGGATATTGCTCCCGAAACACTTTATGCGAAAGCCACAGGCGAGCCGCTGCCAGCATGGATGCACGCTGATCATGCAGAGGAGGAACGCCGTGTTGCGGAAGCCTCTGAGCAGTACGGCTATCGCAGGGTCAGAGTACCAGGAAAATAGAAAGTAGGTTGTCGCGCCATTCCCGACGAGGGCTTTTGGGGTCATCCATCAGAGCCGGATGCCAGCAGGGCGAAGCCCAACAGGCGAATGAACATTCGCAACGAGCGAAGCGAGAGGCAACGACAAAATCTCCCTCCGTTCCCCAGAACGGGGAATAGTCACCTTTCTTGCCATCCTCTCCGCCGTCGACACCGCCAATCCCGTCCGCTTCCGCACCGGGGCCTTAAAAACTGGATCTTCCGCAGAATCTGTGGGTATGTATGTTCGCGGGGTTCTGTCAAACTGGCCT
>CAZSRU010000083.1:0-6572 GCA_964609395.1 uncultured Victivallales bacterium
TTTGACAGAACCCCGCGAACATACATACCCACAGATTCTGCGGAAGACCCTGAAAAACAGGCGTAGCAGGCCTTCTGCCCGAACCCGCCTGCATCCAACGACAAAGTGACAACCGACCGCGCCGGACGGATGGCCCCGCTTTGCCTTTTTTAAAACACATTCAGACTCCGCCTCGCACTGATCGCTTACAAACCCTTTGATTTGGAACCGCTGAGCACAATGACTCCTTGCCTAATTGCTGCGGTTCTGGCATATATACCGCAGATATAAAGGCCTTCACAAAGTATAGGAAAACGACGACATTGAAAAGTCGTTTGTACCGAAGCAAGGCCCAGCGCGAACCGCACAGGGGCATGCATGACAGACCAATCGATTATCAAGCAAAACAGTGACCTTATCTGGACGATTGCCAATCTGCTGCGCGGGCCTTACCGCCCCCCTCAATATCGCCGGGTGATGATCCCTCTAACGGTTTTGCGACGACTGGACTGCGTACTGGAGCCAACCAAAAAGGCCGTACTGACCGAACATCGCAAGCTGAAAGCAGACGGAAAGTATGACGACGCCACCATCGAGAAGATGATCTGTCGCAAATTCAAACTCAATTTCTTCAACAGCAGCGGCTTTACCTTCGCCCATAAAGAAGAGGGACTTTATGCCAGCCTGCTGGCCGATGCCGATAATCTGCCCGCCAATTTCCGTGCGTTTATGGCCGGTTTCTCAATCGGGGCGCGGAAGATACTCGGAAAGTTCAAATTCGAAGAGGAAATAGAGAAACTGGACGAGTCCAACCGCCTGTTCGACATCGTCAAGCAGTTCGCCAATGTCGATCTGCACCCGGGACGTGTGGAAAACGCGGCGATGGGCTATCTGTTTGAAGACCTCGTCCGCCGGTTTAACGAACAGGCCAACGAAGAGGCAGGTGACCATTTTACACCACGTGAAGTCATTAACCTTATGGTGAGCCTTCTTTTCACCAACGAAGAGATCATAATTTTCGGCAATCAGGAGTTCGGTTACTTGAAGATCACCGGTGAGCGGCCTTTGCGTCTAAACTTCGCGGCAACCGGAGAGCGCTTTGCGAAGTTTAAAGAAAGCGCCTATTACACAGGACTGGTTGAGTCAAAAAAACGCAAGGCTGTTGATGCAAAGGCAAAAGAGATCGCCGAAGGCAGAGAAAAGCAGAAGCAGATTCTGTCCGTTCTGGAAAAGCTCAAGACCCCCGGAAGCGAAACAATCAAAGACCGGGCCGTTTTTGAAGCCATTTTAGAGAAGGCCTTCAAGAAGTCACCCGTCAAGCTGGACGCACCGCTGAAAAAGGCGCTTCTGGCTCCCGGTGCCCTGGGCGAACGCGATCCGGAAGCGGAAATCTGCCGCGACAGTAAAGGCAACCCCGAGCCGGATCCGGAACTGCGCGACACCGAGAACGTCACCCGCCATTTCTACAAATACACGCCGCCTCGGCCACTCACCGAAATCGAAGCGGATATCCAGGGACTGGAAAAAGACATCGTCCGGATGCTGGCCGAGGTGACGGCATGAGAGCCAATGAACTCATTGTTTTCCGCACCGGAGATGGAAAAGCAGAGGTGCAGCTCAAGACGGCAGATGGTTCGGCATGGCTGAATCAGCTCGAAATAGCCGACCTTTTCGACACAACCAAGCAGAATATTAGTCTGCATATTCAGAATATTTTAGGGGAGTGTGAGTTATCAGAGGCAACTGTCAAGGAATCCTTGACAGTTCAAACCGAGGGAGCCCGGCAGGTTCAACGGAAAACCTTCTTGTATAATCTCAATATGATCCTGGCGGTCGGCTACCGGGTCCGTTCACCTCGTGGCACGGAGTTCCGCCAGTGGGCCACCCGCCAGCTGGCAGAATACCTTTAAAAGAGTGGGGTGTTATGGTTTATCTGGCACTGGCATCATTGCTGTGGGCGTTCTCGTTCGGGTTGATCGGGCGGTATCTGGTTGGGTTGGATCCGCAGGCGGTCGCTTTTGTGCGTCTGCTGGTCTCGCTGGTGATTTTTGGGCCGCTCCTGCGTCTTCGCGGGCTGGCCTGGCAGCAGGCGTTGCGCCTGATGCTGATCGGGGCGGTGCAGTACGGCCTGATGTATGCGGTCTATATCCAGGCCTATCAGTCGCTGGCCGGTCATGAGGTGGCGCTGTTTACCATCATGACCCCGTTGTTCGTGACGGTGCTCGACGGCTGGCGGCGCGGGCGTTTCCGACTGGCCTATTTCGTGGCGGCCGCTCTCGGTATCGCGGCGGTCGCGGTCTTGTTCGGCTTAAAGCGGATCGGCGGTGGCATGCTGCCGGGAATCGTGATGATCCAGGTCTCCAACCTTTGCTTTGCCGCCGGCCAGGTGGAGTACAAGCTGATGATGGAACGGGAACCGGGACTGGCGGGCGGGAATGGCATGCGGCATTTCGGCCTGCTGTATCTGGGGGCTGTGCTGGTGACCGGTGCGTTCGCGATTCCCGGCGGACTGGCGGCGTTCCGTCCGTCGTCCACGCAGTGGTGGGTGCTGCTGTATCTGGGGGCGGTTCCGTCCGCCGTGGCGTTCTTCCTTTGGAATCTCGGTGCCAGGAAGGTTAATCCGGGGGTGCTGGGCGTGTTCAACAATGTCAAGATCCCCCTGGGCGTACTGGCGGCGCTGATCGTCTTCGGCGAACGGCCCGACGGGTGGCGTCTGACCGTGAGCATCCTGGGGATCGCGGGCGGGCTTCTCGTGGCAGGCGGGGCGGCCGGTCTCATGGGCGGGGGTCGCGGTAGCGGCGGTAGAGCCCGACAGGGAAACGGACGATCCACATAGGCCACTCGTCCATCATCGCCCCGATGATCTGCCGTGTATGCCTTGAGCCGGGTTCCTCGATGCGCCGCACCAGCGGCTGGCACATTAGCCGCAAGAGCAGGCTGATGCCGAAAATCGCGTGGTATGCATTCAACTGATGCCCGAGCCATGTTGCTTCCCAGCCGGAGAGCCGCTCCAGCAGGAACCCACCCGCCATGGCCGCGAGCCCGCCGCAGACGCCGGCCAGGCCGGTGATGGCGGCGATGAACATCGAACGGTTCTCACGCGGGGCGATGGAAAGCATGTAGCCGTTGGTGGCCAGTGTGTTCCCCGCATTCAGAATCCCGTCAGGAAGAAACGCCAGCGGTAGCAGCCAGACGACATTCTCCGGTGTCAGCAGCAGGAAGACGATCACGATCATCGGTTTGAGCGTTGTGCAGAGCTTCAGTACCGGGCGGTTGCCATACCGGTCGGCCAGGCGTCCCCACATGCTGGATGCGAGCGCCATGCCGACGCCCTGCACGCACCAGATCAAGCTGGCTTTCCAGGGGGCGAGATGGAGCACCTTGAGCGCGTAAAGGAGCATGAACGAGGAGGCCAGGGTGCAGGAAAAACTCCAGGCACACGAAAACGCCACGAAGCGGCGATAGAGCGGATGCCGCAGGGGCTCCATGAAGTCGGCCCATAGACGGCTGTAGGTGGTGACGAGGTTTGGCGGTTCGTCCACTTTCAGGAAAAGCAGGATATCGGTCACGCCCGCGACAATGGCGATCAGGACCAGGGCAGGAAAAATGAGGGTTGCCGGTTTTTCTATCAGGAACAGGCTAAGTGTGACCATCAGGTAGGCCGCCGTCCAGGTGATGTGCATCGCCATCTGCCGCCAGCCCCATACCCGGTTGATGATGCGCTTGGGTATCAGGTCCGCCATCCAGGAGAACCAGAAGGGGATCGCGAAGTTGTGTGTGGCGGCACTGATGGCCAGCAGGGCAATCACAACCGGTATCATCAGCGGATGGCCGGTCCTGCCGAGGATGAAGGGCAGGAAGGCGATAGGCAGGTAGATCAGCCGGCACGTGATCAGGCAGGCGATGAAGAGGGGCTTGCGTCGTCTGGCACGGTTGAGCGCGGCGGCGCCGACAAACTGCATCAGCAGCATGATCATGGGAATGCCGGTGATCAGTCCGAAGTGGAACTCATTGGCCCCGATGGCGCGGAAGAACTCGGTCGTCGCCGGGCTTCCGACCCCCACGCCAAAGATCATCGCCAGGCAGCCCCCGATCGCCACGAACTGCAACGAGCGCCTCCGGCTGCTGGCGCTGCCTGGGGAGGTCGCATCCGGTATCGGGTGCTCTGGACGTTTTGTTGTCATTTCCGGCTATGCCAATACCTTGCCTGTTTGAAGTCAGATTAGGGCGAAAGATTAGGGCGAAAGATAAAGGGACTCATGCTCCACCCCTAATCTTTTGCCTTAATCTTTCGCCCTAATCTTCCCCAGTTAGCCACGCGTTGTCGCCCCCCGCTTTAGGCGGTTGACTGGACGCTCCGGGGGCGGTCGCCGCTTAATGGCTGACGGTGAGTTTCGCGCCAGCGGGCTGGCCGATGGCCTGGAGCAGTTCCTGGAACCATCCCTGGCTGATGTCGAATGGCTTGCCGCCCTTGATGCGGTGAAACTCGATGGCGCGCAGCGCGTCGCCATGATCCTCGTCCTGCCCGACCACGCCGCTCTCGCCACGCAGGGCGGAGTCGACCGCCAGGTTGCAGCAGGCCTGGATCAGCTCGATATCATCGTCGCTGGATGCCGCTGCCCGGCTGAAATAGCCGCTCTTCTGCACCAGCGTCTTTTCCGCCCCGAGCATCGTGGCGAACTGGCTGCCGAACCACTTGCCGGGGTTTACCGCATCGAGCTTGACGTGGCCGAAGGCGTCGCGCGGCACTGTCTCGCCGGCGGACTCGAGCTCCTTCACGATGGTTTCCACGCCGGCACCCTCGGAGATGAAGATGTTGACGCAGTCGATCTCGTCCATGATGGCCCGCAGGCGCTTGGCCTCGGCCTGGATGTCGACCTCCATCTCGGGGATATAGACGGCATGAACGTCCTTGCGTTCCCGCGAGAGGCCCATCTCCGGCAGGAAGTCAAGCTCGTGCAGGTACTCGGAATAGATCCGGGCGGTGTAGGCCGTCAGCCAGCCACAGTTGCGTCCCATGACCTCGTGGATGATCAGCATGCGCGGGTTGGCATTGTGCTCGGCCACGACATTGGCGAAGAACTGGGCACCCTCCTCGGCCGCGGTCCAGGCGCCCAGGCTCTGCTTGATGGGGTAGACATCGTTGTCGATGGTCTTGGGCAGGCCGACAACCGTCAGGTCGTAGTTGTGGGTCTTGAGGTAGGCGGCCAGGTCGGCGGCCGTGGTGTTGGTGTCATCCCCGCCGATCGTATGCAGCACGTCCACGCCGTCGGTGGTCAACTGGTCGGCGGCGACCTTCAGCGGGTCCTGGCCGTCGCGGATCAGCCCGCGCTTCAGGCAGTCCTTGACGTTGGTGAGCTTCACACGGCTGTTGCCGATCGGGCTGCCGCCGTGCTGATAGAGCACGGCAATGCGGTCACGCATATCCGGGGTGACGGTAAAGCTGTCGCCGGTGAGCAGTCCCTTGTAGCCGGAGCGGTAGCAGATGATCTCGATTTCCGGCGCGGTGGCGGTATAGCGCTCGATGAGCGCGGCGATCGATGCGGACAAGCAGGGGGCAAGCCCGCCAGCGGTTAACAGGGCAACTTTCTTGACAGCCATCGTGTTCCTCCTCGTTTGGTTGGAAAAATGAAGCGGCCAGACTCTCATAATCAGGGGCGAAAGACAAGGAGATTCCCGCTATTCGTCGTCTGGCTCGATATGGACGATGACGTCGCGGACTTGCGGGAGCTGCCCGATCAGGCGGTGCTTGACCTGGGTGGCGATGTCGTGGCCCTGGCGGACGGAAAAAACGGGATTGACCAGCACATGCAGGTCCAGATGGTAGCCGGGGCCGACCTTGCGGGTGCGGACAGCGTGAACTGAGGAAACGCCCGCCAGGTGCTGGCAGATCGCACGGATCTCCGCGAGCAGGGCCTCCGGTGCGGCTTCGTCGGTCAGGTCGCCCGTGGCCGAGCGGATGATTCCCCAGGCTGCATACAGAACGAACCCGGAGACCATGATGGCGCCGATATGGTCGACGAATCCCCATTCCGGCTTGAGTCTGGCCGTCAGGATCGCGATCGCGGCGGGAATGGAACTCATGGCATCGGAACGGTGATGCCAGGCGTTGGCGACCACCGACGAGGAGTTCAGCCGCCGTCCGGTGCGGGCGGTCCAGTGATAGAGCAGCTCCTTGGTGATGATCGACGCCACGGCGGCATAGAAAGCCATCCATGATGGCGGATTGACATGACCATCCTTGATCGTCTGGATCGAGTTCATGCTGATCCCAATCGCGACGGCAATGAGCACCAGCCCGATGGCGGTGGTGATCAGCGTCTCGATGCGCCAGTGCCCGTAAGGGTGCCGCTCATCCGGCGGGGCACTCCAGAAACGCACCCCGAACAGGATCGCCACATCGGTGACGGAATCCGAAAGGCTGTGCACGGCATCGGCAATCATCGCCTGGCTATTGCCGAAAACCCCGGACGCCAGCTTGAACATGCTCAGGATCAAGTTGATGACGAGTCCGCCCAGCGTGACGCGCTTTACCGCCGTGCAAAGTTCTCCCTGTTCACGATTGTATGGCTTGGTGTTTTGCATGGTGAATA
>CAZSRU010000083.1:6672-12049 GCA_964609395.1 uncultured Victivallales bacterium
TTCTGTGTCTTCTGTGTATTCTGTGGTTGAAAAATCTGAGCACTATTTCTGCTTTCAGCTTTCCCTATTTCTGCTTTACTGCAAGCTGTGCCCGGGGTGGGAGCAGGTCGGTTCTTCGCCGATGGTACCGAGGGTGTAGGTGCCGCCTTGCGGGCACGTGGGGATGGCGTTGCCCTTGATATATGCCGCGGCGCCGGCCTCATCGACCGAATCGCCGTCGTTCTTGTTCTCCGCCATGGCCCATTGCTCCTTGGCGGAATCAATCTGGCGCAGATTGTTGATGCAGGCGTTCTTCTGGGCCGTGGAGCGGGCCTTGACGAACGAGGGGATGGCAATGCCTGCCATCAACCCCATCGGTGCCACGAACATGGAGCCGACGAGCTGCTGTCCGCCCGAGGCGCTGGTGCCGCTGGCCTGCACGCCGGTGCGCAGGTTGTGGAATGTGAACGCCGACCTCGTGTCGAGGTTCTGGTCCATCAGGCTGCGAATCTGGTTCAAGACGGCCTGTTCCTCACCGCCGGCGGGCATCTGGCTTAACATCTGGTCGCGGACGATCTTGAAGCTGTCCCCGAGGCGGCTGCCGACGAACAGAATGCCGTTGTTCGGCGTGGCGGCGGGAAAGGCCGCCGCGAATTCCGGTTCGGTCTTCAGCCCGCCGCCGCTGGTGGCGGCATTCAGGGCATCGGTGACCACGGCCGAGGTCGTGCCGATGAGCAGGTAATTGCCGTGGGTGGCCAGGGTGAGCTGCATCGGGAAGGGGGACGGGATCGGGAAGGGGATGTTGTAGACCGTGGCGTCGCCGAGGCGGACTTCCGGCAGCGGCATCTCCAGTTTCTGCGCGAAGGCCTTCTTGACGGTGTCGATGATCGTGCTGTCCTTGACCGCGGTGACCAGCAGTAGTGACGGGGCCGGGATGGTTGCGCCTGACGTCCCTTCCAGCGGGATCGTGACCGTCTCGGTTGACGAGAGCTGGATGGAGAGGACGCCCTCAGGGGCGACCGACTGGATCAGCACCTCGGGGGACACGCCGACCTGGGCGGCAAACATCGCCAGGGCCGCATCGAAACCGCCGGAGGCCTCGCTGCCGCCGATCTCCGTGACGCCGCCGCGCACGAGCTGCCAGAGGGCACCCCAATCGGCCGTGCCGGAACGTGCCAGCACGGTGTCCTTCGGCAGGTAGGCATGGACTTTCATGGCGGAGGGGGCACCGCCGACCAGCGCCAGCCAGAGCGGCAGGCGGGCGGCCTCGGCATCCCGTGCGACAAAGGTCTTTATCGTATTCATGCCATCAGCCCGGGGCACGACGCTCATGCCGATCCCCTTGACGGCATAGAAGCCGTTGCGCTTGAGGAAATCCGACACGTTGGCGAGGGTCGCGGCGGGGGTGTTGGCTTCCCCAGGTACGGACGGGGCGATGGCGGCGAACCCGCGGATGGCGTTCATGGCTTTCTCGGCCAGGCCGGCGACATTGGCAATGACCATCAGGTCGCCGCCGGCATCGAGACGCTCGTGGATGGTGTTGTAGACCTGCAGGCTGGCGGCAGGATCGCGGGGGGTTGCGGCCGAAGCGGTCAGTGGCAGGGTGGCGAAGGCAAGGGCCAGTAGGCTGTAGGACAGGGCTCTGATGGTCATGGTTTTATCCTTTTTGGGTTGTGAAAACGCAGCATTCTGGCCACTAAGGGACCAAAAAAGCGAGAAAAAAATCGGGATTTAACCACATTCCCAAACACGGAAGACACAGACGCTTACAACGCCGGGGTTAACCCAGCCGCCGCGCTGAAGGCATGGCAGCGCTTAAGCGGCAAGCCTCAGTTGCGGCGCAACTGGGCTCTACTTTATCGGCAGGCTGGTAAAGCAGGCAGGCGTTGCGTTGTTTGATGAATGGGCGGTGTCCGGCGCACCAGGTGGCGGCGATATCAGTGGGTGGGGTTCCGTCCGCCAGGGCTAGTCGCACGGTATCCGTGCCCATGAGTTTGTCGAAGAACTCGGTCCGGGTTGTTCTCCGGTTCCAGACCCGGTTGCGTCCATGCAAGTCGGCCAAGACGGACAGGATGGTGATGCCGGTCAGAACGGGGCGGAAGGGACCAGCGTCGGTGACGGTCAGGCGTATGCCGGAGAAGGCGCGTTTGACGGTGGATCCCGGCGGCAGGTAGAGGTGCGGATGAAACACGACGCCGGGCAGGTGGCAGGCGTTGAGCGTCTCGGCCAGGGGTTCGCCGCGCGTCCATGGCGCGCCGACCAGTTGGAACGGCATCGCGGTCTGGCGTCCGTGGTCGATATGCGGCAGTCCCTCCAGGCAGACTGTGGCCGGAAAACAGATCGCGGACTCGCGCGAGACGATCGAAGGTGAAGGCCGCATGAAGGGCGGGGCATCGGTCAGCGGTTTGACTTCGCGCTGGTAGCCTTGCATGGGGGCGGTTTGCAGGTCAACCTGCGGGATACAGGTCTGCTGCAGCCAGCGGGCGGTTTCCGCCGGGGTCATTCCGTAGACCATCGGCGCGTCGATGGCGCTGACGAAGCTTTCGAAGCGAGGATCGAGCATGGGACCGTCCACCGTGCGGGGCAGGGGGATGGGGCGATCCGCCACGATCACCGGCAGACCGGCCTCGGCGGCGGCTTCCAGCACGAGCTTCAAGGTGGAAACATAAGTATAGGGGCGGTAGCCGAGATCCTGGAGATCGACCACCAGCAGATCGAGTTTCCGCAGCCATTCCAGGCGGGGCTTGCGGGTGTCGCCATAGAGCGAATAGATCGGGATCCGCCAGTCCGGATGGCGCTGCGAGCGGCAGGATTCGCCAGCGGCGGCAATGCCGAAATAACCGTGTTCCGGCCCCATCAGGCAGCCCAGCGTGATCCCCGGCGTCTCGTGCAGGAGCTGGGCCGTGGTGGTGCCAGCGATGTCCACGGCAGCCATATGACTGACCAGGCCGACTCGGCGACCCTTCAGTGCACGGGCGTTATTCTTGCTCAGCAGCGTTTCTATGCCAGGTTGAAATCGATGAGGTATAATGGTTGTTGGCGACATGGTTGCAGTCTGGCGTAGTGTGGAGCATGATTCAAGTTCAGAATCACTGCATAAAAAAAGCCGCCCCGGCGAACCGGGGCGGCCTGATGTTCATTGCTCGCTCTCAATCGGGCTCTCAGCCAAGGCGCGCCTTGAGTGCCTGAAGCTGCTCGGTGATGCGTACAGGGAGTTTCTTGCCGAATGTGGCGAGGTACTTCTCTGCATTGTCAACCGTTTCCTTGAAGAGCGCCGTGTCGACCTTCATCAACTCGTCCCAATTCCCGGCGGGCAGATCAAGCCCATCAAGGGGCAGGTCGCCATCGATCGGCATCAGGCCGATCGGCGTCTCGCGAGCGCCAACCTTGCCTTCGACACGGTCGCACATCCACTTGAGCACACGGCTGTTCTCGCCGAATCCCGGCCAGAGCCACTTGCCGTCCTTGGTCTTGCGGAACCAGTTGACGTAGAAGCAACGCGGAGCCTTGTCGCCGAGTATGTCGCCCATGTCGAACCAGTGCTGCATGTAGTCGCCCGCATGATACCCGATGAACGGGGTCATGGCGAACGGGTCGAAGCGCAGGCTTACGCCGCCCAGGTCAAGCGCGGCCGCCGTCGGCTCGGAGGACGCGGTCGCGCCCATGTAGATGCCCTGGTTGAAGTTGAAGGCCTCGTGGACCAGCGGCATGGTCGTCGTGCGCTTGCCACCGAAGACAAAGATGTCGATCGGTACGCCAGCGGGGTTCTCCCAGTCCTCGCAGATCACCGGGCACTGCGCGGCAGGCGCGGTGAAGCGGCTGTTGGGATGGGCACCAAGGATCTTGTTGCCGTCCGCATCCTTCATGCCGGGCTTCCAGGGCTGGTTCTTCCAGTCCTTGCCACCCGCGCACTCGACACCCATGTCTTCCCACCACACATCGCCGTCATCCGTGACCACCACGTTCGTGAAGATCGCGTTTTTCTTGATGCTTTCAAGTGCCATGGGGTTGGAGGCTTTCGAGGTCCCTGGCGCAACGCCGAAGAAACCGGCTTCCGGGTTGATGGCGTAGAGACGGCCATCCTTGCCGGGCTTCATCCAGGCGATGTCGTCGCCGATCGTTTCCACCTTCCAGCCGGGAACCGTGGACTGGAGCATGGCCAGGTTCGTCTTGCCACAGGCGCTCGGGAAGGCAGCGGCGATGTGGAACTTCTTGCCCTGGGGGTTGGTGAAGCGGAGGATGAGCATGTGCTCAGCCATCCAGCCTTCGCGGCTGGCCATCGCCGACGCGATACGCAGGGCCAGGCACTTCTTGCCGAGCAGGGCGTTGCCACCGTACCCGGAACCGTACGACCAGATCAGGTTCTCTTCCGGGAAGTGCGCGATGTACTTCTGCTCGATCGGGGCGCAGGGCCAGCGGCTGTCCTTCTGGCCCAGCTGCAGCGGAGCACCAACGGAGTGCAGGCACGGGATGAACGCGTCGGTCTTCTCGATGAGACGCAGCACTTCGGTGCTCACGCGGGTCATGATGTGCATGTTGACCACGACGTAGGGGCTGTCGGTGAGCTCGATGGCGTTCTTGGCGATGTCCGAGCCGATCGGGCCCATGGAGAAGGGGATCACGTACATCGTGCGGCCCTTCATGCAGCCGGCATAGAGAGCCTTCATCGTCTTCTTCAACTCGACCGGATCGATCCAGTTGTTGGTCGGGCCTGCATCCTCCTGCTTGCGTGAGGCAATATAGGTGCGGCCTTCCACGCGTGCCACATCGGAGGGGGATGAGTTGAAGGCGAAGCTGTTGGGGCGCTTCTTCTCATTCAGTTTGATGGCCATGCCCGAGGCAACCATCAGTGCCATCATACGATCGTATTCCGCCTTGGACCCGTCACACCAGACGATCTGGTCCGGTGTCGTCATGGCGGCGACCTCTTCCACCCATGCGATCAGTTTCTTGTTGGTTGTCGGTGCACTCATGCTGTTCGTTTCTCCTTGTTATGTTGCGTTGATTTGCAGTCGTTCAAACGGAAACTCCGTTGGAAAGAAAGCGCTTTAAGGCAGTCACGCGTATGCGTTTCCAAATTACGGTCGCGAAAGGTTAAATCGCATCCGGCCCGAACTCGCGTTCCTGTTGTGCCTACGGGTGTGGAAATCTAGCAAGTCTTACTGCCGAGGTCAAGCCGTATTTCCAGACCAAAAAAGGCCCATGATCAAGGCGACATAAAATATGGCCACAAGAAAAGACCAGAAAAAAGTCGTTTTCGCCGAATCCCGGCTTGACGCGGCAATGGCAGCGTGATAGCGTTCACGAACCAGTTGAGTTTTAAGTCGGGGCGTAGCGCAGCCTGGTAGCGCGTTTGAATGGGGTTCAAAAGGCCGCGAGTTCGAATCTCGCCGCCCCG